>NZ_CP111036.1:1985813-2316782 GCF_026248685.1 Haladaptatus caseinilyticus | reverse complement strand
TGAGGTGGTAGACGATGAGTGCTGAAGAGACCGGACAGGAGGACTCCACCTCCGCCGAGGTCATCGAAATCGTCGGTAAGACGGGGATGCACGGCGAGGCCATGCAGGTCAAATGCCGCATCCGCGAGGGAGAGAATCAAGGGCGTATCATTACGCGCAACTGTCTCGGCCCCGTCCGAGAGGGCGACGTGCTGCAGCTGCGCGAGACCGCACGCGAGGCAGACTCCATCGGAGGACAATAATGCCACAAACGCGAGAGTGTGACTACTGCGGCGACGACATCGAACCCGGAACGGGAACGATGTTCGTCCGCACGGACGGATCGACCATCCACTACTGCTCCAGCAAATGTGAGAAGAACGCCGACCTCGGTCGCGAACCACGCGACCTCGAATGGACGGCGGATGGCCAAGCAGAGAGTGGGAACGAATGAGCGAGCGAACGTTCGTAATGGTCAAGCCCGACGGCGTTCAGCGCGGCCTCATCGGTGAGATCGTCTCCCGATTCGAGGACCGCGGTCTGAAGATGGTCGGCGGCAAGTTCATGCAGATAAGCGAGGAACTCGCCCACGACCACTACGGTGAACACGAGGGCAAGCCGTTCTTCGACGGCCTCGTCGAGTTCATCACCTCCGGACCCGTCTTCGCGATGGTTTGGGAGGGACAGGACGCGACACAGCAGGTTCGCCGCATGATGGGCGAAACCGACCCCGCCGAATCCGCCCCGGGCACCATCCGTGGCGACTTCGGACTCGACCTCGGCCGGAACGTTATCCACGGTTCGGATCACGAGGACGAGGGCGCGAACGAGCGCGAAATCGACCTGTTCTTCGACGAGGGCGAACTGGTCGATTACGAGAAGATCGACGCCGAGTGGCTGTACGAGTAAGCCACAACTGACTTCGATTCTGCTTCATTTCTGTGGATACTGAAGATTTCGCCTGTAGCGGTAGCTACCCGAGGAGGTGACTCGCTCGACACCCTTTTTGAGGCAATTATTGCCGCAACCCGCCGCATCACACCCTTCGATATCGTACCCCAATTCTGGGGGAAGGGAGCATGAGCGATACCGAATCATCCGAAAGCGAAGCGCACGAACAGCACGAACACCACGACGTAGAGGGGCCGGGCTATGCGACGCCGCAGGCCGCCATCGAGCAGGCCGAGCGCGAGCAAATCGCGTACGTACCATCGCTGTACGTCGGCACCGACGTCGACGCGCCGGACTTTCTGTCGGTCGTGGATATCAACCCGGATTCGAACACGTACTGTGAAGTCATCGACAGGGTGGAGATGCCGAACAAAGGCGACGAGCTACACCACTTCGGCTGGAACGCCTGTTCGTCGTCCTGTCACGTCGAAGGTTTGGAGCGGCGGCATCTCGTCGTTCCGGGCCAGCGGTCGTCCCGATTGCACATCATCGATACGAAAGACCGGGAGAGCCCGGAAATCGTGAAGGTCATCGAACCGGAGGAAGTGTACGAGTACGACCTTTCTGCTCCGCACACGGTCCACTGCATTCCGGATGGCGAGATTCTCGTTTCCATGCTTGGGAACAAGGACGGCGACCTACCGGGTGGCTTCCTCGAACTGAACGACGATTTCGAAATCGAAGGACGCTGGGACCCGCCGGGCGAAATCGAGATGAACTACGACTTCTGGTATCAACCTCGGCACAACGTGATGGTTTCCTCGGAGTGGGCCGCACCGAAAACCTACTATCCAGGCTTCGGCTTGGACGACGTGGAAGCAGGAAACTACGGCCACAAACTCCACGTCTGGGACTGGACGGACCGGACGGTCGAACAGACGCTCGATTTGGGCGAGGAAGGTATGATTCCACTGGAAGTACGATTCCTGCACAGTCCCGAAGCGGTGCACGGCTACGTCGGTGCGGCGTTGTCCTCGAACGTCTTCCACTTCTACGAGCGCGAAAAGGAGTGGTTCGCGGAGAAGGTGATCGACGTAGAACCGCGCGAACACGAGGACTGGGACATGCCCGTCCCGGGCCTCATCACCGACCTCCTCGTTTCGATGGACGACCGCTACCTGTTCTTCTCGAACTGGCTCCACGGCGACGTTCGTATGTACGACGTGAGCGACCCGGCGAACCCGCGTCTCGCGGACCAACTCTGGGCTGGTGGCCTCTTCGGCCCGCGACATCCGACGGGTGAAGACGACCGACCGGTCATCGCCGGGCCACAGATGCTTCAGCTGTCCATCGACGGCGAGCGACTGTACTGGACGACTTCGCTGTTCTCGACGTGGGACAATCAGTTCTATCCGGAGGAAGCGGAACGCGGTTCCGTGATGCTCAAGGCCGACGTGAACCCTCGAAAAGGGACGATGACGTTGGATGAGGATTTCCTGGTCGATTTCGGCGAGATGCCGAACGGCCCGGCTCGTGCACACGAAATCAGGTGGCCGGACGGCGACTGCACGAGCGACGTGTGGCAGTGAGGGATCGCCATAGAATCGAACTCCGGTGGCGTGATGGGCGAACGGAAACCGTCCACGGAACCGAGGATGAGTCGGTTCTCGATGCCGCGGAACGGGCCGGAGTCGGCCTCCCCTTTGGCTGTCGAACCGGCGCGTGTGCGACGTGCACCGGCCGAATGATCGAGGGGGAAATCGAACACGCACGACCGCCACGAGGACTGAAACGCGAGTTCGAGCAGGGCGGATACGTCCTGCTCTGTATCGCACGGGCGAGGACGGATTGCCGGATCGAAGTCGGCAGTGACGTACAAACCGATCTCGTGACGAATCCGTGGAAATGAAAAGCCGAGCACGACTCGTCTCGACCGGTATACGGTCATTTATATCGGCTCGCTCACAGTTCGATACATGGACACGGATACCACGCGGCGGGCGCTCGTCGGTGCGATTCTCGGCGGAACCGTCGCCGGGAGCGCACTTTCGCCGGTTCGGAGCTATCTTCGACGGTTCGCTCCCCTGAGTGGGGCGGCATGGGACGGGGCGACGGACCGACCCGACTCCCGCGTCGAAAGTCCCTATGGCTCCGCAAAACTTCGGTACGACGCGGACGGCGTTCCGAACATCACGGCGGACAGCGAGGAAGCCCTCTATTTTGCGGTCGGATATGCACAGGCCCGGGATCGGCTCTTTCAACTCGACCTTCAGCGCCGGTTGATGCGGGGCGAAGTCGCGGCCGTCGTCGGCGAAGCAGCGATTTCGACCGATGAGTTCCACGTTCAGATGGACTTCGCGGGCGCGGCGGAAGCGACCTGGAACCACGTCGCGAACACCGACACTGGCGCTCTCGTGCGTGCCTTTTCGGACGGCGTTAACGATTACATCGAGAACGAACCGCTTCCGCTCGAATTCTCCCTGCTGGAGTACGAACCCGACCCGTGGAACCCCGCGGACACGATGCTGATGGAGAAACAGATCTCGTGGAATCTGACGGGGAGTTTTCTGACGCTACGGCGGGCAAAGGTCGCCAAAATGCTCGGGCGGGAAGCGGCCGAGGACCTCTATCCCGCACGGCTCGACCACGATTCACCCATCATCCGAAACGATGGGAGCGATAACGAGGACTCGCCAAACGAGGGAGTGTCGCTCGACGGCACTACCGCCGAGGACCCGGCGGTGGATTCGGTCGGTACCGCGCTTCTCGATTGGCTGGGCGAGTTCGAGCGCGACCATGGAATCGGGTCGAACAGTTGGGTCGTCTCCGGCAAGCACACGAAAAGCGGCCAGCCGATCGTAGCGAACGACCCGCATCTCAGCCTGATGGCCCCGCCGGTTTGGTACGAGATGAACCTCGAAGTCGGCGAGACGCGCGTTCGCGGGGTTACGTTCCCAGGCGTTCCGTTCGTCGTCATCGGCCGGAATCACGCCGGGGCGTGGGGATTTACGAACACCGGCGCGGACGTCATCGACTTCTATCGGTACGAGACGGATGGCGACCGGTATCGATACGAGGGCGAATGGCGCGATTTCGACACCGAACGGCGTGAAATCGAGGTTGCGGATGGCGAAAGTCGGTCGGTAACTGTTCGGAAGACGGTTCACGGGCCGATGCTGGAACGCGAGGGTCATCGTGTCGGTGTCTCGTGGACTGGTCACACTGCGACCGAAACGACACTGGCGATTCATCGGTACAGCGGGAGTGGAGGGATGCAAGACGTCCTGTCCGCGACGCGGCAGTTCGACCTGCCGACGCAGAACCTCGTGTATGCGGACGAGTCGGGGAACACGCTCTACTACGTCACGGGGCGGATTCCGCGGCGGATGGCGGACGGCGAGGAGGTCCGAGGGAATCGAATCTTCGACGGGTCCGCCGGGGAGGGCGAATGGAAAGGGTTCGAACCGTTCGGCGTCTCGTCGTGGAACGGCTTCGTTCCCTTCGAGGAGAAACCGCATGTCGTCAACCCGGACGTGTTGGCCACGGCAAACCAGCGAGTGACGGACGACCGATTTCCCTCGGAAGGCTACTCCAGTCCGTATCGAGGGAAGCGAATCTACGAACTGTTGGACCAAGCGGCCGAATCCGAAGCGATCGATGTAGCGACGATGAAGAAGATACAGGACGATACGCGGGATTTGCGGGCTGAACGGCTCGTACCGGAACTCCTCGATTCGGCACGGGGAAAGGACGGCCTCCAGTCGGCGATCGAGACGCTGTCGAATTGGAACTACCGCATGGAACGCGACTCCCGGGGTGCTCTGTTGTTCGTCCACTGGTTCGACGCGTTTCGGAAGGAAACGTTCGATGACGAGTTCAAACGTGCTGGATTGGACGAGGACTATTACCCTCGCGACTGGGTGCTGGCAAACCTCGAAGCGGAACGCTGGTTCGGCGGCGACGGGAGGAAGGCGGTGATGGTTCGTGCCCTTCGAAACGCTATCGAGACTATCGACGAGGAAGGATACGACACGTTCGGCGATTACAACACGACCCGTACGATCACTCACCCGTTCGACCAGTCGTTTTTGAACTATCCCGAACTGCCGACGGACGGAGCAAGTCACACAGTAAACAACTATCGAGTCGAGTCCGCGGTTGGCAGCAGTTGGCGGATGATATGCCCAATGGGTGGCGATTCGGAGGCGATTCTGCCGGGTGGCAACTCGGGAGAGTACTTCTCCGACCACTACCGTGACCAACTGGAAGCGTGGGCGAACACGGAGTACAAACCGATGTCACTCGAAATCCGTGGCGAAGTTGCGGTCACGTTCCACGGAGGCGAGCGATGATTCGGTTCGACGACATTCGATCAGACCCGACCCTGCGCTCGCTTACCGTTGGTTTCGCAGTCGCCGTCGGTCTCGGCATCGCTTGGATGCATTGGGCCGGTCTACTGGTCGGCGGCGCGCTGGTCAGCCTCCCGACGAAAAACTGGAAGCGTGGAATTCTCGCCGGGTTTGGATTCGGCGTCCTTTCACTCCTCGTCTTCGCAGGACTGCTCGTATATTATGGGTCGTTCGTCCCGGCGCTCGAAATGGGGCGGGTTACCGCTCTGATGGTCGCGATTCCACTCGTTTTGGGGACGATTGGTGGGCTCGCTCGTGTTTTGGTTTGAACTCGGAACCGAGGCAGTTGAACGGATCACGAAGGCGTATTTGCACGGGGTGAGGGCTTCGTCGTTCGAGAATCGAATCAGGTAAGTGTGGTTGTTTCGAAGCGATGCGGTTTGACCGAAGTCGGCAAGACTGACCGGTACTGTACGACAACCGCATCGATTTCGCGGGCACCGTAGTACCGACATAAGCCACGTCTCATCCGCTCGTATCCGAACGGTTTTGCGCTCTCGAACGGATAGAGCGGTATGTCAGACGACTCTATCGCTTCGACCGACGACCTTCTACGAACGAATCGAAACCGATGGGACGAACTCGCCGAACACCACCCGGACACCGAATTCTACGATATCGAACGATTCCTCGACGGCGGTTCGACCCTTCGACCGCTGGAACTGGATGAACTGGGCGAAATACGTGGACAATCCCTGTTGCACCTGCAGTGCCATTTCGGACTCGACACGCTGTCGTGGGCCCGCGAAGGAGCAACCGTAACCGGGGTTGACTTTTCGGGGACGGCCATCGAGATGGCCCGCGAACTCGCCGACGAAGCGGACTTGGATGCCGAGTTCGTCCGAGCGAACATCTATGACCTGCCCGACGAACTCGATGGCGACTTCGATGTGGTGTTTACCTCCTACGGCGTCCTTGCGTGGTTGCCCGACCTCGAAAGTTGGGCCGACGTAATCGAGGAAACCCTCGTTCCCGGCGGCACGTTCTACATGGCGGAAATCCACCCCCTTGGAACGACCTTCGCTGACCTTCGACCGGACGGAACCGCGAATATCGAGCACTCATACTTCGAGGACGGTGCGACGCGCTACGAAGTGGAAGGAACCTATGCGGACTGGGACGCGGACATCGAGAACACGACCGCAGTGGAATGGCAACACGGTCTCGGCGAAGTCGTGACTGCGCTTGCTTCGGCGGGATTGAAAATCGAGTTCGTCCACGAGTTTCCGTTCTCCTGCTACCAGCAGTTTCCCGCGATGGAACAGGGCGAAGACGGTTGGTGGCGTGTTCCTGACGCGGAAGAACACGTTCCGTTCACCTTCTCCGTGAAAGCGAAAAAGGCGGATTGAGTTCGGCTCACCGGTACTGGCGTTCTTTCAGCCTAATTCTGTAACCAGCAGGTAGCCCAACAGCACGAGCAGTGCGAACTCCGAAGCGAGTGCGAGCGATTCCACCGGTCCGGCGAAGAGATGGTCGATCAAAAACGGGAGGAGTGGACCACGGTGAAGGTGTCCTGCTCCGAACAGAAGCAGTGGTCGGTGACCGGTGAGATGCCACGCGAAGTAGCCGAAGATATAGCCGGCCATCAGAACGATTCCGCCAGCGTACAGCGGCCTTCGGTATCGTCCTGCCGCGGCGAGAAACAGGCCGAGAACGATCAACAACCCTGTCAGAACGAATACCGGCCATCGAAGGTCACGGGGAATGATGAATCCGGCACGCGCCCACCGAATCCAGTTCAGGACGCCCAACGACAGATGAATCACCGCAACGACGATTGCCAGTTGGGCCGCGACGAAACCGACCGGCGAAATAGAGTCAGCGTCCATCGATGCGACTAGATGTGTCCGAGAAAGAAACAAGTAGCGCAAACCCAGTCGCTCACCGATTCCTTCGAAGTGAAAATGCACCGGACGGGACTTGAACCCGTGCCATGAGCTTGGAAGGCTCAGGTCCTACCACTAGACCACCGGTGCGCATTACCGAATTGTGCATCCCGGTTTAAGGGTGTTACTGTTTCCGTCCACGAACCACGGCATAGCAGTTGCCGCTCGAAATCGACACGTCGTCGGGAACGAGCGCGCTTTCGGCGACGTCCTCGCGGAACTCCTCGGGCGAGTAGATGTGGTAGAATCTCGGAACCGTCTCGCCGCCCGGGAGCGTCCAATCGACTGTCGTGTCGAAAGCATCCTCTTGATCGAACTTATCGTGTGCCGTGCTCCACGCGCTGATCAGTGCGGTTCCGTCGGGGGAGAGTACCCGCGCCAGTTCGTCCAAACTATCGATGCGTGCATCACGAGTCGGGAGGTGGTGAAGCGTGGCGACGTACACCGCAAGGTCGATACTGTTCGCTGATAGCGGAATCCGTGCCGCATCACACTGGACGAGTTCGACGTCGAAGTTCCGGTCCCGAGCGCGGGCGCTGGCTTCCGCCAGCAAGCCCGCGCTCACGTCCGCGCCGACGACGCGCTCCGCGTGCGAGGTCAGCAGTTCCGCGTGCCGTCCGTTGCCACAACCGAGGTCGAGCGCGGTGTCGGCGTTCCGTCCGTGGAGGAACGATTCGACTTCGGGCCATGCGTACTCCCGCGTTTTGGCGAAATGCGCCGCGATTCGATCGTAGGTGGCCTGCACGTCACCCCTGTTTGGCTCCATATCCGAACTCTCGCGCCGGGAGGGAAATGTCCTGCGGGAACGAACTCCGACCTACGGCAGCAGGAGAAAGACTAGATATGCGATGGCGAGCATGGCCGTCGCGTGTTTCGCTCCGTCTCTCGTCTTGCCTTCACCCATTTTCCCCGCGACGAATCCCGAGCAGACGGCCTGCATCAACGCGGTGTGGAAAAACACCAGCGTGTAGGCGTCGATATCGACCGATTCGAGGGTGCCGAGACCTCCGAGGCTCCCGCCCGTCGAAGCCCCATCGTGCGCGCTCGCTCCGGGGAGGTTTTCCAGCGCGGGAACGAGAATGCTGTTCAACGACCCGATGATGACGAGGAAGACGAAGAACGAGAGGTAGATAATGATGAGATACGTCATCATCTCCTGTGCGCGTTGTCGCTTCAGTCGGCGGGACGCCTGTGCGTCGTCGGCCGCGATTCGGAGAACGCGGCCGACATCCCCGCTGGCGTGCATCGCGTTCGTCACGAGCGTCACGACACGCGTAACTGTGGGTGTATCGACTCGATTTTCGAACCGTCGGAGCGCAATCGCGGTATCGGTTCCCCATTCGATGTCGCGCCACACGCGTTGAAGTTCCACGTTCAGCACACCGTGGTCGCTGTCAGCGACTCGGCGAAAGCTCTCGACGACGGTCATCCCCGCCTCGTTGACGCTGGCGAGTCGGTCGAGCAGGTCGGGTATCGCGGCCTCGATCGCCGACAGTCGGCGTCGATTCCTCTCCTGGACGACGGCGAACGTCGCCAAGACACACAGGGCAGCCTGTACCACCACGTCGTCCGCGGACGCAAGCGTGACCGTTCCGGTCGCGATATCGGATCCGAGGCGAACGAGTACCGAGAGAACTGCGAGCGGCATCGTCACGAAGAGGATGGTCTCCGGCTTTTCGCGGACGACCCGAAACGGGTCGGACAGTGCGTTTCGAACGCCTTCGAACCGGTCAAACGCCCTCAGCCGCTCGACGTTAGGGGTCGAAACTCCCCCGTCGCTGACGGCACGCCCGGCATCCGGGTCGTTCGCCCGCCGAACGTCGAACCGAGTCGAGTCGAGCAGTTCCCTCGTTTCTTTGTCCACACGGAGCGATTCGGTGATGCTGTCCAGATAGACGACGAACCCCGCGTTACCGAGCGGGATGACCAGATACGCCATCACGTGAAGAATCGTACGTGTGTCCGTAACGCCCATCAGACCGATGACGACGAGGATGGTAATGAGGAGAAGCGGACCGACCACGAACAAGGAGACGTACCCCTCCGCCAACGTCGCCAGCAGTTCCAAAAACGCCTCCTGTTGGACTTTCGCGTCCTTTTGGTAGCGTTCGTACTGGTCGTGGAGATAGGATGGGAGGCTCTGGCCGCTTTGGAGAACGCTCGCCAAGTTGTCGCCGAACTCCTCGAACTTCTCGCTCGGCGACTGGCGTGCCATCTGTCGGATCGCAGTCAGCATGTCGAGGCCGAACAGGTCCATCGCTTTCACGCCGACCGCGATTTCTTCCGCGGTTTCGCCGTATACGTCCCGGTTTCGTGCCAAAGTCCGCATGATTTCCGGAAACGCCATTCCGCTCCGAGAGAGGGCGTAGATAAACGCGACAGTGCGTGCGAGACTCGCGTCGATCTGTCGGGCACGGGCACGGCCGCGGTGAGACGGCGTTTCCCAGCGAAGCCAGTACGTCGTGACGCCACCGAGCAGACCGACCGTCGCACTGCTGAACAACAGCAACACGAACAGTTCCCCAAGCGTCAGTTGGGGAACCGAGAAGAGATCCGTGAGAAATGCTAACCGTGCGGGAAGCGATTCACGAACTGCTTCGGGAGATACCGAAAGTACGGCCAACAGCAATCCGACGAGATAGACGCCGATGATGCTTCCGGATACCGCCGCCAGTGCCGAATATACCCATGTCTTCGACGCGTACAGCCGATAGGTTTCGCCGACGTGAGCAGACCGTAGAATCTCCGACCGTTTCGAGCGTCGCCGACCGCTCTCCCGGACGTAGGTTCCGAACGTCTTGAGCGAGAATCGGGTGACGCTCCGGTATGCTGTCCGACTGACGGGTGACGACGCGACGGGTGCGAGCAAGAGCAGTGCAAAAACGAGCGGAACGAAGTTGAGCAGTCCCATCAATCGAACTCCGAAACCCGTCCCTCGACGTTCCGTTCGACTTTCTCGACCACTCGTTGGGGGGCCGCGTAATACTCGTTTACCATCGCGGTGAATCGGCGGTAGTCGGTCACGTCGTTCTCGCGGAGATACTGGAGGACGAGCTTTCTGTCGCGCAGTTCGGAGAGCAGTTCGGAGCGTGACCAGCCGTGATTTTCCTGAATTTCGACGAGAACGTTGCTGTCGCGGTTGTGGACGGTGTCGGTCGCGGCATCCCACGAAAATGCGGTCGAGTAGTCCAAGTCGCCGGTGCGCTGGTCGATTCCGTTGATTTCGGCGAGGGTTCGGTTTCGACGAACGCGCTCCTCATCGACGTAGGTGAGCGTCTGAATGGAGAGGATATCGAGCGACTGAATCATTGCTCGCGGTACGTTGATGGGTTCGTTTTCGAGGCGATTGATGACGGTCTGGACGCTGTCCGCGTGCATCGTGGAGTAGGTCGTGTGACCGGTGTTCATCGCCTGAAACAGCGTCATCGCTTCCTGTCCACGAACCTCACCCACCGCGATGTATTCGGGCCGGTGACGAAGGGCGGAGCGAAGCAGGTCATACATCGTGATATCTGCCCCGTCGTCCAATCTGTCGCGGGTCACTGACGAAAGCCAGTTGTCGTGATAGAGGGTCAACTCCCGCGTATCCTCGATGGTAAGAACCTTGGAACGTGGCGGAATGAACATCGAAATCGCGTTCATCGAGGTGGTCTTCCCGGAGGCAGTCCCGCCCGCAAAAATGAGCGATTTGTTGTTTTCGATGGCCAACCAGAGGTACGCCATCTGGTCGAGCGAAAACGTGCCATTGTTCACCAAATCAACGGGAGTGAACGGGTCGTCGGCGTATTTTCGAATGGTAAACGCCGACCCGCGCGGCGTGACCTCTTCGCCGAGCGCGTGTTCGGCACGGCTGCCGTCGGGCAGAGTGGCCTCCACGACGGGTTCGCCGACGCTGACGTGCTGTCCGGACTGTTGGGCGAGACGAACGACCAGGCTGTCGAGTTCGCCCTCGGCGTAGACGACGTTCGATTCGATGTCGTTGTACTCGTCGTGATAGACGAACAGCGGTAGGTCATACCCGTCACAGGAGATATCCTCGATATGTGGATCGTGCATGAGGGGGTCGAGTCTACCGAATCCGCGAAACGCGCGGAAGAGATAGTAAAAGAGGCGGTAAAACGTGGCTTCCCCGACCTCGACACCGTACACCGCTAGAAGTTCGCGGAGCTCGTCGCGAAGAACGCCCTCAGCCGTCTTACCGCCCATCTCCCGACGATAGATGAGCGATTCGCGCAAATCCGAAAAGAGCCGGTCGAGTAGTTCAGCCTCGAACTCGTTCAACTCCGGTTCGACCACGTAATACAGGTTCTCGTTGGCTTGTGGGTCGTGGTTGATCGAAACGAACGCGAACGGTGCGTTCACCCAGTAACGGTCAATTTCCTGATAGCCCGGTACCCCGGTGTACGTGATCAGCGACCCGTGTACATCGGGGCTGTACTCGCCAACCGACAGCGTCGAACCCTGAATCATCTCGGCGGCACGGCGAATCGTTCGCCGGAACTCTCGGACGCGCTCGATTAGTCCCATAATCTCCATTTCGGACATGTTATCTCAGTGTCCGCTATACGACGTTCCCGGAGAAGGCAATTGATTTTTCATCATCGGTAAAGTGATACGTTTGTTTCGTCACGGTCATCGGAGCGGGAGTACTTAAAACGATGGCCGAGTACCGGTACTATCGATATTGGTTCATCAGTCGTCAGTTTGCAGTGCAACCGTTCGGGAAATGGTCACGTGCCGTACCGTCGCATGGCGTTACGTTCATGAGACGCGAGAACGTAGGCGAGCGTACGGAATGAGGCGCGACTACTTCACACTGGACGTCGAAAATATCGATTGGGTTGATACGGACGGAACACCCCGTAAGCCGACGGTAATCATCGATTTCGAGGGGCCGTCATCGACGCTCCGCGAGCGCCTCACAGGTCTCGATGGAGAACTACTCGAAGCGGACGAAACGGACGTAACGTTCCGTTTACAGGCCAGCCTGGACGACGCCGACGCGACGGGCGTGGTGAGCGTGACGGACCGGACGACCGGGGATTTCATCCTCGAACTCAACCAGGATGCCGAGAACGTGCTGAAATTCATCCGAGCTGCCCGCGCGTACGGGGACGAAACCGACGAATCGGATGGCCGATATCACGTCGATATCGCCATCAACGGCGACCACGAAGTCGAGTACGACAAGAGCACGTTCCTCGTCTATAACCGCGAAGGAAATCTTCTCCGACAGCACAGTCTCATCCCGAGCGGCGTCGAACTGTAACCCGCTACTGCGACCAACTGGCCGATGTCCCGGTTTTATGGTTTCAAAACCACGGAGCGATGACGCCAGCGGCAACCGCGACGATGTACAACCCGGCGAGAGCAGCGAGAACGATGATAAGTCCGAGAATATAGTCGAACACTCCCCGTGGCGTCGTCAGCTTTGGTACGTTCATGTCAACCACTACGACGGAGGGATGCATATCGTTACTGGAGCGGGAGATGAAAATCGAGGGGACCTAAGTAGCCGCGAGCAAATCCCCTCGTATGAACCTGTTCGGAACCGCGGGAATCCGCGGCAACGTCGTCTCGCGCGTGACGCCCGAACTCGCGCTCGCTGTCGGGCGGTCCGCGGGCGGACCGGGCGAAACGTTCGTAGTTGCCCGCGATGGGCGCGAAACTGGTGCCGCACTCGCCGCGGCGATGGAGGCTGGACTGGAGAGCGCCGGTGCGGACGTTCGCCGGGCGGGACAACTTCCGACCCCCACTTTGGCGTTCGCTTCACAGGGGCGAAACGGCGTCATGCTCACAGCGAGTCACAACCCACCAACTGACAACGGTATCAAACTGTTCGACGACGGACAGGAGTACGACCGTGACGCCGAGCGGGGAGTCGATGCGGGTGTCGAAGACGAAACGCCGCCCCTCCCGTGGGACGAGTGGGGCGACAGTACGCACGTGGATGTCCTCGACAGCTATCGGGATGCAGTCATCGAATACGCCAGAGAGTACGGCGCACCCCTCGATGGAGTTCGCATCGCGGTGGACTGTGGAAACGGAATGGGGAGCGTCGCAACTCCGCAAGTTCTTCGGGCACTCGGTGCACGAGTCGTTACGCTCAACGCGAACGTGGATGGACATTTCCCCGGTCGGCCGAGCAAGCCGACGCCGGAGACGTTGACGGACCTGCGCTCGTTTACCGCGGACGGGGATTTCGCCTTCGGACTCGCCCACGACGGCGACGCGGACCGACTCGTTCTCGTCAACGGTGACGGCGATATCGTCCACGAGGATACGGTCGTCGCCGTCCTCGCGGAGCATTACACGAGGGAAAGCGACGCCATCGACCCAGTCGTCGTGACGACGCCGAACGCCTCCGCGAGGATCGATGAACGCGTTCGGGATGCAGGTGGACGCGTCGAGCGCGTACGCCTCGGCGCGCTTCACGAGGGTATCGCATCGGCACTCGAGGACGGTAGCGACGATACCGAAGTCGTCTTCGCCGCCGAACCGTGGAAGCACATCCACACCCAGTTCGGCGGATGGATCGACGGTGTCGCAAGCGCAGCGGTTCTCGCCCGACTCGTCGGCGACGCCGGCGGTATCGAGGCGCTCAGGGCCGAGGTGAGCGAGCGACCGTACCGAAAGGTAAGCATCGACTGTCCCGACGCCGCGAAGGTCGGGACGATGGAACGGTTGAAAACGACCGTTCCCGAACGATTTCCGGAAGCGAACGTGCAGACCGAACACGGCGTTCGGGCTGAGCTTGCTGACGGTTCGTGGGTCCTCGTTCGACCCAGTGGAACGGAACCGTACGTCAGAATTTACGCCGAGAGCGAGGACGTGGACGGACTGGTCGCCGAGGCGAAGGACCTCGTTACGTCGGCCGTTTCCGCGACGAAAAAGTAGCAGACAACACCAGTCTACCCCTTAATTTTCGCGGTTTCGCGCGTGAAGCGACGCGTTTATCACAAATAACTTGTCTGAATTACTCATAGATGACGAACATTGACAAACAGCGCCGTAAATTGATGATAACTGGCGGTGCGGTCGGAGTCGCCGGTCTCGCTGGCTGTATCAGCAGCCCCAACGACGGCGGGGGCGGAAATACGGACAAAACCTCGACCGGGGACGGAACAAAAGACGGCTCGGGCAGCAAAAGCGACACACATGTCGGCATGGTGTACGCGACCGGCGGACTCGGCGACAACTCGTTCAACGACATGGCTCATGCAGGCATCAAGAAGGCGAAACAGAAGCTCGGCGTTCAGTTCCGGAACGCGGAGCCGAGTTCGCCGAGCGACGTGGAAAACTTACAGCGGCAGTTCGCACAATCCCAAAGTCCGGCCTACAACCTCATCTGCTGTATCGGGTTCGTACAGACGAACTCCCTGCTGAAGAACGCACAGCAGTTCCCCGAACAGAACTTCATGCTCGTGGACAGCGTCGCCGAGAAGGAAAACGGCGACCTCGTGCAGAACGTCGCGAACTATGTGTTCAAGGAACAGCAGGGTTCGTTCCAGGTCGGCTACCTCGCCGGCCTGCTCACGCAGCAGGAGTTTAGCGCGGGCAAGGGTGCGACGAACCCCGGCGAGAAAACCGTCGGATTCGTCGGCGGCAAGGAAGTTCCGCTCATCAAGAAGTTCGAAGCAGGGTACAAAGCGGGTGTCGCGCACGCGAGCGAGGACATCAACGTCAACACAGCGTACGTCGGCGCGTGGAACGACCCCGTCGCGGGGAAGGAGGCCGCCGTCTCGATGTACGACGATGGCGCGGACATCGTCTACCACGCCGCCGGTGGGTCCGGCACTGGCGTGTTCAAAGCGGCCCAGCAGAAGGGCCGGTTCGCTATCGGTGTGGACAGCGACCAGTCGAAGGCGGCGGGAACGGCGAAGTTCAGCGACGTTATCCTCGCCAGTATGGTCAAGCACGTCAACGAAGCCGTCTTCCAATCGACCAAGAACGTCACGGAGGACAGCTTCAAAGGCGGCGAAGTCAACTCGCTCGGCCTGAAAGAAGATGGTGTCCAGGCAGTGTACGGTGCGGACCTCGGTTCTGAGATTCCTGACGGCGTAAAGTCGAAGGTCGATAAATCACGGAAGGCCATCATCGACGGCGACATCGAAGTGCCGACGACGGTAGAGCAATAAGCGTAAAACCACGTGTTTAAACCGGTAGAATGGAAATCCAGATTCAATGAGCCGGGCGGTATATCTCGACGGCATTACGAAACGATTCCCGGGAGTCATCGCCAACGATGACGTTGATCTGCCCGTGGAATCGGGGTCAATCCACGCACTTTTAGGGGAGAACGGCGCCGGAAAAACGACGCTGATGAACGTCCTGTACGGGTTGTATCAACCGACCGAAGGACAGGTCGTCGTCGGCGGCGAACCCCGCGAGTTCGACTCACCCCGAGACGCAATCGCGGCAGGTATCGGGATGATTCACCAGCACTTCATGCTGGTCGATACTCTCACGATTGCGGAGAACATCGTTCTCGGGAACGAACCCCGAAAGTGGGGTGGGCTGGCGATGGACAAGGACCGTGCCGTCCGCGAAGTTCGCGAACTGAGTGAGAAATACGGGTTCGATGTGGATCCGAACGCACTCGTCGAAGACGTGAGCGTCGGTGTTCAACAGCGCGTCGAAATTCTCAAAGCACTATATCGCGGCGCAGATGTGCTCATTCTCGACGAACCGACTGCCGTGCTCACACCGCAAGAAATCGATGACCTGCTCTCAGTTCTCGATGAACTCACGGCACAGGGGAAGAGCATTATCTTCATCACGCACAAACTCGGCGAGGCGATGGACGCCGCCGATCGGATTACCGTCCTCAGGGACGGCAAAAACGTCGGGTCGGTCGATACCGACGGCACCACCCGCGAAGAACTGGCGGAACTCATGGTCGGACGTGAGGTGCTCCTCGAGGCGAATAAAACGGAGAGCGACCCCGGAAGCACCGTCCTCTCCGTATCCGACCTCCGGATGACCGACGAACGAGACGTCGTGCAGGTAGACGACGTCGGGTTCGAGATTCGAGAAGGCGAAGTGTTCGGGATCGCCGGTGTTGACGGTAACGGCCAGTCGGAAGTCATCCAAAGCATCACCGGCCTCAAATCGCCGGATGAAGGGCGAATCGAGTTCCTCGGAACGGACGTCACCGAAACGAGCCGTCGAGAGCGCATCGATTCGGGAATGGCGTACATTCCGGAAGACCGCCACGAACAGGGGCTGGTAATGGAGTTCGACCTCGTGGAGAACGGACTCCTCGGCAGTCAACGCACGCGGCCCTTTTCGAACGAGGGTCGTATCGACTGGGACCGAACACGAACGCACGCGGAGGATATCATCGAAGCGTACGACGTTCGCCCGCCGAACGCCGACGCGACTGCGGAGTCACTTTCCGGCGGAAACCAACAGAAGTTCATCGTCGGCAGGGAGTTCGCCCGCGACCCGTCCCTCGTCGTCGCAGCCCATCCGACGCGTGGTGTGGACGTCGGTAGTATCGAGTTCATTCACGACCGACTGCTCGATCTGCGCGCCGACGGAAAGGCCATCCTCCTCGTCTCGTCGAAACTGGACGAGGTGCAGCAGTTATCGGACCGACTGGCAGTTATGTACGAAGGCGAAATCATGGACGTCGTAGACCCCGACCGCGTAACCGAAGAGGAACTCGGCCTGCTGATGGCTGGTGAACGACCGGAAAGCGCCCCGAGCATCGGAGGTGAAGCGAAATGAGTACGTGGCGGGAGCGAGCTGAACGCACCCTCGGCAGGCTCGTCGAGGCATCGGCGGCGGAACGTATTTTCATCAGTCTCGCCGCGCTCGCTATGTCGATATTCGTCGGCGGATTCGTCATTCTCGTGTCAGGATTCGTCGCCACGTGTTCCGAACCCTTCCTCACACGGGCGATGCTCGTCACCATCCCCGGAAGTGGCGGTTGGGGAATCGCAATTCCGCTTCCGGGATCGTTCTGTTACAACCCGATACAGGTGTACAAATATCTCTTTATCGGCGCGTTCGCCGATCCTCAGCAGTTCTCCCTAGTTCCGTTCAACCCCGCAATCGACCAGTACAGTCTCGCGGGAACGCTCAGAGAAACATCGATGCTTCTATTCACGGGATTGGCTGTCGCGGTCGCGTTCCGGGCCGGGATGTTCAACATCGGAACACAGGGTCAGTTGGTGTTGGGCGCGCTCGGTTCGGTGCTGTCCGTCCTCTGGACCGCACCCTACGTTCCGAGCGGAATCGTCGGTGGCATCATCCTGATTCCAGTCGGATTGGTCGCTGGGGCGGCCGTGGGCGGTGCATACGGTGCGATTCCCGGTGCGATGAAAGCATACGCGGATACAAACGAGGTCATCACGACCATCATGCTGAACTTCATCGCCACGGGGATCGCCTTCGTCCTCGTTTCCGAATATTTCAAAAAGCCCGGCAGTGGGAACGTCGAAACGCGAGCGATCCCCGGTTACGCGGCACTTTCGCCATCACTTTTCCCTCGCGGATCGTCGTTTTCACTCCTCGTCCTCGTCGGTGCCCTCGTCCTCACAGTCGGCATCTACCTGCTTTTGCATCGAACCGCGTTCGGATACGACCTCCGAACGAGCGGCATCCAACCGGAAGCGGCCGAGTACGGCGGCGTTAACGCGAAGAAGACCATGGTGTCCAGCATGGCGTTGTCAGGTGCTATCGGCGGTATCGGCGGCGCGATTTACGTGCTGATGATTCTCAACCGATGGCAAACGGGTGTTCCATCGTACGGGTTCGACGGCATCACGGTGACGATTCTGGCCGGCAACAATCCGCTCGGTGTCCCCCTCGCGGCACTGCTCTTCGGCATGCTCAAAAGCGGTAGTCTCACGATCGATTTTGCACTCGGTGTTCCCAAGCAACTCGTCGGCGTCCTCCGTGGCCTCATCATCCTGTTCGTCGCGATGCCGGAGTTCTTCCGCATGCTCGGCAAGCGCTGGGTGACGCCCGGAGCGCAGGGCGAAAACGCTGTGGCTACGGATGGCGGTACCCCGACCGAGGGAGGTGAGAGCGATGAATAGCCGCATTCGAATCGCCGGACTCTCCATCGGTTCGGTCGTCGTCCTCGGCCTCCTCGGTCTCCTTTTCCCGGGGAGTGCGGTCGGCCGACTCGTCGGCACCATTGATGTGAGTTACGCGAGCGCGGCACTCCGATTTACGGTTCCGATCGCCTTCGCCGCGCTCGGCGGCATCTTCGCGGAGAAAAGCGGGGTGATCAATATCGGATTGGAAGGGCTCCTCATAATCTCCGCGTTCACCGGTGTCGCGGTTGCCGACGCCATGGCAGGCCCGGCCGGTGCATCGCAAACGACGCTCTGGCTGGGCTTTTTCGCTGCGGTAGCGGCGAGCACACTCTTCGCACTCCTGTTCGCTATCGTCTGCATCGAGTTCAAGGCTGACCAGATCATCGCCGGGCTCGCGGTGTGGCTCATCGCACTCGGACTCGCACCCTTCGCCAGCAAGGTCATCTGGGGTCGGGTTAATAGTCCCAGCGTCGGCACTCTCAACGACTGGCAGATCCCGCTTTTCGCGGACATCCCGGTCGTCGGGCCGATATTCTTCGACGCCAACCCGACGGTGTACATGCTCCTCGCTGCCGTACCACTCTCGTGGTTCGTGTTGAACGAAACGGCGTTCGGCCGGTGGGTGCGGTCCAGCGGTGAGAACCCGATGGCACTCGACACGGTCGGCGTCGATGTGCGACGCGTTCGCTACGCGAGCGTCCTTCTCTCCGGATTCCTCGCCGGTATCGGTGGTGCGGGATTGTCGCTGGGTCAGGCCGGACTGTTCAACGGAAGTGGCACCACGATGGTCGATGGCCGTGGCTGGATCGGCATTACGGCGTACTTGTTCGGGAACTACAACCCGCTCGGTGCGTTCGGTGCGTCGTTCCTCTTCGCCGGTCTCGATGCGCTCCAGATCCGACTCCAGCAGGCCGGTTTCCAGCTTCCGAACGAACTCATCGGCATCATCCCCTACGTAACGGTCATCGTCGTGTTGGCGTTCGTCGGACGAACCCGCACCCCGAGTGCGGCTGGCGAACATTACGAATCCGGTGAGGAGTAGGGCAGCGGGCGGTCCATCGGTGGGGTTGATTTTTGATCCGGTTCAGTTCGTCTACGAAACACGACGGATTTGGTTCCGTTTTGGTATAAAAAGATTCGCGAACCTTTCGCGTGGTGTGACTTTCGGACCATCACTCACTTCGTCCACGACGACCTCGCGCGACCGAACCTACGGTTGTTCGTCGCACGCCGGAACGCGACCGAAGTCGAACGTCTCGATTGCGAGTCCACCTTCGGATTTTATTTGAACAGTCGTCACGAACTTGTTCATCATGGACGAACTCGTCGCGCAGGCGCGCGAAGTACAAGCACAAGCACACGTTCCTTACTCCGACTATCCGGTCGGGGCAGCACTCAGAACCGTCGATGGGACCGTATTTGTCGGCTGTAACATCGAGAACGCGAATTACAGTAACTCGCTTCACGCCGAAGAGGTCGCGATTGCAGAAGCCATCAAGCAGGGCCACCGGGAGTTCGACCGATTGGTCGTCAGTTCCGCACGACGGGACGGCGTGACTCCCTGTGGAATGTGCCGCCAGACGCTCGCGGAATTCTGCGACGATTCGCTGGAGGTCGTCTGCGACGAGGGTGACACCGTGACAGCGTATACCCTCGGAGAGCTGCTCCCGAACACGATTTCGGAGGAGATGCTGGAGTAAGCGGTCGAGACGACGACGTTTGACGCGGCCACGACGAAGCATCTATTTTTCCGGCGACGAACTCCACTGATATGGATGACAGCGAAGACCCGAACGCGGAGGTACAGTACCATATCGAAGTGGGCGACGGTGATGTTGCGGATGCAGTCCTCCTCCCCGGTAATCCGGAGCGTGTCGATAAGATAACGCAGTTCTGGGATACAGCGGAAGAGATGGCATACCATCGTGAATACCGAACCGCGACCGGCACGTACGACGACGCGCCCATCAGCGTCACTTCGACCGGTATCGGCAGTCCTTCGGCCGCGATCGCAGTCGAGGAACTCGCCCGGATCGGTGCGGACACGTTCATTCGTGTCGGGTCGTGTGGTGCGATTCAACCCGACATGAACGTCGGAGACCTCGTCATCACGACCGGCGGCGTGCGACAGGAAGGAACGAGCGACGAGTACGTCCGCGAGGATTTCCCGGCAGTCGCGGATTACGAAGTCGTCGCCGCGCTCGTCGCAGCCGCTGAACGACTCGACTACGACTACCACACCGGCATTACGATGAGTGCGGACAGCTTCTACGCGGGCCAGGGTCGCCCCGGTTTCGAAGGCTTCAGCGCTGAAGGTGGCGACGAGTTAGTCGAACAGTTGAAAAACGCGAACGTAAAGAACATCGAGATGGAGGCGAGCGCGATTCTGACGATTGCGAACGTTTACGGCCTCCGTGCGGGCGCAGTCTGTTCGGTGTATGCCAACCGGGAAACCGGCGAGTTCCGAACCGAGGGCGAATCGCGTGCTGCTGAGACAGCCACCCTCGCGGTGAAACTGCTCGCACGAATGGACGAACAAAAAGCGGCGGCCGGAGTGGAACGCTGGCATCCGGGATTGTCACTCGATTAGGCCGAGACGCTGGGTTGATTCTCGATGATCGTCTGGTTCACGCGATAAATCGACACCGACCCCGAGCGGTGGACGGGCTCGATGCCAGGATATTTTGAAAACGACGTCCGTCCGTATCGTTGGCGCTCTTGAGGTCCGTAGTAGATGTATCGGACGTCGTATTTGGCCAGTTTGCCCGCACGAGTGCTCCACCCGGTGTTCGGACTGAAGATCAACTCGACGTCCCGTTTTCGTTCCTCGTAGGCTGGTGCGCCGCGGTAGATCCGTTCCTGATACCAACCGACCACGGTCGGCAGACCCGTGAGCGACGAAGCCGGACTCCCCCACTGATAGGGTTTTCCCGGCGCAGAAACGATGTGTGGTCGTCCTTCTTTTGCGTCCAGCCACTCGATTGCACGGGCCTCGTCCCCGTGTGCCGTCCAAATGAACGCCATTCCGTCGAGCGTCGGGTCGTCCGTGCGATGGATCGACTTGTCCGTCGAGACGTGTTCGCTGAGGGCAAATGCACCGTATACGGACGTCGTGAGGAGGAGCATGACGGTAAAGACGGCCACTCCGGTCCGTCGCGAAACCGGTACGCTCGGCGACGCTTCGGAACGCTCTGATGGGTCGGACGTTTCGGATTTCGTGGACGCTTCGGGTGACACATCCGCGGTGTAGCCGGGAACGGAATCCGTCAACAGCCGCATCAGCACGACGCCGACGCTGACGGACCAGAACGCCCACACTTGCATGTACACCTTGAACACGGTGTTGAACCGTCCGGCAATCGCGTTGTCCTGTACGTAAACGAACTCGACGAGCAAGACGAGGCCCGCACCTGCGACCAGCAAAACCGTCTCGAAACCGAGGTCGGAATCGGCCCGGAGGAGCAACCAGCCGACGACGAGGAGCGGTGCGACTACCACGACCACCGCGAACCCACCTTGCCACCCCAAAACGAGGAGGAGTCCCCCCAGCACGCCGACCTGCGTGGCGTCTCGCTCGTGCCACCGGACGTGGGTTCCGAGGTACAACGCGAACGGAAGAAGGAACGCACCGTGGACGATGAGTAGTTCCACTAAGCTGGTTCGGTCCGGGAAGAAACCGATACTTCGAGTGGTTGCCGACCCGAACAGGATGTTTACCACGAACGGCCCTGCCCAAAGGAGTGCGAGTAGTCCAACGACGATCGCGATCGCCATCGCGGTAGCCGTTCGGACGAGTTCGTCAGCGAACCCGGACCGTTCCTCCATCAATCGTTTTCCGCCGGGAATCAGCGTGGCTGGATGGTCTTCGGCGAAGGTAACGGCGAGCCAAACGATACCGAGTGCCGTCGGGAAACTCCAGAAGCTGATGGTTCCCAGAAACGCGACGGCAGGTGGGAGCGCCCCCCAGACGAGAACTTTCCGCCACCGTATCTCGGTATGGGAACGATACACCGCGTAGCTGAGTGCGGTGACGAAAAGCAAGAACGGTTGCCCCATCATGTGGGCGTGAAGGTCACCGTTGATGTAGGCAAAGAGGGGAAACTCGTTTATCGTCCCGACCATTACGCGGCTAGCGTCCCAGTACCAGAAATCGAGGGGTTCGAGCGGGAAACTTCCGGGCTCCATCTCCAACGGCGTTGCCACGATTTCGACCAGCGGCCGGGGGAGGACGTTCGCCAGTAATCGGATGGTAGTGAACGTGTTTCCGGCAAACCCGACGAAAAACGCGGCGAAAAGCCCAGCGAGTCGGGACGGAGCGTCGTATCGGATGGCGATAGCTCGCGCCAACCCGTAGGCGGTGCTGACGAGCATTCCGTAGAATCCCGCGAGTGCGAGATTGTAGCTAAATCTCGGTGCCGTCCCCGTGAGTTTCGTCAGAATTGCGGCGATGAGGTGGCCACCGTAGTAATACCGAACCGGTTCACCTGCGAACCACATGTCTTCGGGCGGGAGCGCGGGCGCGCGCATGAGGGACTTCAGGAGGCCGAAATCGAGAAACTTCTCCCCACCGGTTGCGACGATTGCGGGGTCGATGGCGCGGACGAAGACGAGAAACGAGAACGCGGCGGTGAAGACGACCATCGCTTCAGCGTAGCCGCGACGGTCGATCTCGAGGCCGCCCCTCGCGAGGAGCGTGAAGAGGGCCGCAAAGACG
The DNA here is from genome assembly GCF_026248685.1 of Haladaptatus caseinilyticus. Classification (NCBI taxonomy): domain Archaea; kingdom Methanobacteriati; phylum Methanobacteriota; class Halobacteria; order Halobacteriales; family Haladaptataceae; genus Haladaptatus; species Haladaptatus caseinilyticus. The sequence goes on along the minus strand of NZ_CP111036.1, from coordinate 2,293,852 downwards.
ACGACCGCCGCGGTAACGGTGACCGTGGTAAACGCGAACTGGCCCAACCAATACGTGACGATGGTTATGACGGTCAGCGAAATCGGGAGTGCAAACGTCGCTCCGCGGTCGGGAAATCGCGGAAAGAGGGCGCTAGAAGCGGGAAGTCCGACGAGTGCGAGTAGATAGTAGACGATCAGCCAGAGACCGATAAGCGCGAACTCCATCTTTGCCTCTGTGCGTGCGCCGAAGAGATATACGTCTTGGGGTCGTGAAAAAGAATAGATATTTTCAGACCGGCCGTGAAATCACGGTACAAAACCGCATACGGCAGGTGAATCACAACCCTTAACTATCGGACGGCAGTACGTGAATACAGCGGGATGGGATAGCCAGGAGATTCCGGCGGGCTCATAACCCGCAGATCGGTAGTTCAAATCTACCTCCCGCTATTTTTGAGAAACAATCGTCGTAGCGAGTCGTTTGTCCTTCCTACGAAACGCTGTCGAAGCAGTCATCAACGCCGCGAAAGGGGCGCGTTCTTCCGCGGCCCCCTCGCTTATTGACGCTGAAGCGCTAGTCCGTCGTATGACATCAGCACTGTTCGTCGTGAGTGAGGAAGGGTATTGGGCAGAGGAGTGCATAGAGCCCCTGCAGACGCTATCCGATGCGGGCGTGGAGATAACCGTCGCGACACCGAGCGGATCGAAACCGGTCGTGGACGAACGCTCCACCGACCCGGAAAACGTCGGCGAGGAGACCGCAGAACGGGTTCGGGATGCACACGAGAACGACCCACGACTGCAAAACCCCGAACCGCTCGCAACGATCGATGCGGGTGATTACGACGCCGTGGTGTTCCCCGGCGGACACGGTACGGAGTGGGATGTCAATCAGGACCGGGATGCCCGCCGACTGCTTCGTGATGCCGTCGAGAACGAAGGGACGAAAGCACTCGTCGTCTGTCACGCCGTGGGGCTGCTGGCGTTCACGCGTGACAGCGATGATGGATTCCTCGTTGCGGGACGCGACGTAACTGGATTTCCGAACGAGTGGGAGGAAGACATCGTCGACGACTACGACCGAATGCCGGATGGGCGAAAGCTTCCGTACTGGGTGGAAGACGAGGTTCGAGCGGTCGGTGCGAACTGGGATGCGCAGCTGGATGCGGACGCAAGTGTTCGGACGGATGGTGACCTACTCACTGCGCGAGGACCGGAATCGTCCCACGCGGCGGCGAAAGCGCTCCTCGATGCGCTCGGTGTCGAGTAGATACCGACGGATGGGCGACGAGCAAGTGAAGTGTCAGCATGAAGCGTTCCATTTATACGGTTCTCGTTCGCAGTAGAACGAGATGGTAGGAACGCGCGGCGTGCTGGCGGTGATGGCGGGAATTACGATGGTTGCCGCCCTCGTCGCTCTACGTACCGGACGGAAACCGTTGGGTCTCTGGTTGCTGACGGCAGGATTCGTCATTGCTAGCCTTTGGTCGGGACTGAGTTTCGTCTGGACACGGGAGAACGCTGGTGCGGTCTCGTCGGACTCACATCTTCTGTTGGGGTCGACAGCGGTTGCGGGAGCGGTTTATTATGGCATGCTCGCCAAGGAATCTAATAGTAAACAATAATTATGAATTAGTATCGGACACGTCTTCTAATTATAAAATTATCAGACTAGTTTAGACGCGCTTTCCCCTTCTATGAAGCCCGGAAAACTAAAAGCTTCTGCCAACCAGTAGTTTTAAATACATCTTCTACAAGTCTTTGGTATGCCACGGCGACGCAACCGAAGTGGTACCGAAGACAGCCGAAGGAACTTCCTGAAGGCGAGTGGGGCTGGCGCAGTCACTCTCTCCCTTGCTGGCTGTTCTGGGAAAAATGACAAAAACGACAATAACGGACCCGACAACCCCGGTAACGAAACGACGGAAGGGGCTGGAACCGTCGATGTCAATCCTGAGAACATCAAACCGGGCGGGACGCTCCGTTATGGTCTACCTGAGGCCCCGGACAGCCCGAACATTATGCTGGCCGGTAGTGTGTACTCCGCCGTCGGACTGAGTCCAGTGTATGACTACGGTACGGCGCAAGACCCGGTCACGTTCGAAGTCAAACCCAGCGTTTTCACTGACTGGGAACTGAAGAACGCCGACAAGGAGAAGCCGGATATCTACTTTAACGCTCGAAAGGATGGTCTGGAGTGGAACGACGGTGAGAAGTTCAAGACGGAGGATATCCTGTATTCCTATCAGTTCATGCTCGACAACGAACCGGGCGAGTTCTCGGTTTGGAACGACTTCGAGAAGATCGAGGAGGCCAGCAACGACTGGGACTTCCACATCAAGCTATCCCGGCCCGTTGGGACGTGGGACTATACGGTTCTCGGTGGCGCCCCGATCATTCCAAAACACAAGTGGGAGGGTGTCGATTACGAAAACTACGACCCGACGGAAGCGAACGAGGAAGGCCCCGTCGGTACTGGTCCGGGCAAACTGGTCAAGTTCAACCCGGACACCTCGATGCAGGTCAAATTCCGACGTGACTATATCGAGAACACGTACGCGCTCAACCAGCTTCAGTGGAAGAAAGACCACAAGTCGCTCATCCACGGCGGACCGTTCCTCGACGCCGTGAACTTCAAGGTGTACGGAGGGGAGGCGCCGATGACGCAGGCGTTCCTGCGCGGCGAAATCGACACTCACTACGGAAGTCTCAAATCCTCGAAAATCCAGAAAGCCAAGGACAAGGAAGGAATCGACGTCGTCAAGGGATTCGACAGCGGTTTTTCCTACTACGGCTTCAACTGTCGCCGAGCACCGCTCGACGACGTCTCCTTCCGACAGGCGATGTCGTTCATGTACGACGACCTGTTCTGGGTTCAGGAACTCAAAGGCGGCTACGTCATCAAGGGCGACTACGCACAGTCCCCCGGATACAAAGGTGTCCGACCGGAGAGCGTCCACGGTGGCGAACTGCTGACCGCACCGGAGACGGAAGCGTTCAACTTCCGTGGTGTGAACGGTGGGAAGAAACCCGATGTGGAAGCGGTTAGGAAGTTCTTGACCGACGGGCAGGTCGTCAGCGGTAAGGGAACCTACGCCGGGAAGGAGTTCCCCGGAACGTTCTCCGGCGTCAAATCCAGTCAGTCGAAATCGAAGTACAACTATACGTTCGGCTCCGTCAAGTCGCAGTCGCTCAAGGAGGCAGGCGTCGACAAGGAGATTCGTGTCGACGGCCAGACCGTCCCGGAGATGATGGACGGCAACGCGATTACCCTTCTCATCGACCCACCGAGCGAACAACCCGCCGAGGCGAAAGCAATCGACCAGTGGAAGAAGAACCTTCAAAAGGTCGGAATCCCGGTTCGAACGGAACCGATCGCGTTCAACACGATGACTGGCAAAGTATACGAGACCGAGGAGTTCGACGTCTATCCGATGGGATGGGGTGGAACCAGTCCGTACGGTACGTCGCTCCACTCGTTCTTCCACTCCGAGAATGCGGGCGAGGACACGGAGAAGTTCGCCTACAACTCCACCGGCTACGGAGTCTCTGGGGGCAGCTCCGACAAACTACTCTCGGACGCGTACAGCGAGACGGACCCGGAAAAGCGCGCGAAGAAGTTCGCGAAGGCGATGGAGAAGATCTACCTCGACATGCCGTACATGCTCCGTGACTACTCGAAGTTCCGCTGGCCGATGAACACGGCCAAATTCGGTGGCGTCGTCTCGGGTATCGTCGATCCGGCGTACGCGAACTGGGACGTCGAGTACGGAAACATGTATCTCAAAGAAAACTTGAAGAAGTAACGACGAGGCTCGTACCCTCGATGCTGGTTTTTTGCGATCAGTAGGGGGGAAACTGATGGTTGGATTTAGTACTCAATTGGGATGAGAATCACCACATTGATAATGAATGTGTGCCATGCATGGCATGGATACGCAAGAGTAAGCGATATGGTAAACAGGATACTGAAATCAAGGAATATAGACAATGAGTAGGATTAGCACCCGCTATCTCGCAAAGCGGCTTGTCGTCTCCTATCTGACCCTACTGGTAATAATGACGATTCTGTTCGTGCTCATTCGGAGCATGCCGGGGTCGTTCATTTCCACCATGATCACGCCGGAGATGAAGCCGCCACAGATCGAACGGCTCCGGGAGACGTGGGGGCTCAACAAACCGCTGTGGGAACAGTATATGAGTTTCATGGTCAACTATCAGGTCGGCGAGTTCGGCCGTTCGCCGACCCACAAGGAACCCGTGTGGGACCTCCTTGTTCGACGGTTCCCGCGCACGATCATTCTATTCGGTGCCGGATTCGTCGTCGCGTACACCGTCGGCCCGCTCGTCGGAATGTATCTCGGCTGGTGGCGCGGCACCCTGAAGGATAAGACGACGTACGTTACGGGACTGACGATGTACTCCATGCCGGCGTTTTGGATCGCATGGCTGTTCATCTGGTTGTTCAACTACAAACTGGGTTGGTTGAAAAGCGAGTTCATGGTCGATCAGTTCGGAATCGCGAATTGGACGCCGTGGTTGGCGATGACGAACATCTTACACCACATCGCGCTCCCGTTGTTCAGCATTTCCTTCGTCGGTTGGGTCGGGGCGATGCTCGTCATGCGTCCGTCCATGAACAACGTCACCGGGGAGGATTACGTCTTCCTCGCGCGGGCGAAGGGCCTCAGCGAACGTACCGTGATGATGAAACACGCGGCCCGCAACGCGCTGATTCCGGTTGCGACGCAGGCGATCGTCGGACTGGCGTTTCTCATAGACGGCAGTATCATCATCGAAAACGTGTTCAGTTGGCCCGGTATCGGGAAACTGATCGTGAACGCGGTAATGAGACACGACTACCCCGTCACGCAGGCGGCGTTCTTCCTACTCGCCGTCCTCATCATCGTGATGCGGTTGGTGACGGACGTCGCGTACACGTATCTCGATCCACGGATCAAGTTCGGGGGGAAACAATAGATGTCGACACAATCAGAAAGCACGTCCGCTATCAGTTCGCTTCAAGAACGCTGGGAACCGCGCATCGAACGCTTCCGGCGGGGATGGAGCCGATATACACAGCACAAGATGGGCGTCCTCGGGATACTCATCCTGCTCATGTACATCCTCTGGGCGCTCTTCCCATCATGGTTCGCTCCCCACGACTTGCAGTGGGGGGCGTTCATCGGGAACGATCAATATGCTCGGTTGACGCTGCAACAGAAACAGCAACTACCACATCCGCCCGCGTTCGGTGACCCGTTCTTCGCGCCGCTCGGAACGAACTCGGAAGGCCAAGGAGTGCTGACGCTTCTCGTGTACGGTGCGAGGAAGGCACTGTACATCGGATTCGCCGCCGGAATCCTCTCCAGCCTCGTCGGCGTTCCGCTCGGACTCATCAGCGGGTTCTACGGCGACACGTGGGTCGACGAGACCATCCAGCGCATCGTCGACGTGATGTACGGGATGCCGTTCCTGCCGTTCCTCATCGTACTCGTCGCAATTCGCGGTATCAAAACGGAGAACATCATCTTCGGCATCGCGATCACGTCGTGGCTCAACAACTGCATCCTCATTCGTGGGGAGACGCTCTCGCTCAAGGAACGGGCGTACGTCGAGTCCGCACGGGTCGCTGGCGCCAGCGACACGCGAATCGTGTTCCGGCACATCCTCCCGAACGTCGTGCCGCTCGCATTCGTGTTTCTGGCACAGGATGCCGCGGCGGCGATTCTCGCACAGGCATCGCTCGCGTATCTCGGTCTCGCTGAGTTCGACAGCGTGTCGTGGGGCATGATGATCGAGAATGTGAAAGCAAATGGACACGTATTCGACGCGCCGTGGTGGCTGATTCCGCCGGGACTGGCGATCACGTCCATCGCGGCCGCGTTCTACTTCATCGGATTCTCGGTGGAGGACGTCGCCAACCCACAGGAGTAACCCATGTCATTGTTAGAAGTAAACGACCTTTGTGTTCGCTACGACGCCGGGGACAAGCAGGTGCACGCCGTCGATGGCGTCACGTTCGATGTCGACCACGGCGAGACGTACGGTCTCGTCGGCGAGTCGGGGTGTGGAAAGACGACGCTTGCCAAATCGCTCATTCACTTGCTCGATTCGAACGGGTATATCGAAAGTGGCGAAATCTGGTTCGACGGAACCCTCCCCGAGTGGGAGGACACGAACGGAAACGCACGACAGGAGATCATCGACGACGACCGCTACCCGGTACGAGCGGACGGTAAAACCGACCTCGCCCAACTGGACAACCAGCAGATTCGGGATATCCGCTGGCGGGATATCGCACTCGTTCCACAGAGCGCGATGAATGCGCTCAACCCGGTGTACAAGGTCGGCGACCAGATTACCGAAGCGATCCTTCGTCACGAACCGGGGACGACCGAAGCGGAAGCGGACGAACGTGCCCGTGACCTCATCGAACGCGTCGGCATCGAACCGAACCGCGCAGACGATTACGCCCACCAGTTCAGTGGCGGGATGAAACAGCGTGCCGTCATCGCGATGGCGATGGCGTGCAACCCGGATTTGCTCATCGCCGACGAGCCGACGACGGCACTCGATGTCATCATACAGGACCGCATCCTGGAGGAACTCGAAGCGCTCCAGGAGGAGTTCAACGTGGCCATCCTCGTCGTGAGCCACGATGTCAGCGTCATGGCCGAGATCTGTGACAAACTCGCCGTCATGTACGGCGGCAAGATGATGGAAAACGGCCCGATGGCCGAGGTACTCGACGAGGCCGCGAACCCGTACACGCTCGGGTTGAAAAACTCGTTCCCGACGGTCGAGGACGAACAACAGGAGCTCATCTCGATACCGGGGTCACCGCCGACGCTCCTCGACCCGAACGACGGCTGTCGGTTTGCGCCTCGATGTCCGTTCGCCGTGGACGAGTGCCATTCGGCACATCCGCCGGGATACGATGTCCAACAGGCAAAGACGGGAAAACGAATGGAAGCAACGTCGCCCGACGTTCATCGGTCGGCATGCTATCGCATCGACGAACTCGAAACGATGCGCACTGAAGCGCGCAAGGAGGAAAAATGGCATCAGAACACGACGCAGACCCACTAGTAGAAATCGATAACGTCTCGAAGTTGTTCGACCTGTCGCAAGGTGTCGTCGACCGACTGCTTGGACGTGAAGCACAACCAGTCCGAGCCGTCCAGAACGTCGATCTCACCATCAACCGAGGCGACATCATGGGTATCGCCGGCGAATCCGGCTGTGGAAAGACAACGCTCGGAAAGCTGCTGGTGAAGCTGTACGACCCCACGGACGGGACGATTACGTTCGACGGCCGGGATGTAACCGAACTCTCACGTGAGGACGAGCGGGTGTTCCGCCAGCGTGTCCAGATGATCTTTCAAGATCCGTTCGAGAGCCTGAACCCACGGATGACCGTGTTCCAGTCGGTCGAGGAACCGTTGAAGATAAACGACATCGGTGACGGCTACCAAGACCGACGGGAGCGAGTCATCCAGGTACTTAACGACGTAGGGCTGTCGCCTGCCGAAGCGTACCTCAACGAGTTCCCGAAGGAACTATCCGGCGGGGAGCGACAGCGTGTCGCGATTGCGCGTGCGCTGGTCGTCAATCCCGATTTCGTCGTCTGTGACGAGCCCGTCTCGATGCTCGACGTGTCGATTCGGGCGGGCGTACTGAACCTGATGAAGGAACTGCAGGACGAGTACGGCCTGACGTACCTGTTCATCAGCCACGACCTATCCCTCATCCGCTACATGTGCGACCGAACTGCGATCATGTATCTCGGTGATATCATCGAGCAGGGACCGACGAGCGAAGTGGTGACGAACTCGAAACATCCGTACACGGAGGCGCTGTTCGACGCGGTGCCGGAAATCGATCCTGGAGCACAACGACATCGGGCGAACGTCACCGGTGAAGTTCCGAACCCCCGCGACCCACCGACTGGATGTCGATTCCATCCACGATGCGCGAAAATCATCCCACCGAACGATTGGTCGGGAAGTCAGGAAGCGTTCCGGCGAGCCTTCCAATTCAAACGCCGGGTGTTGCAGGGCGACATCGAAGCGGAAGGCTTCGACGGAAACGACCAGCGAGTCGAGGTTGACCGACTGCTCGAAACTGGTCTCGCATTGGAGCTTCCGGAGGAGCATCGTCTCGACGCCGAAACCGATGGTCGGGTCGATATGAGCGCACTCGATATGCCTCGGCAGGCCGAGAACGCGCTCCGGTCCGTGGCTCGTGATCTCATTGAGGGGAACGTCGAAGATGCGCAGGAACAACTCGACCGAGAGTTCCAGACGGTTTGTGAACGGAGTCATCCTGATCTCAGACGGACAGATGAGCAGCTGGCCGCATGCCATCTCTTCGAATCGTCCGCCTCGAACAAGGAAGCAGTCGCACCCGACGTTTCCGACTAACGCTTCCGGGCGTCGTTTTTTACTTTTCGCTCGCCTCAAATTCGAGGGAAATCCTTACGGTACTTACCTACATAGCCATAGCCATATCTTCATGTCAGATACGAACACTGGCGTCGCCCTCATGCCGGAGCGTCCCCTCCTCGTCGGTGTAGTTCTCGTCACAGCCCTCGTTACTGGGTGGGTGTTCGTCCCGACCATGCAAGGGCATATCGCAACGATGAATACCGGAAGCGTCGATGTAACTGCGACCGAGTACACCGTAACTGGCGGTGGCGAACATCTGACCGTCGCACTCCGGATTCATAATCCGACGAGACGTGCAATCGTTCTTTCGAGCGGTCAAATTCATGCGTACGATGGCCAAACACGGTTGACGGATGGAACCACGACTTCACTCGACGAGACTACCGTCCCGGCGGGAGAGACGCTAGACCTGACCATCGACATGGATTTGAGTTCCGAACACACGTCGCAGGCAAATCAGGCGGCCAAATCGGGGTCAGTGAGAGTAACCGGGATGGTTCGTGGAGCGATCGGTGACGAAGGTTTTTCGATCCCGGTCAGGATTGGAGGGGCAGGGTAATGACGGAAACGAATACGAACGAATGGACCACGGATGGCGCTCAGGGGAATCTACGACGCCGATATCTGATCGCCATGCTCACCAAGGGGTTCGTTACCGGTATCATTGGGGGAGTCGGTGCGTTCACCTACAACAAATCCGAGTTGATGACTGCATCGATAGACCCACAACTGGTATTGGGCCTCACTGCACTCGCGGGCGTCTATGCGCACTTGCTGGCAAACGATCTCCACGAGAGTATTCGGGTGGGAATCATCGGCTTTTTCGTCGGCGGAACCTCGCTAATCGTGGTCTGGGTTGCTCCATTGTGGATTCTCCCATACACGGCCGGTGCGCGTGACATCCTCCTCCCGCAACTGACTGGTACGGCGGTGACTGCCGCAACCATGGTTTATGCGGGGACGTTCCTCGGTGCGTACCTTACGACGCTAACGGTTGACGCGTACGTATCAACGTAAGGGTTTAGTTTCGTGCCTCGGAAGACCAACTCGTGTCGAAAGACGTTCCTACGCGAGAGCGCTCCATCCGAGAACGTGGCACCTTCGCAAAGCACGGTGACGACCCCACGTTGGCGAGTTACCTCTCATCGCTCTTTTTTCTCCTCTCGGTACCGTCGTTTCTCTTGCTAACGTATGCGGGATACTGGTACGACCTGTACGGCCATGGAATGATCGTCCCCGTTTTCGCAGGCCTCCTCGTCGGTTCGATTGCGATCGTGTTCGGTCTCATGCACGTGCTGACCCGCTAAAACGCGCTGTTCCGTAATGACAGGTAGAACAGGACGGCCATCGCAGCGGCTAGCAGTCCGAACTCGAGTCGGGTAGCCGATTGTCCCTCGTTCGTAAAGAACAACAGGAGGCTAGCAACACTGAGCAGTATCGCGAGGATGAACAGGAGTATCGTTACGTTCGTCTCGTCGCTAAGCCAGTAGAAGACCCGATTTCCAAGGTCGTCCATGATACCTCAGAAGAGCATATCCTCAAACACGCACTCGACCGGTTCGAGAACGATTTGGAGAGCGAGTGTGTATGTCGTGAGCGCGAGTTTCGAGTCAGCGGTAAACGCCGGCGCTTCGTCGCGCCATTCGGCGACGCTGGCGGCGAACCTGACGTGGGAATCGTGAATTGTCATAAGCCACTCGCTCGGGAGTTCAACGGGGTCCCCCTTATACGTCACCCGAAAGAGATATTTGAACGTTTCATCAGTTCGCCCACTGATGTCCTCCCCGGCTTGCAGTTCGGGAAACTGCGGCGTGCCGAACAACTGTGTGAGCCGATAGTATGGAACACCGATGCCGTCGGTTTGTGCGGCATCCGAGTCGCCGCTGAGGTAGGCAACGACGTTCAGGTCGTCTCGCTCACGGACATTGTCCTCGACTAAGACCGCTCCGTCGGCTCTGTGTTCCTCTATTTCCGCTCGAGAAATCGGTTCGACAACGATGTCCTGCAGTTCGTCAAAATCCGGTGCGTCGGGATGATTCCGAATATCCATTGGCTAGTACGCAAAGTAGTTGAAGCCACGCCATCCGGCGTAGCCAATACCGAAGAACACAACTCCGCCAGCAATGACGACCAGCGATTCCGTCGTCGTCATCGTGCTTTCCATCTGCGGAACCAGCTTGAAATACAGTGACAGGCCAAACAGCAAGTAGATGTATCCGATGATGACACCAAGTAGTGCCACGACGATCGACAGCAGTCCAACCGGACCGCGAAGTGACTTTGGGACACGATTCTTTAACGCCATGGTTTGTGCTAATTGGGCACAATCATAAAAGTTCTGCAATGAGCCTTACTGATTTTCGTCGGCGTCCCGCTCGCGTGCGTCGAGATTCTCCATCGAATCGCTGGAGAGAGGCGACAGCCGCTCGTCGAACTCGCCGTCTCCCGTCCCCTCCGCTCCGTCGGATGTTGCAGCCGCGTCTCGTCCGGCGAAATAGGCAGAGATGAACCGCTCGTGATTCTCGCGCAGGATGTAGCCTACCCAGATGAATACGATGCCGGGAAGCACGCGCAGCATGAACGCTGGCGTCGTCACTCCGTATGCGCCCGTTACGACCGACCCGTTGAGGGCGTCGCCGACGAGGAGTGCACCCGTAACGAGCGTAAACGTCGAGACCATCGCCAGAAACTGACGCGAGAACATTCACCCGTCGCCGTGTTCGTCCGCGATGACGACTTCGCCGTCCACCACGTCCACGTTGATGAGCGTCTTCACTTGGTAGTCGGTGTCGTCGAGTTCGTTTGCACCCACTTTCTTGATGACGGCACACACGTCCACTACGTCAGCGCCGATATATTCGAGCGCCTCGGTGACGGCTTTCATCGTTCCGCCGGTACTGAGCACGTCGTCCAGCAGGAGGACGCGGTCGCCCTCATCGACGTTGTTGATGTACATCTCGTTCTCGGAGTAGCCGGTTTGTTGGGAGAGTGCAACCTCGCCTTCCAAGCCGTACTTTCGTTTTCGGATGACCACCAGCGGGATGTCGGTCATCAGCGAGACGGCAGTCGAAATGTGAATCCCCATCGCGGCGGGCGTGACGATTTTATCGACGTTTTCCAGGTCCGCCTTCCGGATGATTTTGATGACGATTTCACGCAGCAGTGTCGGTTTCAGCATCGGAATTCCGTCGCTGATAGGATGTACGAAGTAGTGGTACCCGTCTTTCTCGATGATTGGCGCTTCGAGAAGCGACTGCTTCAACTGGTCCATGTTGGGGGTATTCAACCCAGCAGTAAAAGGTGCCGGTATTGGCGGTGCGGTAGGTATACTCTGACGTGATGTGAACTCGCGGTATGACTGTCGGTATCGGTATTCGTGTTGTAAGGACGCCGCACTATCGAGACACCGGGGTTGGTTTTGGCGGAGTGCTGACCGCAAGTTCCGGACGTACGCCCCGCCCGCAAATGCGGGAACCTCGTTCGGCCATTCCCGTCCGAACCAACAGGTGGATGGGTGATGAAACCACGAGCGACTCGCTGAATGGGGGCTGGTCCGTGCCTAGCGTTCGCAACTTCAGCGGTCGTACCGTTGTCTCGGTTCCAAATCCACCCCTGCCAAACCGAGGTCGATCGGCGTCACCGAGTGTCACACACTTTCACTTTCACTGCGGATAAGGCTCATTTCTTTTACCACCCGACCCGTTTGAGTCAATGCGGGTGGGAGAGAACCCGCACCTCAGCAATTCGATTGTCGAAACCCCTACTCTAACCCAGCGGGGTTCGATTCGTTTCCATTCCCCTTTTGGAAGGCTCCTGAAATCATCGCTGCTGGCCTTTTTTCGGTGAGCTGCGGTATTCGAGAGGGTCATTCTCCCCTCTTCGGGTGAGATATTTAAAGAGTTTTTGGGAAACACGAATATTCACACACACATGTGGACGGATTGTTGACTGACGGAGAGAATTTCTCCAGTAGTCACCATATAGTGGATCGGTTAGAAAATTTGAACTAGTAATTATGACTCTAACACTATGAACAGTAAATAGTTTATAGTAAATAGAATAATAGCTAAAATAGTTAACAAATGCTAAAAAGAATCAAATCGTTGCCTCTTCATTATTGATTACGGTCTTCGTTTCACCGTCCTCGCCAATGGCAGTTACGATGATTTGAACTTGGCGGTCGCCATCGGCACTAAATCCAAGATCGTCGTTTCCTCCGGACTTTTCGTAGATTGTTACTGAATCACCAATATTGTTGATTGTTGCAGTTCCGTTATTTGTCCCACCTTTTTCTTTGACCTTTACACTGACCTGACTAGCGGTCCCTTTGCTGACCCAAGTGACGGTGACTGCACCATTGGCTGCTTTATCTGCACTAATTTCTGCGCCAGCGTTCACGTTTTTCTCGACACTATTCCCAAGACCCATCACGAAGGTCCCAATCACAGCGGCCAATATTACCGTTATAGCAACCATGAGGATAACGCCGATAACAGGTGATACGGCTCGCTCGAAGTCTCGCTCCGCTACTGCGTCCATTTTTTCTTTGAGTGTCATGTTTGGTTTCTCCTGCGACGCGCAGTATCACCGGTCGGAACCACACTGGATACTAATTTTTCCGACAGATATTTCCTACTGTCGAATTTTGTATGGTTTTGTCTCCCGTGCAGTTCCGCATTTTTCGGATGATGAGCGCGTTGTTACAGGCTTTGATACTCCTACCTAATAAGTATATGGCTGGATGACTCCATGTATTATATTTTGATATATTTTCGAAATATAAATATATTGGATAGGCTATATTTTCTCCTCTCAATACGTCGCTGGACTCGTTCGGTCCTCATCGCTTGCTCGGCATTGTGTCGTCCGTTAACTACCACGCGTCGGGGTCGGACGGACCGTGGACCAAGAACGCGCCGTTTCGGGAGAACGGGCACTCACCGAGTCATTATGGCCGAGAAATCCAAACATGGGCTATTTCTAAGCTTGCTACTGGACGATTGTTCAGGAATTTTCGACACCGGCGTCGGAGGTATTGAGAAGCGTTAAGGTGAGTCCATTGCTCACATTCGAGTGTGCAATCACCATCTGACCCGGTAGCCGTGGTTGTGCTTGCGCTGGTGATGCTTCCATTCGCGGCGGCGGCGCTGACGCCGCTGGTGTACCGCGTGCTGGGGGAGCGCACCGCCTACTACGCATCGGCGGTGGCGCTCGCCTGTTTCGCGATGGTAGCAAGCCAGTACGGCACACACGGCGCCGTTTCGTTCGAGTGGATACCCGCGCTCGAAGTCTCGCTCCGGTTCTACGTGGATGGCCTCGCGCTCCTCATCGGCTTCCTCGCCAGCGGGGTTGGCGTCCTCATCCTCGCGTACTCGGGCGCGTACATGCATGACGAACCGGGCAAAGCGAAGTACTACACCGCACTGCTGGCGTTCATGGGGTCGATGCTGGGGGTCGCGTTCGCAGCGGACCTCGTCTCCCTCTTCGTGTTCTGGGAACTGACGAGTTTGTCCTCGTTCATCCTCATCGGCCACTACACCGACCGGCGGTCGTCGCAATACGCCGCACGGAAGTCGATGATAATCACCGTTTCCGGTGGTCTGTTCATGCTCATCGGCTTTTTATTGTTGGCGAACACGGTGTCACAGCAACACGCCTTCGACCTCGCGTGGATGCTCGAACATCCCGCCGAGGTACACGAAGGTCTGGTGGACGCTGGCATGTTGCTTCCCGTCCTCGGCCTCGTCGCCGTCGGTGCGGCGGCGAAGTCCGCGCAGGTACCGCTTCACATCTGGCTTCCGAACGCGATGGAAGCGCCGACACCCGTTTCGGCGTTTCTCCACTCCGCGACGATGGTCAAAGCTGGCGTCTACCTCATCGGTCGATTCCGACCGCTCTTGCTCCCCGAAGTAACGGAAGGAACACACGGACTCCCCGACTGGATGACGCTGTTCACGATACTCGGTCTCGCGACGATGACTATCGCAGCCATCCTCGCCGTCGCGGCAACCGATATCAAGGAACTGTTGGCGTACTCGACGGCGAGTCACCTCGGTCTCATCGTCGCCGGATTCGGATTCGCCTCCGAACTCGGGGCCGAGACGGGTGCGTTTCACATACTGAACCACGCGATGTTCAAGGCACCTCTGTTCCTCGTCGCAGGAATCATCGCACACGAGGCCGGAACACGAAAAATCAAACACCTCGGTGGGCTTCGTCACGACCTTCCGATTACCGCCGCAATCACCGTGGTTGCCGGGTTCGGGATGGCCGGAATACCGCCGTTTAACGGCTTCTACTCGAAGGAGTTCCTCTTCCACGCGGCGTACGAGGCCGCTCATGTCCACGGTGGCCTCACGTGGCTCTACCCGATCGTTGCCGTCTTCGGGAGCATCTTCACGTTCCTCTATTCGGTCAAGTTCGTGATGCTCTTCTTCGGCGAGAAGCCGAAAGGGCTGGGCCACGTCCACAGGCCGCCTGCGATGATGCTGGTGCCGACGGCAATCCTCGGCACCGTCGCGGCGCTCATCGGACTTGGCGGGGTCGCGGACACGTTCGGTTTTGCCCCCACGATGATCAACCATTTCGTGGGCGAAGTGATCGGAAATGTACTTCCACCGGGGGCACACGCCGAGGAAATCCACTTCAGTTACCACCTCCCGAAGCACCTCAGTCCCGCCGCCGTCATGAGCGCGACGACCATCGCGATCGGCGCAGCGGCGTACCCGTTCTACGACCGGTTGCACGACGGCGTAAACCGTCTGCTCGCGATCAACCCGCTTCGTGCGAACTGGTGGTACGACAACACGGTGTACGGCCTGAACGACGTGAGCATCGCGATGGTGCCTCGCGTCCAGACCGGTCTACTTCGAACCTACGCGACGTGGACGCTCGCCGCGGTTTCCACCCTCGCACTCGGCGGCTACGTTGCCGCGGGGGTTTCACTGCCTTCGTTCGGTGGACTGGCGATCTCCTACCCGATGTTGCTCGTCCTGTTGGTCGCAGTCGTCGGTGCGGTAGCGGTGAGCATCGCCCCGTCGCACGTCGCAGGCGTGCTCACGCTCTCGATTCTCGGATTCATGGTCGCTATCTTCTACATTTTGGCAAAAGCACCCGACCTCGCGCTCACGCAACTCGTCGTCGAGACGCTCGTCCTCGTCATCTTCCTGCTCGTCTTAGACAGGCTTCCGACGTTCTACGGGGAGATGAGTCGCAGTCGAGCGCTTCGCGACGGTGTGCTGTCGCTCGCCGTCGGTGCTACCGTCTTCGTCACGGTGCTCCTCACGACCGCCGCGAGCCCGAACTCGATTGCGACGTTCTTCACGGAGTACGAAAACACCGTGAAAATCGCGGGAGGGCACAACATCGTCAACGTCATTCTGGTGGACTACCGTGGCTTCGATACGATGGGTGAAATCTCGGTCGTCGCCATGGCCGCACTATCAGTCTTGACGCTCATCGCCATGCGCGAACGGGGTGAGATACAATGACGACGGTCATCACGCGAACGATTACGCGCACCGTGGTTCCCCTCATCTTCGTCACCGCGGTGGCGCTGATGTTGCAGGGTCACAACCTGCCCGGTGGAGGGTTCATCGCGGGCGTCCTGACGACGACAGCGTTCGCCCTCATCTACATCGTCTACGGAATGGACTTCCTCGAAGACGAATTGTTCCACAACGTCGTCCGCGGCCCGGTCGAACATCTCCAGTACGGTATCGTCGAGAACTACCGTGCGATGTTCGCGGTCGGCCTCCTCATCGCCGCCGGTTCCGGAGTCGTGTCGATGGTGTTCGGGAAGAACTTCCTCTACCAAACGTACACCATCTTGGAGGGCATTCCGCTCTACCCGCATTTCGAGGTGGCGAGTGCACTCGCGTTCGACATCGGGGTATACCTCGTCGTCGTTGGCGCGCTTCTGACGATCCTCTCGGTGGTGGGTGCAGAATGAGCGAAACAGTCGCGACGCAGCCCCAGTTCGTCCTCGCAGGGGTTCTGGGTCTCCTGTTCGCACTCGGAACGTTCCTCGTCCTGCGGCGGGACATCGTCCGCGTCGTCTGGGGTGTCACCATCATCAGTCAGGCAACGAACGCCTACCTCGTCACGATGGGTGGCTTCGCAGGGAGCGTGCCCATTATCTCGGGACACGGCGGTCATGGAAGTACCACCGATCCCCTCGTGCAGGCGCTCGTCCTGACAGCCATCGTCATCGGGTTCGGAACGACCGCGTTCGCACTCGTACTGACGTATCGCGTCTACGAAGAACACGGAACGATCGACATGAACGAACTAGGTGAATCCACATGAATCAGTTGGTTATCGCACCGTTGCTCGTCGCGCTCGTGACGGCGATTCTGACGCTCGTCGTCCGGCGATTCTCGACTATTCAGCGAGGTGTCAGTCTCCTCGGTGGCGTCGTGTACGTCGCCGCGGTGGCGGCACTCTGGACTGAAATCGACCCGCTTGGCGCGTCGAACGTCATCGCGTATCAAGTTGGAGACTGGCGAGCGCCGTTCGGAATCACGCTGGTCGCCGATTCGCTCTCGGTGTTCATGCTCGCGCTGGCGGCAGTCGTCTCGCTGGCCGCGCTCGCCTTCTCGGTGCAGTACGTGGACGAGTTCGGTCAGCGACTCTCGTACCATCCACTGTACCATTTTATGCTGGTGGGCGTAACGGGAGCGTTCCTCACGGGCGACGTTTTCAACCTGTTCGTCTGGTTCGAGGTCATGCTCATGTCGAGTTACGTCCTCGTCGTCTTCTACAGCGGACCAGAGCACACTCGTGCGGCGCTCCAGTACGTCGTGCTCAACCTCATCGGGAGTGCGGTGATGCTCCTCGCAATCGGTGGCATTTACGCCACGACGGGAACGCTCAACATGGCACAACTCGCGGAGCGACTCGCGACGGATTCGGGGAACATCGCACGGCTTCCGGTCCTCGGCCTGTCGGCGCTCCTCTTCACTGTGTTTGCGCTCAAATCGGGTATCGCACCCTTCCAGTTCTGGGTGCCTGCGGCCTACCGGGCCGCACCCGCGCCCGTCTCCGCGATGCTCGCGGGCGTCGTGAAGAAGGTCGGGATTTACGCCATCATCCGCCTCTACTTCACGGTATTCGCGGGGCTGACGATTCCCGGCGGACTCACACTCCCCGGCCTTGCGGGGAACTCCGCGCTCGCGTTCTTTGGCCCGGTGATGTTCATCATGGCCAGCGCGAGTATCCTTCTCGGCGGAATCGGTGCGATTGGACGCGACGATGTCGATGGCTTACTTGCCTATTCCAGCATCGGACAGGTCGGTTTTATCGTCCTCCCGCTAGCAATCGGGGCGACGGTTCCCGGGGTTCGAACCCTCGCCATCACCGCCGCGCTCATTTACTCCCTGAACCACGCGCTAGCGAAAGGGCTGCTGTTTCTCGCATCCGGGTCGGTGTTCTCGGCTGTCGGCACCGACCGGTTCGCCGACCTCGGTGGCCTGACGCGAAAGAATCCCGTCCTCTCAGGGGTATTCTTCGTCGGCGCGCTCTCGCTCATCGGCATTCCGCCGCTTTCAGGCTTCTTCGGGAAGTTCCTCGTATTCCGAGTGGCGGGTGACGCAGGTGCGACGCTTGCCCTCGCCATCGCATTGACGGGTGCGATTCTCACCATCGCGTACTTCTCCCGAGCGTGGAACCGCGGTTTCTGGGGGTCGGAAAGCGCGATGGTTGAACAGGGTGGCACGCCGACCGGAATCGCCGTCCTCAGCGTGCTGGCCGCGCTCGTTCTGCTGGTCGGCATCGGATTCGATCCGGTGTATCTGGCCGCCGAATCCGCGGCACGGGCCGCGACCGAGCCACAGACGTACATCAACGCGGTGATGGGAGGTGGTGGGAAATGAAGAAATGGCCCGTCATCGGCGTCGTCCTCGCGATCCTCTGGCTGTTCGTCAGAGGCGTTGCGTTCGAACCGGTGCCTATCCTCGGTGAGTTCCTGATCGGACTCGCCTTCGGACTCCTCATCGCGTTCAGCTTCCGGAAGTTCTACACGACGGAGACGAACGTCACACGGAGTCTCAAGGCTGCACCGTACGCGATTCTCTACGTCGCGGTCTTCCTGAAGGAACTCGCGACGGCAAACATCGACGTGGCGTACCGCGTGCTCGCACCGAGCATGCCGATAGAACCCGGAGTCGTCGTCGTCCCGCTCCGGGTCAAAACAGACGGTGCGATTACGACCATCGCCAACAGCATCACGCTCACGCCGGGAACGCTGACTATGGATTACGACGAGGAAACCAACGCGCTCTACGTACACAGTATCGACGCTCGAGACCCCGACGCGATCGTTGAACCGATTCGGACGTGGGAGGACTACGCCCTCGTCATCTTCGACGAGGAGGGGAAACCCGGCGACCCAGTTCCCGAGATTGCACGGGAACGGCCCGAGGTGAGTTCGACACGGAGCGATAGCGAACTCCAGGAAGCCGAGCAACCGGATGGCGGGACACGGTCCGAGGGAGGTGAGGGTCATGGCAACTGAATCGGGTCTCATCGACCTCCACCTCGTCTATCTGGCCGGGTTGATAATCGCCAGTGGACTTACGCTGCTCGCGGGCTACCGCGTGATCAAGGGTCCGACAGTCCCCGACCGAGTGGTTGCATTGGACACTATCGGAACCAACGTCGTCGCGATCGCGGCACTGTTCGCGCTGTATCGCGGCGAAGGGTTGTTCGTAACGGTGAGCCTCGTTCTCGCTATCATCGGGTTCATCAGCACGATCGCAGTCTCGCAGTACGTCATCGAGGGGGATATCATCAAATGAGTACGATTCAACTGGTTCAGGAAGTCGTCATCGCACTGCTCGTCGTCGTCGGGAGTTTCTTCCTCGTGGTCGGGACGCTCGGCCTGTTGCGACTCCCCGACGTGTACAACAGAATGCACGCCACCAGCAAGGCGACCACGCTCGGTGCCGCCTCGCTGTTCCTCGCCTTGTTCGTCTCCCACGGCCCACGGGGAGCGGGACTCACCTCGCTGGTCGGCATCGTATTCCTGTTCATCACGGCACCGACGGGGGCGCACATGATTTCGCGGTCGGCCCAGAAGATGGGCATTGAGTTCTTCGGCGACGCGGAGTGGCCGGAGGAAGACGGAGACGCTTAATCGACGCTCGTTCGATATCCATCGACTCGTTCGAGTGCATCCATCGTTTCTTCGGACAGTGTCTCCGTCTCCCTCTCCGGGGCGCTCGTCCGGCGGTCTGCCCGCGGCATCTCACTCCGCGACGGTCGAGTTTTCGATGACGCGATGCGGAACGTCCGGCCAGCCTTCGTCGAAGAGGGTAGAGTAGGTGGTTTCGGTTTCGTTCGCTTCGAGGACTCGGCGACGGTAGCGTCGGTGTACGTGTGCTTCCTCCGTCGCGAGAAATCGTGTTCCGATCCACGCCCCATCCGCGCCGAGGGAGAGCGCGGCTGCGATACCCCGCCCGTCCGCGATTCCGCCGGCGGCGATGACCGGTGTGTCGGAAACAGCGTCCGCGATGCGTGGTACTAACGGCATGGTCGCAACGTCGCTCTGAACGTGTCCGCCCGCCTCCCTCCCCTGTGCGACGACGATATCCACGCCGCTTTCCACCGCATCTTTGGCCTCTGTTGTATCCCCGACGGACTGCAGGGCGATTCCCCCTCGGCGAGAATACGCTCTACGAACGGTGCGGCCTCGCCGAACGAGAAGGAAAACACCTCGATGCCTTCGTCGAGACAACTATCGATGTGAGTGGTCGTCGGAATCTCCTTCGCGTTCGAATCCACGACGATGTTGACTCCGAACACGCCATCGGTTCGCGGTTTCGACGAGCAGTTTCCACGTCGTCGCTTCGTCTCGCCACGTCACCGCGAGCATGCCGAGCGCACCAGCATCGGCGGCGGCGGCGAGCGACGGACACGTCGCGCTCCCGACCGGCGCCTGAACGATGGGTACATCGATGCCGAGAACGTCCGTAAGTGATGTCGATAATCCGGACATTAAGATTCGAGTGCAACCACGGGTGAACGCGCTATCACTCTGGCGACGAGGTGTCGAGGGCGTTACGAGTCGTCCATAAGCTCCTCGGCGAGCTCGGTAGCGACCTGCAATCCGAGTTCCGTCTTGCTCCCGCTGTACGTTCGAACGCTGTTTTCTCGGACGAACAGCGTTCTCGTCTCGTCTTCTCCCATCACGCTCGCGTCGTTTGCGACGACGAACGAGCACCCTGCACGGGCAAGCGTTTCGCGGGCTGCAGTCACCATCGCCGAGTCGTCCCCACTCGTCTCGGCTTTGAAGCCGACGATGGGGAGACCCGGATAGTTCCCGCGAACCGTATCGATGAGTTTCCGCGTCGGTTGGAGATCGAGTGAAAGGTCCTGTCCGGATCGAATCTTTTCGCTTTCGACGTCAGCCGTATAGTCGCTAATTGCCGCGACTGAAACCAGGGCATCCGCCGGAAACGCCGTGATGAGGTCGTTCACGGCGTCCGTCATCTCCTCGGCGGTTTCGACCTGTACGCCGGTCGCGTAGGGAA
Source organism: Haladaptatus caseinilyticus (assembly GCF_026248685.1). Classification (NCBI taxonomy): domain Archaea; kingdom Methanobacteriati; phylum Methanobacteriota; class Halobacteria; order Halobacteriales; family Haladaptataceae; genus Haladaptatus; species Haladaptatus caseinilyticus. Next base: position 2,272,891 of record NZ_CP111036.1, on the reverse strand, counting down.
CGTCCGGCGCATCGTGGACGAGCGCGACGTTTGCGCCCGCGACGTAACAAGCACGAGCAACTGCTCTGCCCGTCTTGCCGGAGGAACGACTGGTCAGCACTCGCACCGGGTCGATGGGTTCGCTCGTCGCGCCGCTAGTTACGACGACGCCCTTTCCGGCGAGCGGTTGGTCTCCGGTCGCTCGGGCGACATCCAGTGCGATCATATCTTCGGTAGCGATTTTCGCCTTCCCCTCTTCGATTCGCGGTTCGACGAAATCGACGCCCCACGATTCGACGCGCTCGATAGCATCGAGCACGCCGGGATGGTCGTACATCGGTTCGTGCATCGCCGGAGCGATGACGACTGGAACATCCGCGCCGAGGGCGGTCGTCGCGCAGGTCGTTACCGGCGTATCGTCCACCGCACTCGCGATTTTTCCGACCGTATTCGCGGTCGCTGGTGCGATGAGGAGTACGTCAGCCCACTCGTCACGGCCACAGAGTTCGACGTGTTCGACCTGCCCTGTGATTTCGGTCACGACCGGGTTGTCGGTCGCGAATTCGACCGCCCAAGGGTGGATAATACCTCGTGCACCCTTCGACATCACGGCCCTGACGTTCGCGCCTCGCCTGCGAAGTTCGTGTGCTAACTCGACTACTTTCACCGCCGCGATACTTCCCGTCACCCCCAACGCCACGTTCACTCCGGTGAGCATTACCCGCTACTGGGTACGGTATCCCGTAAAAGGTCACGGGTTCGACCCGTAGGTCGGCTGACTGGCACTCGCCCGTCGTGATGCTTCCTCCACGAACTCCTCGGAGAGTGCGTCTATTTCGCCCGCCTGCACCCGCCAGAGGTCCGCATACAGACCGTCATTGTCGAGCAGTTCCTCGTGGGTCCCCCGCTCGACGATCTCCCCGTCTTCGACGGAGAGGATGGTGTCCGCGCCTTTCACGGTCGAGAGGCGATGGGCGATAATGAACGTCGTTCGGTCCTCGGTGAGGCGGTCGAGACTACGCTGGATAAGCATCTCCGTTTCGGTGTCCACCGCGCTCGTCGCTTCATCCAGTACGAGCAGTTCTGGATCGGCCAGAATCGTCCGTGCGATCGAGATTCGCTGGCGCTGGCCACCGGAGAGTTTCACGCCGCGCTCGCCGACTCGGGTGTCGTAGCCTTCGGGAAGGTTGGTGACGAACTCGTGGGCTTCCGCAGCCTTCGCGGCGGCGACGATTTCCTCCTCGCTCGCATCGAACGAACCGTATTCGATGTTCTCCTTTACCGTTCCGTCGAACAAGAACGTGTCCTGTCCGACGTAGCCGATATGTTCGCGGAGGCTTTCGACCGTGAGGTCACGAACGTCGGTTCCATCGACCCGGATTTCTCCAGCCGTTACGTCGTAGAGGCGCGGCAGGAGTTTACAGATCGTGGATTTTCCGGCACCGGTTGGCCCGACAAGGCCGACGGTTTCGCCGGGGTCTGCGGTGAACGTTATATCGTGTATGACGCGCTCGCCGTCGTCGTAGGCGAAATCCACGTGGTCGTACTCGACTCTGCCTCCGACGGAATCGAGTGCGGTTGCGTCCGGACTGTCGGTGATGGTGGGCGGAATCGACATGAGGCCGAAGATGCGTCTCGATGACGCCTTTGCGTCCTCGTATCTGTCCACGACTTCGCTCATCTGCGTGAGCGGTTCGACCATTCGCTGGGTAAGGAGGAGGAACGTAACGAGTTGACCGACGAAGAGTGTTCCCGAGAATCCCAGCGGCGGGTCGGAAAGAACCCACAATCCACCGGCGATGAAGGTCGCGATGAAGGCAACGGAGGTGAGAAGTTGCAATCCCGGGCGATAGATGAAATTCATCCGGAGGGCCTTCCAGTCGCGTTTGAAATATTCGTAGGAAGCGCTTCGAACTCGGTTGCCCTCGAAATCCTCGGTTCCGGCGGTTTTGATGACTTCGACGCCCGCGAGGTTATTCTCCAGACGGGTGTTCAAGTCCCCGACCGACGAGCGGATATCCGCGTAGAACGCTTCGACCCGTCGCATGAACCACCATGTGAACAACGCCGCGATGGGGATGACGGAGAGGGTGACCAATGCCAACTGCGCGTTGATGGTGAAGAGAACCCACCCGATTCCGATGATGAGAACGAAGAGTTGGATGGCGCTCCCCATCATATTGTCGAGGAACAGTTCGAGGCGATTCGTATCGTTGTTCAGGATGCTCATGAGTTCGCCCGTCTTGTGGTCGTCGAAGAACTCCATGTCGAGTCTCTGCATCCACTGGTACGTCGCCGTCCGAACTTCGTGTTTGACCCGGTGTGAGAACAGGTTCAAACTGGACGAGCGCGCGAAGTTGCTCAAGGCGGCGAGAACCATCGAAGCAGCCATGATTTCTGTAGCGAGCAAAAATTGACCCATCGTCGTCTCCGGAATCCATGCGTTCGGGACGAGAGGGAGTGAAAACGGTCGTGTGTCGTCGAAAATGGAATCCAGTGCAACGCCGAGGACGACCGGTGGAATAAGGGCGAGAAACCGAGCACTCAGGCTCGTGAGAACCCCGATGACGAACCAGTGGAGGTGGTCGTCCCCGTACTCGGTGAAGAGCCGAAACATCGGCCGTTCTACCGTTTCTCCCAACTCGTCCGGATCTACCCCATCGTCACTCATCGTTCTCGACACTCATTTCGTAGACGGTTCAGAAGGATTTGATAAAGAAACTTGGATCTCGGCAGGGTGGGAGCACGACCCGAAAGGCCGAGCGTGAAAACGCAACGCATTCCCCACATCCCTTCGAAAACGAACCGATGTCGTGGAAGATTCTGCTCGTCGCCGGGGTGTTCGAAGTCGCGTGGGCCATCGGATTGGAGTACTCCGACGGTCTCTCGAAGTTTTGGCCCTCCGTTGCGACGGTCGTTGCACTCGTCGTCAGCATGGTGTTGTTGGCGAACGCTATCGAGACGCTCCCCGTCGGCACTGCCTACGCGGTCTGGACCGGTATCGGTGCGGTCGGTACCGCAACCCTCGGTATCGTGCTCTTCGACGAACCCGCCGAGTTAGTCCGGGTCGCCTTCATCGGGGTCATCGTCGTCGGCATCGTTGGTCTCCACGTCTCCTCCGGTGGCCACTGAGTCAGGGAGGGGATCGGTGACAGAACCGAATCAAACGAATTGGGCGCGCGGTGAAATGGCGGGGAGGACGGCGTAATCTCTGCGAAATCGCGAATGCGAACGGCACGGCCGCGGGCAGACATCCGAGTCGCCGTCGCCATCTCTTGCACGCGCCGAAGGGGAAGGTGCTATTTTCCGAAGTCGGGTTTCGCTCCGCCTCGTCCCTTACTCCATCCTCTCTACGAAACTTGGATGCGGCACTGGCGTCTCGTCCTCCCACTCCTCGACGTACTTTCGAAGTCGGTCGTGCGCCCGGCGTGCACGGCGTTGGCGTTCGTCCTCCGATATCTCCTCACAGCCGACCGGTACCTCGCGGTCGCGGTTGGTGAAGTAACCCTCCGGGGCGACCCAATCGTGGTAGAACTCGGGGTCGGCGTCGTGAACCACGGTAATTCCGACTTGCGACCCGTGGCCCGCGGAAACGATCGCTTGGTGATACTGCCCGGCGAGTCGTCCCGCGGCGTAGAGCCCTTCGACGCCGGTTCGTCCCGTTTCGTCCACCGAAACGTACTGCTTGCTCCCGGCCTGCTCGAATTCGAGGTCGAGTCCGTCGAGATACGACGAGTCGGACCACGATGCCGCGACGACTCGCTCCGCGTCGATGGTTTCGTCGTCCGTTTCGATGACGAACCGGGTGTCATCGCCGTCCTCTGCGCGGCGTACATTTGGTACCTTGGCATCGAGGCGGGTGCATCCGGCGCGTTTTGCCTGCTCTTCGAGCATTAGACAGAACAGTCGCGAGTCGATTCCGGCGGGAAAGCCGGGGAAGTTCTCCAAAATCGCGTTCCGGTAAAGGATGGAAACACCGTCGTTGACGATCAACGTGTCGAGGTCCGCGCGGGCGGTGAAGGTTCCCGCGGAGAGTCCCGCGACGCCACCGCCGACGATTACGACGTCGTAGCGTGTCATGGTCGGCAGTTCCCTGTGAAGGAGTATAAAATAGCGGTGTCGGCAAGCGGTTCGAGAGACAGTGGTGCCGTCTGGGTTACGAACCGTCCTCGTCGGGACGAACGTCGGCGTCGCTCTCGGACGGCCCCGCGGCCTCGGATGGTTCCGCCGCCCCCGGAGAATCGTTCGTTTCTTCGGTGATAGAACCGGTCGAACCGCTGGCATCCGACCCTGCGGCGGCGGCGTCTTCGCTCTCCTCGTTCGGCGCGACATCGTGAGCCGTCTCCATGTGTTCGTTCAACTGCGCTCGTTGGTCGAACGACTCGTCGCATTGCTGGCACGCGAACTCCTCGCTTGATTCCGTCATATGAATCGATCGTTGCGCCAGCATTGAAAGGGTTCTACTGGCATATGCAACCCCGTTTCACGCCGCTGGTTCGAACCGATGTTTTTCGAACGAACCGAACTGACAGGACCGAAATTACCGGATGTCGTTCGCCGGAATGTTTACTTTCAGCCACGCAAAACCGAACGGTGTGGATTCAGTCGAACTCAGCACCGTCGTCTACGTGCCGCCGGAGGAGGCCTACGAGTTCCTCATCGACTTTCCGGGCTATGCGAACTACTCGAAACACCTCACCGGCGTTACGCGCCAAGGCGAGGGTGGACCGGGCACGGAGTACGATATTCATCTGAAATGGTGGAAAATCCAGTATACGGTGCGCTCCGAGGTGACCGAACTCGACCGCCCGAACCGCATCGACTGGAAGATAATCAAGGACATCCACGCCCACGGCCACTGGCGGGTCGAGGAAGTCCCCGAGGAGGCTCCCGAAGGGAAAGACACCGCCTCGCGGGTGTGGCTGTCCATTCAGTTTGACGCGGATTCGGCGGATTCCGGGATGCTCGACCTGCCGATGTTCGTCTCGATGGGATGGGTGGTGAACAAGGTAAAGCCGCTCGTTTTGCGGGAAGCCGAAACCGTCGTCGAACGAATCGTCGCGGATTTGGAAGGCGAACCGCGCGACGTAACCCTCGAAATTCACGACAAACCGGATTCGGTCTGAGTGTTGCGTTTCGACTCGTTCGACCGGCATCGGCATCGTTTCCGTCCGTATCGAACGCGACTGTGACGACTAGCAGCAGGACACCGACCCTCTCGATCGTTCGTCTCGGGATTCGTCGGAGGGAATGAAACAAGTCTGCGAGCAATGATCGGAGTCGTGTGGCTGTGTTCACTCGATACACACCACCGTCGCAGTCGCTCCGCGAACGTGTCTCCAAAAAACGAGTCGAGATTCTACGCCAGACTTCGACCGTCGAGTTCGCCCGCGGAATACTCGACTTCCATCAGGTCGAGGATGGTCGGTGCGATGTCGAGCAGGTCCGTGTCTTCGGGAATCGTCACGTCCGAGTCGTCAACGAACAGCGACGCGTTGTCGAAGCTGTGCATTCCGTTTCGTGGGCCGACGCCGAACACGTCGTCGTGACCCTTGAACCCGGCTTTGAGGTCGAAGCCGTAGTTCGGGATGGCGACGAGGTCTGGTGCGATGTCCTCGTGGTCGCCGTGGAAGGCGTCTTCCTTCTCGACGACTTGGGCACAGACCTTCTCGCCGTTCGGCCCTTCGAGGCCTTCGAGCATCTCCTTGAGTTCGTCTCGTTTTTCCTCGTACTCGTCTTCAGGCACGCTTCCACGTGGTTCGCGACCTTCGAGATTGATGTAGAATCGGCCCGGAATGAGCGAGTAGGCGACGGTGTCGTCGGCGATGTCGCCGAGTTCTTCGTGGTCGTCGTCCTCGTAGGAGAGCCATCCCTCGTTTTCGAGCCACTGGTTGAAGTGAACCTCGTGGTCGAGACTGGTGAAGCCGTGGTCGCTGGCGACGACCATGGTCACGTCGTCAGCGAGCGCGTCACGAAGCTTTCCGAGGTATTCGTCCACCTTCTTGTAGAAGTCGATGAACTCCTGTTTGTATTCGCCATCCTCCTCGTAATGTTTGTAGAGGAAGTGGTTCACCCGGTCGGTGGTCATGAATACGCCGAAAAACAGGTCCCAGTCGTCCTGTTCGATGTAGTGGCGGAACGCCTCGTAGCGCGCTTTGAGCGTCTCGTGGGCGTTCTCGATGAACTCGGATTTGTCCTCTTTGTGCCCCAGTTTTGCGTTCGCATCGATGCGATAATCGATGGAATTCAGATAGTTTCGCAGTTCGTCAGGGTACGCCGCCTTGTCCACGCCGGGGGAGAGGAATCCCGAGACCATCCGCTGGACGTTCCGCTGTGGCGGGAACGTCACTGGGACGTTCATCACCGTCGCGTTGCGACCCGAGTCCGCGACACGATCCCAGAGTCGAGTCGCCTGGACGTCCCGACCCATCGGGACGTACGTGTCGTAGGACCCGACCTCACGGTCTTGGAACCCATACACACCCGTTTCACCGGGGTTGACGCCGGTAGTGAGGGCTGGCCAGCAGGCGGAGGATTCGGGCGGGACGATGCTGTTTATCGCTCCGGCGCTCCCCTCTTTCGCGAGTGACGCAATGTTCGGGAACTCCGAGGCGTTGTCTTTAAGAAAGCTGTACGGCACGCCGTCGATACCAAAGAAGGCTACCCGGGGCTCGTCATCTCCACGGAGCCTATCGAAGAGACCCATACGCGGCCTTACCACAGGCGACTACAAGAACCTTCGTTTCCGTGTTATTCACTCCCGAACCTATGTTCATCTGAACACAGTAACCCTATACACTCTCGAACGCGGTGAACAACGCTTTGCGCGTACTTACGTCGATGAGCGAATCCAACGTCGTGGCGTGTTCCCCATCGACTTGTGCGAAGATTCCCAACGGGACACGGGCGGTTGCGGAATCCGTGTTTCCGCCCGTCGTTTCGCTCGTGTCGAACGCACATCCGAGGATGTCCACCGCGCTGGTTCGAACGTCCTCCGCGCGACAGGAGACGACGATGGTTTCCTCGTGGATGCCGAACACCGCCGCTGTCGAGACGCCCTCGAGTCGAAGAAGGGAATCAGCGGCCTCCTCTAACGCGCTAACGGAAGGAACGACACCGACGTTCGTCACGGCGAAACTCGCCCGACGTTCCCGGTTCGCGATCGCCTCCCCGAGCACATCGAAGGTATCGCCGCTGACGCCCGGCGAGCGCAAATCCTCGATACGCCCGAGATCCGCGAACGCATGGAGAAATCCGGCGGCGTCGTAATCGTTTTTCCCGTTTGCCCGACGAAACTCCCGCGTTCCGGCGCGAATACCGTACAGGAGCGCCGTGGCGACTCGTTGGTCGGGGATGAGTCCCGAGTCACGGGCCAGTTTGATGACGACGGTCGAGGTCGCTCCATCGTCAGTACGCGTGATGGTCAAAATGTTCTCCTCCGCGGTCGGCCGGTGGCGGATGACGCCGACGACCGGCGGGTTGTTCGAGAGCCGTGGAACAGCCCCCCCACCACCAACTGCGATCGCCGCATCGCAGTTCCGAAGCCGTTCGCCCCGCTCGTCGATGGTCGTCAAACCGACATCGAAGATGTTACAGAACGCCTTACTGTCCTCACCCGTCACCTCGCCTTCCGCGGCGATTCGCCCTGCGACGCCCCAGTCATTACAGAGTGCCTGTAAACCGACAGCCGCGGCGAGTGAATCGATACTCGCGCCCTCCGGAACGACGAGTGCGATTCGGTTCTGTCCGGCAACCGTCTCCTTGAGCGAGTCGATAGGTGCTTCGTCGGTCGTGCGACGCAACGTACCGAAACTGGACGGCGTAGAGGATGCCACCGCCGGAAAGGACTAACAGCAGTGCAGTGAGCACGACGAGGTCGTTTTCGGCGAGGAATCCGGTGGGCATTGGTGTCGCATGTTCGTGTCCAATAATATCAATTCCCGGATGGATTACTGTAGCAGTTATAAGACATCTCCGAACGGATGTCGCTAACGGACGGGCAAACAGCCGGTAGACGACCGTATCTCGAAAAGAGGCGATCGAACGAAATCAGGTCTGAACGCCGGTTACGCGAAGTTCTCTTCGTACAAGTCCTGTGCGTGTTCGATAGCGTCGAGTGCGGACTGTTTGTCCTCCCAGCCCTGTGTTTCGACTTCCTTGCCTGCTTCGAGGTTCTTGTACGTCTGGAAGAACTCGTCGATCTCGTCTTTCTGCTGTTGCGTGATGTCGTCCACGTCCTCGATGTGGTCGAAGCGTGGGTCTTCGATGGGGACGGCGATGACCTTGTCGTCCTGCTCGCCGTCGTCGTCCATCTTCATGAGGGCGACGGGACGGACTTCGATGACGCAGCCGGGGAACGTCGAGTCCTCGACGAGGACGAGCACGTCGAACGGGTCCTCGTCGTCGTAGTACGATTGCGGGATGAACCCGTAGTCACCGGGGTAGTGGACGTTGCTGTGGAGCACGCGGTCGAGCATGACACCGGGGATGTCCTTGTCGTACTCGTACTTGTTCCGGTCGCCTTTGAGACACTCGACGACTGCGTAGATTTCTTCAGGGGCATTCGGTCCTGTTTCCAGGTCTTCCCAGAGATTCGTCATGGGTCGTTTGCGACTGCACAGGAAGACCAAAAAGTCCTTTCGGCATCGATTCAAACCGACCTCTGTCGCTCGATCGATCACCAATAAAAACGAAACACACCTCCGTAATCGACTGGTGGTATTCCACAGTAAAATCGAGCGAAAGCGGAGAGAAACACCAAGAAACTTGAGAAGGGTTAAATATCTCGGTTACATATTTCGTCCTGTCAAAGCCAATGTCAGAGGCACAAACACTCACCGAAAGCAGTACCGCCCGCGACCTCACCGCCTTCCAGCGGAACATCCTCATCGTCCTCACCGAGGAGCCGATGTACGGTCTCGCTATCAAGCGCGAACTCGAAAACTACTACGACGAGGAAGTGAACCACGGCCGTCTGTATCCCAACCTCGACACGCTGGTCGAACGGGGACTCGTCGAGAAGAGCGAGCTCGACAAGCGAACCAATCAGTATGGTCTGACTAACGACGGTCTCGAAGCGGTCGAAGACTCCTTCGCATGGTCGCTCTCGAAATTCGTTACGAACGAGGAGCGCGCGGAGCAGATTCGTGCACTCATCGAGAAGCACAGCTAACACTGTTGAACACGAGTTCGACCGACCGTTCAACGACCCTTTTTTGTTCGTCCGTCGGCCAGGCGTTCCGTCGGAAATACTCCGTACAAAACTCGGTCACCTCTGCATCGGTCGCCGATTCTACCTGCCGGGCGTAATGGTTGCTCATGAAGTCAGCAAACGCCTCGGCGTTCGCGCCGTGAACGTCGCCGTGTTCGTCCCGCACTGTTTCCGCGACGGCTCGGTTGTGTGCGTCGATTTCGTCCCAATCGTCCGGGTCCCCGGGGCCATCGAGCGGGATTTCGATCGCCCGTTCCGTATCGTCGATTCGTTCGACTCGAATCGCTTCATCGTCGAGCCATTCGTCGGGATGGAGAACGAGGACGGTTCGAGTATCGTCGTCCCGCACCCGCGCCACGAAATCGTATTCTTCGAGCAGTTTGTCGCGCTCGTCACGGTACGTCTCGGCCTCGTCGCCCTCTGTATCGCGTGCGAGGTGGGTCAGCCGCTCCGCCGCTTCGACGGTTTCGGTCGGCAGCTCGCGGTCGTCCTGTGGTCTCGGTTCGTCTGGCAGATCAACCATCGTCCAACGCCTCGTTTACGAGTTTGTCCGCGCGCTCGTTTACCTCCCGCGGAACGTGCTTGAGCGACCATTTGTCGAACCCATCGAGGAGTTCTCGGACGCGGACGCGCCGCTCGCGGAGTTCGGGATCGTTCGTCTTCCACGCGCCTGTCACCTGTTTGACCGCGAGTTGTGAATCCCCCTTCACGTCCACGGAGTCGAACCCATAATCGCGGGCGGCTTCGAGGCCCGCGATGAGTGCATCGTATTCGGCTTGGTTGTTCGTCGCGCGGCCGATACGCTCGTTACCCTCTCCGGCGATGCCATCGCTGGTGACGATAACCCAACCGATGGCCGCCGGGCCGGGATTCCCGCGACTTCCACCGTCGAAGTAGAGATAGGCGTGCCCGCCCGAATCGCGGAGCAGAGCTTCGATGGATTGTGGATTCGCACCCTGAATAACGAGTTTGTCGTCGTAGGCGATGGCGACAGCGTCGTCGTATCTGGCTCGCCAGTGCTCGTACTCGGTTTTGCCGTCCGAGATGACTACTCCGGCGTCGGCGAGCGTCTGGCGTGCCTCGTCCACGTCACACTCGATGACTGGCATTGGAACCAACTCGTTTGTGAGCGAGTAAACACGTTCCGATGCGCCGGGAAATATGTCACCGGTTGTCAAGTATATATGGCTTTTGCCCAAGGGTTTAAGTGAATCGAAGTTACTACTATAAAAGTGCGATGACACGGTCTACTCGCCAGCGTGAGCGCCAACTTGAAGGGGAGCAAACGGCGAATGAACGAGAGGGAGAGCGTGCTTGTCCTGAATGTGGGTCCGACAATTTAGTAAAGAGCAACGACCGCTCCGAACTCATTTGTGACGACTGTGGGTTGGTCGTCGAAGAAGAAAAGATAGATCCAGGTCCGGAATGGCGTGCGTTCAATCATCAGGAGCGCCAGCAAAAGTCTCGCGTGGGTGCACCGACCACGCAGACGATGCACGACAAAGGACTGACGACGACGATCGACTGGAAGGACAAAGACGCCTACGGTCGTTCTATTTCTTCGAAAAAGCGCAGTCAGATGCACCGACTCCGCAAATGGCAGGAACGTATCCGAACGAAGGACGCGGGCGAACGCAACCTCCAATTCGCCCTTTCGGAAATCGACCGAATGGCGTCCGCACTCGGTGTACCGCGCTCGGTACGGGAAGTCGCGTCCGTCATCTACCGACGGGCGTTGAAAGAGGACCTGATTCGGGGGCGTTCCATCGAGGGCGTCGCGACGAGCGCGCTCTACGCCGCCTGCAGAAAAGAGGGGATTCCGCGGAGTCTCGAAGAGATTTCGGAGGTTTCCCGTGTCGAACGAAAAGAAATCGGCCGAACGTATCGCTACATCTCACAGGAACTCGGCCTTGAGATGAAACCAGTGGACCCGAAAAAATACGTCCCTCGGTTCTGTTCCGAACTCGAACTCAGCGAAGAAGTCCAGTCGAAGGCGAACGATATCATCGAAACAACCGCCGAAGAAGGCTTGCTCTCGGGTAAATCTCCGACGGGCTACGCCGCCGCCGCGATTTACGCCGCGTCACTTCTCTGCAACGAGAAAAAGACACAGCGTGAAGTCGCAGACGTTGCGCAGGTGACTGAAGTCACCATTCGAAACCGGTATCAAGAACAGATCGAAGCGATGGGAATCCACAGCTAACCTCGTTCACTTTTTAGTCGGTCCGCTCCCCTGAGCGCCTGCTGTTTTCCGAGCATCAGTTCGGTATTCGTGTTTGCTGTGTGTAGACATCCACTGAACACCCGTTCACGTCGCCGCCCCGCATGCCGTCCGCGATCCAGTAGATGGAGGATAACCCAGAGCAGTGCAACCACCGCGGTGCGGAGTCCGTCGAACGGGAACAACGCTGCGGACGCGGTGACACCGAACGGGGAGAGGACCCCTGCGAGGAGCACCGACCAACACTGCAACGACCAGGAGGATGGTTCCCTGTTCGAGCGTGAAGTTCGTCAGGGCGAGCACGGCCGCGAGAAGTGCCACGACAGCGTACTGCGGAATCGAACACGAGACGTGTCGACCGACCCATCAATCGCCAATCCGTCCGTTGGACGGGAAGACGAAAGCTCACTAGACAACACCTCGGTCTCCCCGGGTAGTGCTCACGTGCTCCCGTCCGTTACGAGAAAAATAAAGGATCGGCGGTCGTGCAGCGACGGAACACAGCGGAATCCTCGTGCGGTGTCCGAACGTTGAAGCCACTCCCATCCGTAGTTCGAGCGAATGCGGTTGGACGAGTACATCGACGACCTGCGGCCGGACGAGGAGCAGCGCCGCCGCCGTCTCGCCGAGGAGAAGTCCTACGAAATCCTGGATTACGTAGACGACTTCGAAGACCGATTTTCCGAGGTCGCACAGGGCGATTCGTTGTTCGGAAGCACTTCTCCTTCGGTGTTCGTCGGCCGGTCCTCGTATCCCAACGTCTCGACGGGGATCCTCTCGCCCGTGGGCGAAGAAGAGCGCGCGTCGGAGTTCGCCACGAGCGGCGACTGGTACCAGCGCGGCCTCGACATCGACAACGTCCTCCAATACCGAACTGGCCTACTGAATTCGAATCGTTCCGCGAAGGTCAACGTCGAGGATGTGTGGGACGGATTCGTCGGTGTCCAGCGTGAAATCGCCATCGCCGACCGCCCCGTGGACGTGGAAATCGGTCTCAGCGAAAAGCTGGATTTGGACGTAAACGTGGACGATATCACGACCCCCACTGGACCTTCTGCCCGCGCGTCCTCGGCAAACCTCACCGAAAACCCACACGTTCCGCGCCCGGTAAAAAAGACGCTGGAGGACGACGACTGGCAGGCGCAGGGGGCGATGACGTATCTCTATCGGAGAGGGTTTGACGTATACGACATCAACAACGTCCTCTCTGCTGGCGCACTCGGACAAGGGCGAAACCGAAAACTCGTCCCGACTCGCTGGTCGATTACGGCGGTGGACGACACGGTCGGACAGTATCTCCGAGGTCGAATCCGGAACGCCCCGAGTATCGACGAGACACAGGTGTGGGTAAACGAATATATGGGCAATCGCTACTGGGTCGTCCTCGCGCCGGGGCAGTGGGAGTTCGAACTGGTCGAAATGAAAGCACCGGGGAGCATCTGGAACCCCTCTCAGACGGGTGACATCTGGATGGGAAGCGCCCACGAAGGGTTCGAAGGGCGAACGAACTACGTCGAGGAGACGGCCGGTGCATACTATGCCTCCCGATTGGGCGTACTGGAGCATCTGGAAGACATCGGTCGGCAAGCCAAAGCCCTCGTTCTCCGGGAGGTCAGCGACGACTACTGGGCACCCGTCGGCGTCTGGCAGGTTCGCGAAAGCGTCAGGAACGCGTTCGATGGTGAGTTCGGCGAATCCGAATCGTTCCACACTGCGGTTCGAAACATCGTCCCCGAACTCCCGATTTCGATGAACACGCTTCGTCGAAAATCTGAGATGGTATCCGGCGTCCAAGCCAACCTATCGGATTTCGGTTTGTAGGGGAATCACATCGTTCCGACCGCGTGAGCCGTATCCATGAAAACCACAGTTCGAGACGTTTCTCGTCACAACCAGCCTTCCTGCCGGAAGTACACCACCAAAATAACGGTTACGAAGAGCATTCCGAACATCACGGCGGGATAGCCGAACGTCCAACCGAACTCCGGCATGTTGTAGGGACTGTTCTTGAAGTTCATGCCGTACAGTCCGACGACGAACGTGAGCGGCAGGACGATGGTGGCTACGACGGTGAGCTTTTTCATCACCTCGTTAGTCGAAACGGAGAGCGAGTTGAGATAAATGTCTCGTGCGCCGCTCGCCAAATCCCGGTAGGTTTCGGTCAAATCCACGAGTTGAAACAGGTGGTCGTGAACGTCGCGGAAGTATTTCTCCGTCTCGGGATGTACCATTTCCGAGTCACCACGGGCGAGATAGCCGATCGCCTCCCGCGTCGGCCACGCGAGTTTTCGAAAGGAAAGTAGCTCCCGTCGGACGTTGTTTATCGACTCCAACGTCTCGATACTCGTGTCGGTGATGACCGTATCCTCTACGTCCTCGATTTTGGTTTCGATTCGGTCGAGAACGTCGAAATAGCCATCGACGACACCGTCGCAAACACGGTAGGCGGCGTAGTCAGAACCCCGTTCGAGGATGCGCCGTTCGCCGTCCAGTGCAGTTTGCCAGACTCGTTCCACCGCCTCGATAGTGTGCTCCGAGAGGGTAACGATCCAATCATCGCCGATGAATACGCCGACCGGTCCGGCGCGAATCTCCTCCCGGAACGTCGTGTCGCCACGGACGAGCGTAGCCGTCTTGAGCAAGAGGAAGGTGTATTCGTCGAACTCCTCCGTTTTCGGTTGCACGCCGTCCCGGATGTCCTCGAGGGAAAGGTGGTGGATGTCGAACACTTCGGCAACGCGTTCGAGTTCGAGTGGTTTTGCTTCGCTCGCACGCACCCAGACCGTTCCCGGTTTTTGATGGGCGACATCGAGGTCGCTGAACGTCTCGACGGTGCTATCACCGAATGCGAGCGCCTCGACGGTCACCGCGGTTCACCTGGATTCGTCGCGTTGGCGATAGCAACCAGCGTGATTCCGACCATAACGCCCGTGATCGAGAACGCACGGCCGGGATACGGTGTACTCACGCCGACTAAATAGCCCACTAGACCCAGGTTCGTCAGTGCGACTCCAGCGACGAGGGGGAGATTCATGGGGTGAATACCCCAGCGAGAAGAAAAAATGTTCCCCGCGGATAGTTCGAGTTACTGTTCGTGTTCGACGCCTTCGATGAGTCGGTAGATGTTTTCGGATTCGTCTAACTGCTTTGGATATACGCCCATCACCACAACCACATCCTCACCGTGTTCGACTTTCGTGACGTGAATGTTGACCTCGATGCTCGCACCGTTCGACCGCGCAGTGGCAGAGAACGTCGAAACCGTGGTTTCGGTGCCGAGCATGGTCACGTTCTTCGTACCGGTTTCCCGAATGTCGTCGACGTTTTTGTATTTCGAGACGAACTTCTCGACCAACTGCTTGTTGCTGTAGCGCGCGATCGGATTGATCGGCTTGTCCGCGACTTCGAACGTCGGACTGCTGAGTACCGTGACCTTCGCGACGGTTCCCTCGGCTATGCCCGAGATGCCGATGGATTTCTCGTACTGCGTGACCCAGTTGGTCACTTTTACCTCACGGCTCTCCCCCGCGACTTCGAACGACCGCTTGGTCTCTACCTGCTTTTCGCTTGCCTTCGTGTATCCTGTGTCCGAAAGCGCCCCGTCGCCGACGGTCGCTTTGTTGGCGCTGAATGCCAGCGTATCTCCGAGAATAAACCCGAGACAGCCACTCGTGAGGACGAGTACTGCGAGAAACGTGCCAGCGAGTAGTTTGCGTGCCATGTCGAAATCCAGTACACAATCCCGCCGTATAAAACCGACGACTGTGGGTTTGACTGTCGAGATGTGGGGAGAGGGTCCGGATGGCTACGGAAGCGTAAATGATGGACCAGAATCGGTATCCTGTACTTCGACACCCAATGCTTCCAACTCGTCTCGAAGTTCGTCGGCACGCTCGTAGTTGCCCGCACCGCGTTCCTGTTCTCGCAGATCGAGGACGAGTTTCACGATGTCCTCTGCGAGTCGCACGTCGCCACCCGTGTCGCCGCCGAACGCGAATCCAAGGACGTCACCGCCGAGCTCCTCGAACGTTTCGACGGCCTGTCTGAGACCGTCGTAGTCGTACTCGTCGTAGTCGTCCACGTGGCGATTGACTGCCGTCACGAGTTCGAGCAGGGCCGCCAGCGCGCGACGAGTGTTGAAGTCGTCGTTCATCGCCGATTCGAATTCGGCACGAGTCGTTTCGAGTTCCTCTCGCAGGTCGTCGTCTTCGACTTTCGTCCGAGCGTTCGGACTGTCGAGTGCACCCACCGCGCGTTCGTACCCACCGGATAGTCGCTCCCACCGGTCGACTGCTTCGTCAACCGTCTCGTCGTTGAACGTCTGCCGGTTGGAGTAGGCGGTCGAAAGCAGGAACATCCGAACCGCGTTCGGGCCGATTTCGGACATCGCGCCGCGAACCGTGGAGTAGTTTCCGAGGCTCGAACTCATCTTCTCGCCGTCGGTTTCGAGCAACCGGACGTGAAGCCAGTAGCGGGCGAACTGGTGGCCGGTGGCGGCCTCGCTCTGTGCGACCTCGTTTTCGTGGTGGGGAAAGACGAGGTCCTGTCCACCGACGTGGATGTCGATGGTTTCGCCGAGATGTTTCATGCTCATCGCCGAACATTCGATGTGCCATCCCGGACGACCTTCGCCCCACGGCGACTCCCACGTCTGACCGGATGGGTGGGAGACCGCATACTCCGTGTCGGAGTTTCTGTGTTCTTCGATAGCTCCTTCGCTCACGCCGTCCGCTTTCCAGAGGGCGAAGTCGGCGTGATTGCGTTTATCGCTTTGCTGATCGGAGTCATCATCCTGTGTTTCCATCTCCTCGACCCGCTGATTCGAGAGTTTTCCGTAGTCCTCGAACGTCGTCACGTCGAAATAGACCGAACCGTTCGATTCGTAAGCGTACCCTTTCTCCACCAGCGTTCCGATGAGGTCGATGATCTCCGGAACGTGCTCGCTGACCCGCGGGTAGACGTCCGCCCGCTTTAGGTTTAGATCGCGCATGTCGCGAATGACCTCCGTCATGAAGGTGCGAGCGACTTCGGCCTCGTCGTCGCCGAGGTCGTTTTCTCCTGCACGTGCGGTGATCTTTTCGTTCACGTCGGTGAAGTTCTCGACGTGGCGCACATCGTAGCCGAGGTGTTCCAACCAGCGATGCATCACGTCGGTATGTATCCAGCCCCGGGCATGACCGAGATGTGCGTAGTCCGAGACGGTCAACCCACAGTAGTAGAGGAGAACCGAATCGGGGTCGCCCGGTTCGAACGGTTCCCGCTCACCTGAAAGGGTGTTCGTTACGGAGAGTGTCATACGAACGCATAGAATCAGCAACCGTTTTAAATCGTCGGAAGCGTCATCGTCCGCCGAAGTCCGGCACCGAATCGAGTGCATCTTCGACTCCTCGAACGGCGTTCGCACCGTCCCGTCGCTCGACGACCACGACGAGAGACTCCTCGGCGACTGCGGCCGCGATGACCGAAATATCGTCCGTTACGAGTCGTGCGAGGACGTGTGAGAGAGCTGCCGCATCGACATTTCCGGCGGCAATCACCGCGGTAAGTGACCCCGAATCCGGGGTAAATCCGGCATCCCCAACGACGAGCAGCGGGTCGTCGTCCGCCATTCCGAGCCCGCTCTGCATGACGACACGAACGTCTCGCCTCTCGGCGTGGAAGTCCGGAACGTCGTCCGCAAACCGGGTCAGTGCAGTCGAAATCGCGTCGGTGTCGTCGCCAACCTCGTCCGAGAGGAATCGGGCAGTGGCGGTGTAGTTCAAAATGCCAGCGCGGAGGGCAGAGTAGAGAAACGGCCGACTCCGAACCGCCTCCCGTGTTGTTTCGGCAAGTGACATTATCGACGTGCACGAAGGGAACGTGCAAAAGGAATGCGATTACCGAAACGGTATATCGGTGTCCCGGGGGCACGATTACCGCGTTAGAAAGTACGTTGCCACGCCGAGACCGATCATCACCACGAGGCCGCCGAACAGCGCAACGCCGTTATCGACGAGGAATCCCGCGCCGACCACGAGCACCAGTGCAAGAAGGCCGAGAATAACGAGCGGCAGGTTCTTCAGGGTGTCAGACTGCGTCGATTTCCGTCCCCGCCTCGAGTCCGTGGGGCGACTCCCCTGCGGTTTCGAGAGTGCCTCGTCTACCGGAATCGACCTGCTTCGTTCCTCGGGTTCGAGGATATTCGTGTCCACGTAGGTCGTTTCGGCCCCGTAACCGGTGACGATTTTGAGCTTTCCGGTAGCAGGCGCATCGTGGACCGTCACAGGGACGTGACGGATGTCTTTGGCTTTGACATAGTGGTTCGTCGCACCGAGCGACGCGACTTCCGAGAGGTCGTCGTCGAGATGAAGATGGGCGTGGATCGGTGCCCCGTGGTTTTTGAGCGCGATGGTGAACGAGCCGTCGGTTTCGAACGACTGCGCTACGTCGATATGATGGATGCCATCGCGATTGATGTGAACCGATACCGTCTCAGACACGATACAACCCTCTCTCTACCAGTACAAAAACGTTCAGGCTTCGCGCATGTCCGGCGGGAGGAGGTTCGGAATTCCGTCCTCGATCGGATAGCGCTCACCGCACTGCGTACAGGTAAGCGTCCCGAAAATAACCTCTTCGTCCTCTTCCTGCCGTGTGTCGAGTTCGAGTTCCTGTTTATCCAGCGGACAGCAGATGATGTCCATCAAGGATTTCTTCATATCCGGGTGGACGAAGGGATGGGGCAAAAGCGTGACGGGTTCGTCGGTTCGTCTCCCTTCCGCTTTCGAAACGACTCTCATCCCCGGGCCAAAACACCCCTGCATGAACTACATCGGGTGGGCGATTATCGCCCTCATCGGTTACACTGCACTGCCGCCCCTCGTCAGTATCGCAACGCAGGACATTCCGGATACGGTAGCCGCGCTTGTCGCAAACGGGATGCTCGTCGTTGCGGCCCTCGCCGTGACGATGTACGAAGGTGAGCAGATCGTTCCGTACCTCACCAGCGACAAAGCGCCGTACATGTACCTCGCGGGTGTGTTTCTCGCCATCGGGATCCTCGCGTACTATCGGGCGTTGGCGACCGGTCCGGTCAGCGTCGTCGTGCCGATTTTCGGTCTCTTTATCGCGACGAGTTCGGTTCTCGGCATCGCCTTTTTGGACGAACCCCTGACCGCACGAAAAGTCGCAGGGATCGGATTCGCGCTGGTCGCTATCTATCTTACAGCGGTCGAATAGGGAACGAGAAGCGACGAAACCGGAAAAACAGAACCGCGAGAACCCGACTATTCGAGTGGGTTCGTCAACACGATGGTCTCTTCTCGGCCTGGCCCGACACCGACGGCGTAGACGGGTGCACCGAGTTCGTCGCTGATGTAATCGAGGTAGGCTCGTGTATTCTCCGGAATCGCGTCGTACCCTTCCTCGACGACTTCGTTCCAGTTCACTTCGGGCCAGCCCTCGAAGGTTTTGAAGTTCGGTTCACAGCGACCCCAGCGTTCCGTCGTCGCTGGCATGGTGAAGATTTCTTCACCATCCAACTCGTAGCTATGGCCGACGTTCAGTTCGTCGAGACCTGCGAGTACGTCGAGGTGGTTGACGGCGATACCGGTGAAACCGCTGACGCGGGCGGCGTGGCGAAGCATCGGCATGTCGAGCCACCCGACCCGGCGTGGCCGACCGGTGACGGTACCATACTCGCCGCCTTTTTCCCGGATGTACTCCGCAAGATCCTCGTTTTCTCCAGTCCCCTGTTCGTCATAGCCCGGTGTGTCACCAGCGACGCCACCGAGTTCGGTCGGGAGCGGCCCGCTTCCGACTCGTGTGAGATACGCTTTTACGATACCGACGACTTCGCCACCTCCGACGACGCCGGGACTGAGACCGGTTCCCGTGGCGGCCCCGCCCGCAGTCGGATTCGAAGAGGTAACGTACGGATAGTTTCCGTGATCGATGTCGATGATGGTCCCCTGCGCACCTTCGAATATCGCTTCTTCACCGTCATCGAGGCGTGAAGAGATGAAATCGCCAGCATTGACGGTCATGTTGTCCTCTTTCATCCGTTCGCCGTACGCCTTGTATTGCTCGTAGAGAGCGTCGATGTCGAACGCTTCGCCGGTTTCGACTCCGAAGACGTTTTCGGCGAGGGCGCGCTTTTGCGGGACGACGTATTCGAGTTTCTCGCGGAGGAGTTCGGGAGTGAGAAGGTCACCGATTCGGATACCCCGCCGACCGGCCTTGTCTTCGTAGGTTGGGCCGATACCTCGACCCGTCGTGCCCACTTTGCGGTCGGAGTCGCTTTTCGCCTCTTCCTCGATGCCGTCGAGAACACGATGATACGGGAGGATGACGTGCGCACGCCGTGCGAGTCGCACGTCCGGTTCGAGACCCCGCTCACGGAGGGCGTCGATCTCACTGAACAGGGTCTCGGGGTTGATGACACATCCATTTCCGAGGACGCCGACTTTTCCCCGGATGACCCCGCTTGGAACGAGAGAGAGTTTGTATTCGGTACCGTCCTCGACGACAGTGTGGCCTGCGTTGTCGCCACCCTGATAGCGAACGACCACATCAGCAGCGTCGCCGTAGAGGTCAACGACGCGACCTTTGCCCTCGTCGCCGAGTTGCGAACCGACGATAGTTACGGTCATACCGGAGGTTCCTTCTCACGCACCTCCTAAACCGATTACGGTCTCCGAAGCCAAATGATGCATGCATGTGTATAAATATGGCTAACCAATAGTCGATTCGTGCAATTTCGACGATACTGTCGCGGTGAAGCCGGAAGTGTTAACTCGTCCCACTAATAACTCTCTGTCCACCCTTCTGCATGCGATGCGGACAACAACCTTTAAAAGGTTCAAAGACAAGTTAACACATGCCATGATAGATCGACTGGAGAAGGAAGTCGATATGCTGGAACGCCACTTGCAGGTCCTGAAGATGGTTATCGAAAACGAGCCCATCGGCATCGTCAAGATGTCGAACGAAACGGGCTACCCACATCACAAGGTTCGATACTCTCTCCGTGTCCTCGAAGAAGAAAATCTCATCTCGCCCTCGAATCAGGGCGCAATTACGACCGACCGAACCGAGGAGTTCGTCGCCGAACTCGACGAGAAACTGTCGGAAATAACCGACAAGCTCGACACGATGAAAATCGGCGAAAAACCCGAAGCTTAGAGTTCTGGAACGGTCAGGTGGAATTCGCCATTACGCGATTCGACCAAACATAGATGATATCCCCGCTTTCGGGATAGCTTGACGAAACTTTCTCGTTTTTCTCGCGTCAGCAGTCCCCCACTGGTTGCATCCTCCGTCGTCTCCAGCGCCGCCGGTTCGAAGAAGCTCCTCGTGACCTGAAACGCTGCACTGAGTTCGTTGTTCGCAGTCGCAACGTCGCTCGATGCGTCAACGAGCGACCCGAGCATTTCGCCCGTCGCCGGGTCGCGCGAATCGTTGATGTTCGCAACGATCAATGGATTGCCCATTCGGTCGCGAAGGATAACGTCGAACCGCATCTCGCGTTCTTCGCCGTCCTCGTTCTCCGCGGCTAAGACACCGTGAAGCTCGGCCCGGTCGATCTCTTGAATCGCATCGAAGAGGTCCTTTAACCCCCGCTGATGGTCGGTATCTACGATTTCGTACAGTAGATCGACGACGAGCCACGAGACGAACTGGTACTCCATCGATTCGTGGAGGAACGTTTCGTACTCCTTGCCATCCACCGTAATGCCTTCGACGTCGAACTGCGTGTGGTGTTCGAGTTTCAGGTTGGATTCGACCGCTCCTCGGTCCGCCTCGCCCGCCGCTGCGTCCGCCAACGTCCCCTTCCCTTTCGACCCGTACCGGACGAACAGGTTCGTCTCCGAAAACGCTTGTTGTGGCGTGATCTGTCGCTCCGCAGCTACGCCGGGACTGTTTTGCCGTACCGATTCGAGTTCGGTGCGAAGCTCGTCGAGTTCGTTTTGGAGGCGGTCACGCTCTTTTTCCAGTTCGTCCCGCTCGACCTCGGTGCTTTTGAGTTTAGTTTGAAGCGCTTCGAGTTGTTCCGTTCGTGCGACGAGTTCGGTTTCGAGTTCCGTCGTCTGATTCGACGCAGTTCGACCTCGACTCCGACCCTGTCGCTGTGACGGGTTCCGAGCGCTTCGCCTCTGTTTGACACCCGATTCACGCGATTTCGAGGCGCTACTTTTCTCCGGGTCGAGCGACGGAATCGTCGTCGTCTCTCGCCACTGCTGTTCGTCGGAAAACGTAGCTGGCGCTTCTTTCGTCTCCCCCGCCGGCCGCTGGTCCGGCTTCGATTCGGTATCGCTCGGCGGCGACTGCGACATGTTCGACGACTGAACTGGTTGGGAACGCGTAGCTGGTTGTGACGGCCGTGCCGTCTCTCCCTCGTCCGTCACGGGCGGTGGCGTCTGTCGATCTTCGGCTGTCGATTGGTCCGCGGTCGGCGCCGTCTCTGACGTTTCCGTCGTCGGGTCGGATGATTGCCCCGCTCCCCCGGTAGGGGTCCGTGTCGGCTCCGGTTCGGATTCCGCAGACGATTGCGGTTCCGGAATGTCGATGATGTCCACGTCCGCGGCGACGACCTCGTAAATACCGACTTCGTCGTTCGCCCGTTCGAACGCCTCGTCGCCGGTCAGTAGTTTTTCGCTTTCACCGACGTATGCGGCAGTCATCGAACGTCCAGCATGATAGACGACGTAGTAGTCGCCGCTCAGAACGTTTTCGCTGAGTTCGACGTATCCGGTGAAGTTCTTCGAGGCGAGCGTGTCGCTCGCCTCGGCGAGTGGGGTGTCGTTGGTGTAGTATTTCGCCTGTGTCTTCCCACCGCGTTCTTGCATACTGAGCAACAGCGGAAGCGAGGGGTGTGGGGCTTCGAAGATCGTTCCATCCGTGTCCCCGAAATCGGTGATTTCGCCGTCGAAAACCCCGACGCCGCGACCGTTCAACATGAACAGCCACGCGCCGCTCGCTTTGACGGCACCGGAAAAGTCGGCGTCTGCGAGGTCTCGGAGTGCGTTGAAGCCTCCGGAGAAGGGACGTGAATCCCAGTCAGTTATCTGTTCGACCGTGCGCGCATCCATATTACGTCAAAACGGAATCCCCCTCAAATAGTTTCGGGTTGGCGGGATGCGTCTGTCAGACACAACCTAATTCAATTACATATCCGTCGTCCGCCACGTCGAATCCACGCTTTATCACGGTTCTGTATGCCGACGTAGTCGAATCGGCGGCTGGATTCGTGTGATTCAGATGAGTGAAATATAGCTCCGTATCACAGTCGTCGAAACGGTCCATCGTCTCTGGTATCATCGGATGGGGAACGTCCCTTCTACCGACCTCGTCCATCGAAAAGAACGTACCATCGACCAGTGCAACGTCGCTTTTCTTGACTGCACGTTCCGTCTCCGGCGACCAATAGTCGATGTCGGGAATATAGGTCATCGACGCATCCTCGCCCTCGAATCGCAATCCGACCGTGTCGGCGTCCTCGTTTCGGTGTGGAACGGGTATCGGGTGGCACTGTATCTCCGCGATCTCGAAGGATTTACCGGGGACGAACGGACGCAGTTCGACGTTTCCCCGCTCGATGAGGTGTCGGTACGCTTTGTTCCCATCCCGGAGCCACGCGTCCATCTTCTCCGAGCAGTACACCGGTTTGTGGTCGGTATTGTAACCCTCCCGTCCGAAATAGAACAGCCCGCCATAGTGGCCGATGTGAGCGTGAGTCAAGATGACCGAATCGACGGTCGATACTCCGACAGTTCGTTTGACATCCGGCGGTGCATCGACTAAAACCGTCTCATCGCCCGATTCGACAGTTATCGCTGGCCCGTGGCGGACGATTCCCGTCGTACACTGGTTGCACTCACAGTCCAGTCGGGGAATCCCCTCGTCCTGCGCCGTTCCGAGAACTCGAACCTGCACGAAACGTGCTGAAAATCAGATTTTACTCTCGGCGTCGTCGGCCAGTTCTTCCATTCGCTTGCCGATTCGACCTGCCTCGCTGAACTCGTCTTCGCTCATCACGTCCGCAAGCGAGTTACCGAGCACGAAAACGGCATGTTTGTGCTCACTCTTGGACTTGTGAACGTGAGACGGGTCGACATCGAGTTGGTCGTAGGCGTCGAACGCACCGGTCGGTATGTCGTCTTGTTCCCTGAAGTACTCCATGATGGTGACCATCTGCTCGTGAAGCTCAAGGAGTTCGTCTTTATGCATAAGCGCGGATTAGTAGTTATTCGGTTTAAGAGTTTCTGAGAACTATTCACACGTTGAGGCGAAACACGGTGCTAAAAGACGTATTCGTCTTCGTGCCCCATCATCCCCTCATCTTCGAGACCCGGTTCTCGGTCGTTGTCCATCGGCCCACTCGTCTTGTATGCCTTGAGACCGGTTGCTAGTAAGTCCTCGATTGCTTCTTCTCGGTTGACGAACTCGCCCTGTTCGACCATCTGGGCGATTTGCATTTCGAGGTGCTCCGGGACGGTGATCTCTACCTTTGGCATTGGAACAGTTGAGGGCTTCGGGAGGGGTGTTCTTAAGTCTGACGGGTAGATAGTACGACGGTCACGGAACGAATATTTTTATTTTCCAAATCTTTTTTATGGTATTATATAAATTCAACCCTATTCATTGGAATCTCCCCTCGCGGTGGTGTTGGAGAAAGGAAAAGTTTCCGCCTTCGGTTATCGGTTGCCGAACATCTGGTCGAGTGAGTCGATGATGCTACTTGGCTTCAGTGATTCGAGGCGCTGTTGCATCCGCTTCTGGTTGAAGTAGCTAGCGAACGCGAGGATGGTCGGTGGCCACAGGCCGATGAACAGCCCGCGTTCTCGGTTCCCCCTGATGAAGAACTGATGCCACGCGAGGAGAACGGAGACTCCGGACGCGAGTATTGCTACGTCCCGTGTCGATTCTTCTGCAGCTTCCATCGCCGGACTTTCTCGCATTTTTGCTCGTTGTTCTGTCTCGGACATGCGTCAATCGATTACGCGACGTCGTTCTTTGTTATTCAGTGAGTACCGACCCCCCGAAATACGATACGTAGGTTACGCGATGATAAGCGCACGTTTCCTCGAACCCCATTTCGCATCCATGCCATCCCCTCGTGCTCCAATACGAGGGTTTGACTTTTACGGGGCATTTTGCAGCCGATTGCCTTACACATTCCTCCGCAGTCGTTAGACTGACGGTTTCGCCGCTCCGAGTTCGACCATGAGCGTCAGGGATGTTACGCACCTCTATCAGGAGTTCGACGACGAGCGACTGCCACCGGGACAGCGCGAGACGAGCAAATTCCCCGTTCTCTCGAAGGGCGATACGCCCGATTGGAACCCGGAAACGTGGGAGTTTTCGGTGACGGGAGCGGTCGAAGACGAACGAACGTTCTCGTGGGACGAGTTCCGTAACCTACCGCACGAAACGCAGAGGCAGGATTTTCACTGCGTCACCGGTTGGAGCAAGTTCGATTGTGAGTTTACTGGAGTCACCTTTCCCACCCTCGCGGAATTGGCCGGCGTCGAAGACGACGCCGTCCACGTCATGTTCTCGGCACTCGACGGCTACACGACGAACCTCTCCCTTTCGGCTTGCATGCGCGATGAGGTTCTGTTCGCGTGGAATTACGACGGCGACTCACTTCCCCGTGAACACGGCGGACCGCTTCGGGTGCTCACACCACACAGATACGCATACAAGGGGGCCAAATGGGTGGACGGTATCGAATTCCTCACCGAACCTGAACGAGGGTATTGGGAGAAAAGAGGTTATTCTAACACTGCAAATCCCTGGAATGAGGAGCGATATAGTTAGGCTGAAGGGTTACCGCTCCTGAGTTCTCACCCAATGCCAGCGCATCGTGACGGTCAACTGTCGGCGGGTGCTTCCCTCGTGACCCGAACCTGCCGAATATCCGACGTTTCGTTTCGTTCGTTTCTCGCTGGACGGCAGGCTCCGAGAATCTACTGGACGACCCCCGATGGGCTCGAAGTAGCCGCGAGTGGTGCCGTCGCTCGCGTCACTGCAACTGGAAACGCCAGGTTCGACACCGTCCGTGAACGAGCGAGCGACCTTTTCGTTTCGCTTGACGTCGATGGGGGGCCAAAAGCCACGCGACCACGACTGTTCGGCGGGTTTTCGTTCCACGCCAAACACGAACCGATGTCTCCGTGGGGCGGGTTTCCCGGCGCTGAGTTCGTCCTTCCCCACGTACAACTGACCCGAACGGAGACCGAGACATGGCTCACGGTTTCGGGCCACGACGTGACGCCCGACGAAGTCGAAACAAAGCTTGCTGAACTGCGAACTGAACTGAACGAACTCCCGGAGATGCGGCCGCGCGGCGAGGCCCCGGGCGTCAAATCGACCCACCACACTACTTCACGCGAGGAGTGGAGCGAGCAGGTACACCGAGCGACCGAGCGGATCCAAGCCGGAGAACTACAGAAAGTCGTGCTCGCTACCGCGCTCGAAGTCGAACTAGAAAATCCCATTGCCGTACCGGACACCCTCGAGCGGCTTCGAACGTCGTATCCGGACTGTTATCGGTTCCTCTTCGAACCGACAGCCGACGGTGGTTTTTTCGGCGCACCGCCGGAGCGACTCGTCTCACTCACGGGACAGACCGTCGAAACGGAGGCACTCGCGGGGTCTATCGGGAGGGGCAAGACTCCCGAGGAGGACGACGAACTGGCGGAACGGTTGATCGAGAGTGAAAAGGTCCGCGAAGAGCACGAGCTTGTCTCCGAAACCATCCACGATGGACTCGAACCGCTCGCATCGTCGGTGCGCGTCGGCGACCGACGACTCAAACGCCTTTCGAACATTCAACACCTCCAGACACCGATTTCCGCCGATCTCGACGGCGACGAACACGTCCTGTCGGTGGTCAAAGCACTTCATCCGACCCCCGCAGTCGGCGGTCTCCCACCCGAAGACGCCAAGCGGACCATCCGCGAGACGGAGACGTTCGACCGCGGCTGGTACGCCTCGCCGATCGGTTGGTTCGACGCTGACGGCGATGGCGAGTTCGCAGTTGGGATTCGCTCCGGTGTCGCCGCTGACTCGTTCGTCACGCTGTTCGGTGGCAATGGCATCGTCGCTGACAGCCACCCGGACGACGAATGGAACGAAGTGCAGTTGAAATTCCTGCCGATTCTGGACGAACTCGAATGACCCATCCGAACCGAAACACGCTGTGGGCGGAGACGTTCGTGGACGAAGTGGCCAAGGCGGGTATCGATGCGGTCTGTCTCGCTCCCGGCAGTCGCTCCACTCCCCTGACGGTTGCGTTCGCCACCCACGACGATATCGAAGTGTTCTCACATTTGGACGAACGCTCCGCCGCTTTCTTCGCGCTCGGACGTGCAAAGCGCACCGGAACGCCGACGCCAATCGTCTGCACCTCCGGAACGGCGGCGGCGAACTTCCACCCTGCGATAATCGAGGCGGACAGGGCGCGGGTACCCATGCTCGTCTGTACGGCGGACCGTCCCCCCGAGCTTCGGGATAGCGGTGCGAACCAGACGGTGGACCAGGAAAAACTGTACGGCGATGCGGTCCGCTGGTACGCTGATATCGCGGAACCGGAGGCGAGCGCGCGCAAACTTCGCTATCTCAGAACGACAACAGCCCGAGCACTCACCTCTGCGACCGGTACGCCGCCGGGACCGGTACATCTCAACTTCCCATTCAGAAAGCCGCTCGAACCGACTGCAGTTCCGGGCGACGTCCCCGACGGTTTCGAAGACGAGCATCCGCTCGCAGTTACGGGACGCGACGAACCGTTTGTCACCGTGTCCCAGGGCGTCCCGGAACTCGATCCCGAATCGCTCGTCTCCATCGCGGAAACGGTCTCGGATGCGGAGCGAGGCTTGCTCGTCGTCGGGCCTGCCGATGCACCGACCCCGACACGAGATTCCCTCTCCCAACTCGCGGACAAAACCGGCTTTCCAATCCTCGCGGACCCGCTGTCCGGTCACCGGTTCGGTCACGACCGAACGATTATCGGAGGATACGACTCATACCTCGTTCGGGACGTGACCGATGAGTGGCCCGACCCCGATGTCGTTATTCGATTCGGCGCGTCGCCGACCTCGAAAACACTCCGGCAATATCTCGAACGAACCGATACACGGCAGTATCTCGTCGATGCTGCGGGCGGTTGGCGAGAAGCGACTTTTACAGCAACGGATCTCGTCGTCGCTGACCCGACCCGGTTCGTCCGTCGGTTAGTGGGCGAACTCCCGGAACGGAGTGAAAGCGATGATTGGTCCGCCTCCTTCGAACGCGCGGATTCATGTCATTGGGAACACGTTGAGCAGTCGAACGACCATTTCGAAGGCGGTGTACTCGCGGCCGTCACCGAACTCGTCCCCGATCCGGCAACCCTGTTCGTCTCGAACAGCATGCCAGTCCGGGACATCGACAGATTCGGAAAACCGCGCTCCGCCGACGTAACGGTCCTCGGTAATCGCGGTGCGAGCGGCATTGACGGTATCATCAGTACTGCACTCGGAGCAGGCAGTGCGACTACTGACCCGGTAGTCCTCGTGCTCGGTGACATCGCGTACTACCACGACATGAACGGATTGCTCGCGCTTACGCGCAGTGGTGTCGATGCGACCATCGTCGAAATCAACAACGATGGTGGTGGGATCTTCCATATGCTTCCGATCGAGTCGTTCGATCCGCCGTTTACCGGGCAGTTTCGAACACCGCACGGCCTCGACTTCGAAGCGACGGAGGGTCTCTACGACCTCGATTTCGACCGTGTGGAGACCCTTTCCGAATTCCGTGAACGGTTCCAAACGTCCCTCAACACCGCTGGAACACAGGTCATCGAGGTCATTACCGATGCGGACGCCAGCCATCGCGTTCGAGAATCGATACAAGAATCCGTCGTTCGAGACCTCTCCGACTGATTTTCATCGAAGATAATCGACCGAAGAGTAATGGTATCGTCGTGAGAACATCGAGCAGGATGGTTCTCATGACTGGAACAGCTACCGAATCCAAAGAACTCGTCTCCTTTCTCCAAGATCGAGTCGGCGACCACCTTCGGAGTGTACTGTACTACGATGACGATACCCACGAGTTGCTGTATATCCGTGACGACGTTGCGGACGCCTACGACGAACGAGCGCGTGTGGACGTCCTTCGTGATATGCGTCTCGAAGCCATCGAAAAAGCCCATCAGGAGGACCTCTATATTCACGGGTCGCTGGATTGTACCATTCGATGTTTCGATGACGCCGTCGAGATGCATTTCATCCACGGGGAGGCACGCGGAACCGCAGTCGCGCTGGACAGCGAAGTGTTCGCAGTCCACAACACGTTCGTCGGTCGGTGTCTCGAAGTGATGGGTCAATAGTTTCTGCAACCGACACACGCGAAAAGTGGTACATATCGACACGACGTGCGTGTCGGCCCCTCGATGGACTATCGATCCCCCTTTTCGACCTGTTCTTTTGACGCCGACACCTCTCGCTTCAGTTCATCAATTTCCTCCTTCGAGCGTTTGTGGGCCAAGAACAACCCACGGAAGACGGTGAGTGGCAATCCGAACAGCAGTATCGTAACGATGAACACGACGAACAACTCCATGCCGCCGGGAACCGGACCGAACAGCGAGATAATACAGCCTAATTGACAATCGACCGGGAAAAGCTTCGTGGTCCTCATACAAGCGCGAGGGGCCCCATCAACACTCCCATCAGGTGAACCCGACGACAGCCAACTCGCGGTGGAAAGAGACCGAGGAGAACGCTAACGAGAAAAATCCCGATGCCAACGATACCGGCGAACAGAAACGATGCAATGACCAGCAAGGAGAGTACGCCGACCGATAGCGTCCGATAATCCGCCCGTCCGACGGTTTCGAGATATGTGTCGCCGACCACGAGAGCGAGGGCGAAGCCGACGATACCGGCGATCGCGACGCTGACGAGTAGCGTCGGGAGATGAAGCGGCGTGTTCGTTTCCCGAAGGGCGACCATCACCCCAGTTCGTGGCGTCCCGAGGGCGACCAGGGCAAACAGCGCGAACACCGTATTCGCGGTGTTGACACCGCTAGTTGCGACGACGAATCCCCTCGCTCCAGTTCTCCCGGGAACGAGTGTGAGCGCGATGACGGCAGCAATCGCACTCGAGACGCCGGGCAAATAGCCGACGATTGCACCGGCAACGGCACCAGCCGCGGCGGTGAGTACTACGTCTTCCCGCGACGTGGCGAGTGCGGCATCCGACTGTTCCGGAACGCCTGCACCGTCCATCGCATCGACGAGAACTGGCGCACCAAACAACCCGGCGAACAGTGGTGTGAGGACACCGCCTGCATCCAATGGAGCGGCGGGCGAAAGGTCGAGGGTGAGTACGCCGAGAATGACGCTTGCACAAAGTGCGACCAAGCCACCGACTTTCCCACGCATCGTTGGTTCCGTGACGACGAGAAATCCCGCGACGAAAACGAGAACGAACGGGAGGTTTTCCCGAATCACTGGATACGCCGTGGTCATCACCGTCGTCACCGGAATTGCGAGCGGTACCGCGAGGGCGACTGCGAGACCACTCCCGAGAGCAGAAAGGCGGATCGCCTCTCGTCCACGACCTTCGATAACGAGTCGGTGCCCGGGAAGTGCCGACACCGCCATTACGGGGTCCGGTACCCCGAGCGCGAGGGTTGGAACGACATCGAGAAACGAGTGGACGACACCTGCGGACAGCATCGCAGAACCGACGAGTTCCGGTGGACCGGGTATCGCCGGGGCGGCCGACGCGAGCAGCAAAGCGAGATTATTGACGTGAATTCCCGGCGTCAGTCCACTCAGCGTGCCGAGTGCGATACCACCGAGAATGAACGCGAGTGCCGTTGCCGTCGTCGCCGGTGCCACCACCAACCGCGTTCCGAACACCTCCATCGAGGTGGAATGGTTCCGCTTTCGTACTTAAACGTTCGCGGTTGCTGACCTGTTGGTATCGAATCGAGCAGTCGCTCTCCGATTTGCGCACGAAAGAAAAACCGGTTTGATATCGTCGTTTAACCGAAGAGTTCGCCGAGACCTTCGCCGCCCGCATCGTCGTCTTCGTCCTCGTCGTCTTCCTCTTCGGCGGCCTCTTCCTCTTCGGCACCTTCGTCGTCACCCTCGTCGCCACCTGCGGCGCCGCCTGCGGCGCCGCCTGCGGCGGCACCACCGGCGGGGACGGCGGCGGCCTGTTCGACGGCCTCGTCGATATCGACGTCTTCGAGTGCGGCGACGAGCGCCTTCACTCGGGACTCTTCGACATCGACGCCAGCGGCGTCGAGCACGTTGGTGAGGTTTTCTTCGTTGAGTTCTTCGCCCGATTCGTTCAAGATGAGTGCAGCGTAAACGTATTCCATTGTTAGTTATCCGAACATAGCGCCGAGACCTTCTCCGCCTGCATCTTCGTCATCGTCGTCGTCGTCATCGTCGTCTTCAGGCTCGGCTTCAGTTGCTTCTTCGTCAGTCGATTCTTCTTCTTCAGCACCGCCCGCCGCAGGTGCTTCGATACCACGAAGCTCCTCGGGCAGCGCATCTTCGTCGTCGATCTGTGCAGCCAGGGTCCGAACCTGAGCGTCCGCTTTGCTCACGAGGTCCGAAGCGAGGTCCGGACTCTCGATGGCGGCCTGGAGACCGAGGCTCTTGGCCTCGCCAGTCGCCTTCGAGACGAGCAGGGGAACGGTCTGTTCGGTCGGGTACACCGCGTTGACGGAGAGGTTGCGACCGAAGGCCGCAGCCCGCTCGATGTCCGCGCGGTACTCGTCCACGTCGATGGCGAGCTCGTCCGATTCGAACATGACGCCATCGGAGTAGACGGCGCGCAGGTCGAGACCGACCTCTTTCGGCACCATACCGAGTTCAGCGAGCACGTTCGCGAGCTCGGGTGAAACCTCGTCGCCTTCCTCCGCGACGAGACTGTCCTCGGTTACGTGGATGGAACCATCCATGATCCGTGCGGCAGCTCCGGCCTGCTGGAGTTCACCAACGAACGGGCCGGGGTCGACGCCCGTGTCACCTTCCGGAATGGTGATTTCGTTCGGAGCGATTTCGCCCGCCGAAATCGGTGCCGGACTCTTGGATGCTTCGAGTTCCTTGTACAGGCCGAACGGGTTGTCGTTCGTTCCGATGAGACCGACCTGTCCGGAGATATACTCCTCTAAATCCTCGAATCCGTCACCGACGGATTCGAGCGCCCGTTCCACGAGGGTATTTCGGCTGACGCGGAGTTCCGCGCTCCCGTGGAGACTGCGACGCATATTCTGGAGCTGTTTGCTCGGGATGCCGGTGATGTTGACGACGCCAACACTGCTGTACCTGTCGACGAAGTCGGTTAACTCATCGACTTCCGCGCGCTTCCACTCCGGAATCGTCTCAGTCTTGCGTTCTGCGGACATCTCAGGCCACCTCCACGGACGGCCCCATCGTCGTCTTCACGAAGACGGTATCGACGTTGAGCGGACCTTTCTCCAGGTTGGAGTGGAGACGCCGAATGATGACGTCGATGTTATCGGCGATCTCCTCGGCGGACATGTCCTCCGCACCGACGCGCGTGTGGAACGTGCGTCGGTCACCGCTTCGAAGCTGGACGGTGTTTTTCATCCGGTTGACGGTTTCGACGACGTCGTCGTCGGGTTGAAGCGGCGTCGGCATCTTACCACGTGGACCGAGCACGGTACCGAGGTATCGACCGATGTCCTGCATCAGCGACGCCTCGGCAACGAAGAAGTCGGTCTCGTCGGCGAGATCCTTTGCCGCGTCGGTATCGTCACCCAGGTCTTCCAACTCGTCGCCACCGAGAACGTCGTCCGCGACGTCCTCAGCACGGAGGGCGGTTTCGCCCTCCGCGAACACGACGATTTGGGTATCCTGGCCGGTTCCGGACGGGAGTACGATACTCTCGTCTACACGATTCGACGGATCGTTTAAATCGAGGTCGCGCAGATTGATCGCGAGGTCCACCGTTTCACGGAAATTCCGCTCCGGGGAGTCCTCGAGTGCGCGAGAGACTGCTTGCTCTATTTCATTATCTGCCATCGTTCACCTCCGTAGTACGCAGGGATGCTCCTACGGGTCAGTGAAACAGGCGATGCCTGTCTCACCGGAAATTGACGCATGTCGAACTTAAACCCGTCGAACCAGCGTGGAAATCCCGCCGTCGCCGATACTGGTTTGTTTCGTGCTATCGAAACGACAACACCTGTATGACATCGCTTCCGGGTGTTTTGTCCCTTCTCCTCGCAGGGGTTCATCTCGTAACAGGAGAAGTGCGATCGTTTCGGGTCGTCCCACGGAGCAGTTGGCTCTCGATGGCTGGCGGTGCGTCGGTCGCCTACGTTTTCGTTCACATTCTGCCCGAGCTCAAAGGAGGGACAGTACTCGCGTCAGTGCCCCTGTTTTTCGGTTTCGTCGAACGCCACGTTTACATCGTTGCGCTGTTCGGGTTTTCGTTGTTCTACGGACTCGAACGACTGGCACAAACGGCCGGGGACGAAGCCGCGAGCGAACGGAAAGCAGACGACGATATCTTTTGGCTTCATATCGGTTCGTTTACCGCGTACAACGCGCTTATCGGCTACTTGCTCGTCCACCGGGAACAGCCGGGACAGGTCAATCTTCTGCTGTACGCTGTCGCGATGGGGCTCCATTTCGTCGTCAACGATTACGGACTTCGGGAATTCCATCACCAAATCTACGACCGACTGGGCCGCTGGCTACTCGCCGGATCGGTCATCGTCGGCTGGGCAATCGGTAACGCGACGGAGGTGGATGAAGCAGTCGTAAACACCTTGTTCGCGTTCCTGGCCGGTGGCATCATTCTCAACGTCATCAAAGAGGAGCTACCCGAAGAACGCCAGAGCCGGTTCTGGGCGTTCGCAGCCGGTGCTAGCGGCTATACGACTATTTTACTGTTCGTCTGATTCGAAAACGGAAAACCCGGATTAGGCTTCGAGCGCGTCGTCGTACTCGCCTGCGTCGACCTTCGCTTTGAATTCGCGAGCGTCGTCGCCTTCGACGGTAACGCCGAGCGAGGCACACGTGCCGACGACTTCCTTCGCCGCGTTCTTCGTGTCGTAGGCGAGGAGATCGGGGTGTTTCTGCTCCGCGATCTTCTTCACTTGGTCGATGGAGAGGTCAGCGACGAAGTTCTTCTGGGGTTCGCCACTGCCCGTCTCGAATCCGGCTTCGTCCTTGATGAGTGCCGCCGTCGGCGGGACACCGATTTCGAGTTCGAAACTGCCGTCCTCCTCGATGGAGATCGTGACGGGAACTTCGGTGCCGTCGAATGCGGCAGTCTGCTCGTTGATTTCGTTGACGACTTCCTGCACGTTGACCGCGGTCGGGCCAAGTTCCGGGCCGAGCGGTGGGCCGGGGTTGGCCTGCCCTCCGGGTACGAGGACTTCGATTGTATCAGCCATACCCGAACGAAATCTCGCTGGAGTTTTAAGGATTACCTTTTCGGGCGTTCAGCGGAGATTTCGAGCGTTCCCTGAAATAGTCCTCGCGGTGAAGTTCTCCGATGTCTTGCTGCCGTCGAATTCCGCGAGTACAAGGATCGAGAAATGGGGTGTTTGGACCTCGTCCGTCGAAAATGCTGGAATAGCCCGGCTGAGTTCAGTTCAGTTCAATTCAGTTCGCGTTCGACGCTGTCGATTACGGTAAGCTCACGCCATGACGGCCGAGAAACTGGCTCGCCTGTTTGATCTCGATTGGACTACCGATGATACGGAGATAGCCCTCTTCGAAGGGGATGATGCTGACCATGAACTGCCGTTCCAATTCGCGTCGAATACCACTGAGCGCGTCGCGGGGGAGAACTATCTGCGTACTATCGCGGAGGCGGGCGGGGTCCGGCATTGCGTATAGTCGTTACGAAGGCCGAAACGTATTAACGTACCGAAATTAGAAACGGAATCCCGTTGACGAGAAGGAACAAGTTTTTCGGCAATCACGGCCGACGTGTTGCTAATGGGACTGGAGGAGGAAATCGAAGCACTCCGCGAGGAAATCACCAATACGCCGTACAACAAGTCGACCGAGTCGCACATCGGTCGGCTGAAGGCGAAGCTCGCGGAGAAAAAGGAAAAGTTGGAAAACCAGTCCTCTGCCGGCGGTGGCGAAGGATACGCGGTCGAAAAAACGGGTGATGCGACGGTTGCGTTCGTCGGCTTTCCGAGTGTCGGTAAATCCACTCTCCTGAACTCACTCACCGCCGCAGAGAGCGAAGTTGGCGCGTACGAGTTCACGACGCTAAACGTCAATCCAGGCATGCTGCAGTACAACGGCGCGAACATCCAACTGCTCGACGTGCCGGGACTTATCGAAGGTGCGGCCCACGGACGCGGTGGCGGACAGGAAGTCCTCTCCGTCGTCCGTGCCGCCGACCTCGTCGTGTTCGTTCTCTCCGTCTTCGAAATCGACCAATACGAACGGCTTCGAAAGGAGTTGTACGAGAACAAGATTCGGTTGGACTCTACACCACCGAGCATCTCGATCGCCAAAAAAGGGCGAGGCGGAATTCGTGTGACGTCCAGCGCCGACCAGGATATCTCGGAGAACGTCATCAAAGAGGTCCTTCGAGAGCGTGGATACGTAAATGCGAACGTGACGCTCCGTGAGAAAGTGGATATCGACCGCCTCATCGACGGTATCATGGACAACCGCGTCTACATACCGTCGATGGTGACGGTAAACAAAGTAGACCTCATCGAACACGATTACGCCCAGAAGGTCAACGAACAACTGCGTGACCACGACATCG
The DNA here is from genome assembly GCF_026248685.1 of Haladaptatus caseinilyticus. Classification (NCBI taxonomy): domain Archaea; kingdom Methanobacteriati; phylum Methanobacteriota; class Halobacteria; order Halobacteriales; family Haladaptataceae; genus Haladaptatus; species Haladaptatus caseinilyticus. Next base: position 2,237,714 of record NZ_CP111036.1, on the reverse strand, counting down.
ACCCCGACGAGGCGGTGTTTATCAGCGCGGAAAAGGAAAAAGGGCTGGATGCGCTGCGGGAGAAAATCTGGGACGAACTCGGATTGATGCGAATCTATATGGACAAACCGGGGCGAGGCGTCGATTACGACGAACCGCTCGTGCTCCCGTATGGAAGCACGATCGAAGACGCCTGTGACCGACTCGGCGGCGAAATGCGCGAACGATTCCGATTTGCGCGTGTCAGCGGCCCGAGCGCGAAACACGACGAGCAACAAGTCGGAATGGAACACGAACTCGCCGACGAGGACGTGCTCCGGATGATCCTCCGGAAGTGAGGCTTCTGTCGCGTTCATACTTCGAGACGGTCCTCACATCTCGACGACTCGTTTTGCTCTCGTTGTTCGTCATTCCGTGGACGGTCCTCGTCGTCGCTGGTGGAACGACACTGGTCTTCCCGTGGGGACTCGTGAACCCGAGAACGCTGCATGTGACGACCCTTCCGGAATACCTGTTCGTCCTGACTGCTGGGCTACCGGAGCAGCTGCTGTCCTGGCCACTCAGCGTGCTGTTGTATCTGATCGCCCTCGCGAGTGCGTTCTCCGGACGGTTCGAAGACGGACGGGTGACGGGTGGACTGCTCGCGATTGCCGGAATAACGCACCTGAACTTCGCCCTCCGATTCGTCGGATACGGTGCGTTGGTGATTCCACTAGGGCCGATCGCGCTGTTCGCTGTCGCATGGTGGTTCCACTGGCCCGATTTTCGGCAGTTCTTGAACCGGAGGTAAGACGTTCGTCTTGTTGATGACTCGCGCGTACGCGTAGGCAATCCACAGTACTTCCGCGAACGGTATGCTTTTCGCTCCGGAGCAGGTGGTTTCCAACGTATGACCGGGACGATCGACCACGTGATGATGCGCGTAGAGGATTTGGATGAAACGCTCGACTGGTACGGCACGCACCTCGACTACGAGGAGAAAGGTCGATGGGAGGCGGATATGTTCACCAACGTCTATCTCGGCCCGGAAGACGTTCACGACGAGGGTGCCGTGCTCGAACTCACGTACAACCACGACGACCGAAGCTACGAGATGGGTGACGCGTGGGGACACATCGCGGTACGAGTCGAGGACGTGTACGACGCCTACGAGGAACTGATGGATGCGGGCGTCGAGGATTACCGCGACCCGGATTCCTGTGGCGGGCGCTACGCGTTCGTGAAAGACCCGGACGGTCACGAAATCGAAATCGTCCAGCGGGACCACGGTGCGCGTTGGAGTATCGACCACACCATGATTCGCGTCGAGGACGCGGACGAGGCACTCGGCTTCTGGACGCGCAAGTTCGAATACGAACACACGGGTCGCTGGGAGTCGGACACGTTCGCGAACTACTTCATGAAACCCGAGGACACCGCCGAGGAGTCGATGGCGGTCGAGCTCACGTACAACTACGACGGCCGGTCGTACGAGATGGGCGACGCATGGGGCCACCTCGCCGTCCGCGCTGACGACCTCCACGACGACTGGGAAACCCTGATGGAACGCGAGGCGGCGGACTACCGTGACCCCGAATCTTGTGACGACAGATACGCGTTCACCACCGACCAGGACGGTCACGAAATCGAAATCGTCGAGCGGAACTGAGCGAACTACTTCGTCCCCCTGTCGGTGTTTAGCGGATATTTTTGCCGGGAGATTGGCGAATAGGACGAAAATATATTTTTTCTGTCAGTGATGGTTCAGAGTCATTTTTGGTATCGAATCATATCTTCGTTCGGATTTGCTTTCCGACACCACTTAAAGACTGGAACTGTGAATCTCCGCGTTAATCCCACCTTTCTTCGAGCGATGGATAGCAGCATAATTCGGTTATGGTCCGATTGATTACCTATTTGTTGAATTTCCATGAATCGCGCTATTGCCCGAATATGGGGTTAAGAGCCCTCAACAACGGACCCACAGACCACAAAGAATTTATAATGACAGCATTACTTTCTTCCTGTACCCTACCCATGGTGGCAGATGAAGTACCACATTCATCCCAAAATCGGTTTGGGTTGGACAAAACACGAAAGTGGTCGTGGGAAAGGAACTGTCGCCGACCAAGAAACAACTAACGAGAAAGCATGACAGGAAATATGACAAAAGTTCGCAGCCTCGTCCTGACGGCGCTGATGGTTATGTCGGTCTTCGCCGGCGCAACCGCGTTCGCAGGGACGGCTGGCGCAGCCGATGCGGAAGTCGGTGTCGACTCGCCGATCTTCCAGGGACAGGATGCGAAAGCAACCGGATTCGCTAACGGTTCGGATGTAACGCTCGAAAAGAAAGTGGACGGTAACTGGATCTACCAGGACCAGTACACCTCGGACGGCAACGGTACTGTCGTTGTCGACACGTCCGGTCTCGAAGGCCAGTTCCAGCTTGACGACGGAACCAACACTGCATCCTTCCAAGTTGTCGAACAGACGCTCGACTTGAGCGCTGACACGACCGAAGTGAAGAACGCAGGTTCGGACTCCGAAATCACGTTCTCGCTCGAAAACTCGAACCGAAACAACTTCGACGTCAACGCGACGTCCGAAGAGGCATTCGGCGAGGACGTCGAAAAGAGCGTCGGCACCTTCAGCGATGACGGTGACGAAGCAACTCTCGACTTCTCCGACGTCGACGCAGGGACGTACAACGTTACGCTCTCCGTTAACGACACGGACGCGAGCGAAACGTTCGAAGTCACCGTCACGGACGCAGGCGACATCAGCGCGGACTTCGAGGAGTCGTCCTACAGCGTCCCACGCGGCGACATCGTCCCGATTACGGTCGACCTCGACAACACCGACTCCGCGACCGTTCAGGTCGGTAGCAACGAGTCGAACTTCAACATCTCCGTCGACGTGACGGACGGTTCCGGTGACGCTGACGACGGTAAAGTCACGTTCTACCTGAACACGTACAAAACGACCGACAACGATGCTGACAACGTCATCTACGCAGGCGCCGAAAGCGGCGACAGTGTCGATGCTACGTGGGTGACTGATTCGCTCGACAAACCTGTCGCAGTCACCTCGGGCGACAACATCTACCAGCTCCGAGTCGACGCTGACGGCGACGGCACGCCGGAGAACGCCGCCGCACTGAACGTCAACGACCGAAACACTGGTAGCGCCCAGACGTGGATCGCACCCGCCGACCTCGGCGCGGACAACCCAACGGATCTCATGGACGCAGTTACGCAGCGTAGCAACGTCGCATACGGCGACTACGTCGTCGTCCAGATCAAGGATACGACGGGTATCTACGGTGCAGTCAGCGATGTCAGTGACCTGTCCGGTGTCACCGGTCTCTCGATGACGGTCACCGAAAACGACCCAGAACCGAACACGGACGCTGACACGTTCACCACCAGCAACTCGGGAGTCTCCATGATCGACGACGGAGCTAACGAGTCGCTCTACCTCCTCATCGAAACCGACGCCATCAATGGTGTCAACGAGAACGACCTCATGGGCGAGTGGACGGCTGAGTTCACCGTCGACTCGGACTACGCAGTCAGTCCTGACGAGAACCAGACCGTCTCGACCACGTTCTCCGTCGAGGAGCCAACCGTCGAAGTGAACAACGGTAACGACGTCTCGGTCGCACCCGCCGACAACCAGTCCGTCTCGGGGACGACCAACTTCGCACCAGGCACCTCGGTGAGCCTGCAGGCTAGCTCCGGTGTCTTCTTCAAGAACCTCAACGACCTGACGGTCGGCGAAGACGGTTCCTTCGAAGGCATGATGGACTTCAGCGAATACGAGAACGGTACCGAGTTCACGGTCAAAGCAATCGTCAACGGTCAGTCGTCCTCCATCGAGGGTGTCCTGAACAACGCTCAGGAAGACCCAGAGGACACCACGACGACCACGACGACGACCACGACGACCACGACGACCACCTCGCCCGGCACGGACGACACCACGACGACGTCCACCACGCCGGACGAGAACAACGACACCACGACGACCACGACGTCCACCACGAACGGTGACGGTCAGCCTGGTTTCGGTGTCGCCATCTCCGTTGTCGCACTCCTCGCCGCTGCGCTCCTCGCGCTCCGCCGAGAGAACTAACCCGGACACCGAGTCCGACTTCGACTAACGAATCCCATTTTTGACGCACTCGATCGCTGAGCGGCGGCGCTATCGAACGGGACTGTATTACGAAGAACAACGACGTTTCGTACCGCTATTCGACGTCGAGAAGCTGGCTCGGAGCGCCTGCGAGCGATTCGAGGGCGTCCGCTTCGATGTGGTGCAGGTCGCCCGGAATCACGAGGAGGTGGAGCGGGTCGCCGAAGTCGCGTTTTGTGAGTTCGGACAACCGGTCGGCTTCGACTAGCGGCTCGGGACTGCCTGCACGTGCGACGACGACGGCGAGCACGTCCTCGTATCCATCGGCGAGCATCTCCGCGGCAAGGTCGGCGGTCATGTACTCGTCTTCCGCATCGGCGTCACCCGTTCCGGACGGGTTCCAGCCGACTTTGATATCGAGGTAGACGAGGGTATGGAGGCCACGGTTCCGGTTTTCGTCAAGCACGTTCGTCACGCTCGCCGGGAGACCGTCCGCGCCGTGGGCGTAGTCGAACGGAAGCGTCGTTGCCTTCCCGAAGCGATAGTTTTGCAGTCCGGTGAGTCCGCTCGCAGCGGATTCGGCCGTCGGGGCGTGGATGACTCGCGTGTCGATACCACGCTCTTCGGCGCGGAGTCGAAGGTCGACGTGGGTCGTCGAAATCATGGTGTCCCCCGCGGTGAGGAAGGCGGCGTGTCCCGATTCCGCGGCGGCGAGTATCGTTTCGGGGTCCTGCTCGACACCCGCGCGGTCACGGACCTCGATATCCTTGTCGTGGAACGATTCGAGATCGGTGACATCCGCTCCGATAAGTTTGCTGGTGTAGAATTCGGCAAACAGTCTGTCCGCGTCGGCGATCGCGTCACGGCCTTCGACGGTGATGGAACGCTCGTCGTACAGGCCGAGTCCGATAAAGGTGAGCATACGGCTATTCTGCGTTGCCGTCGGTTAAACGGCGCGAAACGCACCCGGTCGAAGAAATAGGATCGTTCGTCGGAGTCGTTCAGTACTGCTGTCCGGGGAACTGCTCCGATTGTTGCATACCGCCTTGATAGCCCATTTGTTTGCCACCTTGCTGGCCCATTCCGCTGCCCTGTTGGCCCATCTGACCACCGGTTTGTTGACCCATTCCGCCGAATTGTCGGCCCATCTGCTCGCTACCCTGTCCTATCTGTCCTCCGGTTTGTTGCTCCTGAAGGGACTGGAGCGCACCGATCCCCTTGCCGATAGAGTCGAGCGACTGTCGTGTGTGTTCGATGGTATCCTGCACTTCAGGCTTGTCGACGTGCTGTTGCAGTTGCTGGAGACCGTCCTGCATGACCTGCAGCGAGCACTGACCGATCGCTTGACTGAACGGCGACTGGCGGATGATGAGTTTCTTCTGGAGTTCCGAAATCTCCTGAATGTCATCGCAGACGCTCGCAACGTGGGGGAGCCCACGCTGGGTCGCTTTCACTTTCGCCCACTCGGCCGTGGTCGAAACTTTTTCCAAATCATCGACGGCGAGACGGACTTCGCTGGGAACCGACTCTTCGTATCGCTGGCGCACTTGCTGGCCGATCGGTCGATATCGCTGTGACTGTTCGCTGGTTCCGTACTGTTGCTGTGTCTCCGGTTGCTGTGTCTCCGGTCGCTGTTGGAATTGTTGTGCCATGATGGTACACCGGCTCTGTGCGTTCGAGCCAAACCGCGGTACAGCGAGACTGGGAATAAATCGATGCCACTGTTCGAAATCGTTTAGCTAGTTACCTCGATAACTATGGCTTCGTACGCGGCTCCGGGACGAATCCTCCCCCCGGTATCGGCTCGTCAAACAACTGATTATAATATGATGGTTTCGCCCACGCTGGGACCGTTCTTCCGAAAAATCGAAACGACGCCGTTCGATTACCGTGTCAACAACGGACACCCCGCTCCCTCGACAAGCGACGGTTTTTGACGCTCAAGTGTCCGTTGGGATGGACGAATTCGAACGTTGCCCGCGCCCGAAGCGTCAGCGTTAACGCTCGCTTCCGGCAAGACCACTGTATGAAAGCGCCTTGTGTGCGCGTCGAACGGGAACGCGGCGAAACGACGCGCCGCCAACTCGCGGAGTCCGACCTGATAGCGGAAGACCTCGAAATCGTCGTCGAAGGCGGGTGGCTTTTCGTTCCGATCGTCGATCCTGATGGTGTTCCGGACGCGCTCGAAGTCGTTGAACACGACGTTCCAACCCGTGAAACCCCGGATATGCCCGTCGATATCCTCGGATTCGAACCGACGTACGAGCGACTCGGGGACATCGTCCTCATCGACGAGGACGACGACGACCGTGCGCGAGAAATCGCCGATGCACTCGTGTCGTCCGCATTTCCCGTTAAAACGGTGCTCAACCGTGCGTCGAAAATCAAGGGCGAGACCCGCGTCCGCGATTGGGACCTGCTTGCAGGCGACGAGACTGAAACCGTTCACCGCGAATATGGCTGTGAGTTCGCACTGGACGTCGCACGGGTGTACTTTTCCCCTCGTCTCGCCACCGAGCGTCACCGCGTCGCGGAACAGGTCGTCCCCGACGAGCGAGCGTTCGATATGTTCGCAGGTGTCGGCCCGTTCGTTATTCCTTTCGCAAAGCGAGATGCACAGGTCGTCGGAACTGACCTCAACGACGTGGCGATAGGGTACCTTCGGGAAAACGCACGTCGGAACGGGATCGAAGACCGAGTGACGGCGATCGCTGGCGACGTTCGGGAAGTCGCATCCGAGTACGAAGACTGGGCGGACCGTCTCGTGATGAACCTCCCTCACAGCGCGAACGAGTTCCTCGACACCGCAGTCAGCCTCGCCGGAGACGAGTGCGTAATCCACTACTACGACATCCAGCACGAAGACGACCCGTTCGGCCCGGGTGAAGCGGCGATTCGCGGCGCGGCGGAACCGGAGTACGACGTTTCGGTCGAGACGAGACGAGAGGTTCGATCATACGCACCGCACGAACTGAACGTCTGTCTGGACGTGCGATTAACGCGCTAGTTCGTGATGGATTAAGCCGGGAGACCGCAGGCATTTCGCAACCCTTATGCACTACGTGGTGTCTACATTTGATTGCAGTAAGCTACATCGGGCCGGTGTAGCTCAGACTGGCTAGAGCGATTCCTTCGTAAGGAATAGGCCGAGGGTTCAAATCCCTCCACCGGCTTTCTATCACGAACGATTCCACGAGGGGGACAAGTTCGTTTTTGATTTCGAACGAGAAAAGACCGTCAGCGATTAGTGGCTTTTTTCGATGAATCGGTACGGCCAGTCTAAGTACTTCCCTCCCCTACGTATACTATAGGTGATTCCGATGGAGGGACCGTTAGTAGGGAAACGACGCAGTCGCTTAGTCGAGCAAATAAAGGAACTCCAGCGGGAGGTCGAACAGCACCGAGCGGAGTTGTCCACGCTCGAACTGCTCCAAAGGGAATCCAGAACGCGAACCGTCCGTTTCGATGGGTACGAAGGAATCTGTGTCAGTTGCGGCGACGGGATCATCCTCCGAACCGCGGACCGCCTTCATTGCTCCTCGTGCGAGTATCAGCGTTATCTATAAACGCGGTCGTGATGGCGTTTGAGGCGTTCGACGGCGGATGCGGCTTATCCAACTTCTAACTCACAGAACGACAGGTTCCAGCGATTTTCGTCGGCCAATGGTTGCCCGTTCACGACCCACGGCTTCCGTGGGTCGGTTTGCTGACCCGACGGGACCAGTGGTCGCGCGGAGAACCAGTACGCGGAGGTGAGCCTCGAAAGCGGGAATCGGTCGGTTCCGAAAAAGCCGTGCCGGGCCAGTACTGAACGCGGAATCGTCGTTCCGGCAGCAACGACCACGTCGGCGTCTCGATAGTCGGCCAGAATTCGACCGAGCAGTGCCGAAAGCGCCTTTGCTCGTGACCAGCCGCCGACGACCGGGAGCACATCCGAGAGGTGGACGATGTTCGCGTCCGTATTTCGCTGTTCACCGACGACGATCGCGACAGGTCCGTCCTCCCCACTGAAGACGTAGGTCGTGTAGTCGTACCGTGGGTTGGCAAACCGCCACCCCAAAAACTCCTCGTCTCGAACGGCGTGGACGCGTTCGGTCCGGTGGCGGGTCGCGATTTCCGCGAGGACCGAGACCGGGACACCGGTGTAGCGGTCCGTTCGACTGTCCGATGCCGTCGATGCCATCAGATCGCGGGTCGCGAGATAGCCGCGCACACCCGGCACCGCGACACTGCTGAGGGGAGAGTCGGCCAGTGCTCGCGGGTTCTGCACGCGATAAAACTCGACGAACTTCGACATGATACCATCCCGGAGCGACAGCGTTTTCGCCATTTTTTCGAGTCCAGCCTTCACGGCCTCGTTGGGGAATCCAACGACGATCGACGGTTCTCGCGGTCCGTAGTAGTCGTACACTCCCTGTGCCATCCGAGTGAACAGACCCCGTCTTCGGTGGTCGGGGTGCACCATCGGATCAACCTGTACGAGTGCGAGTTCTCGCGCCCCGCCGACGCACAGCGGAATCGGCAGGCTCGGACGAGCACCCACGACCTGTCCGTCCCGTTCGGCGATGCAAATCGGTACGCGCGACCGGTATGGATTCGCTCCGAACTTCCAATCGAACCAGTCGCCGCGTCCTCGGCGGTCGCCGAACACCGTCTCGTACAGCGCCAACACACCGGCTCTGTCGTCGGGTTCGTACTGGCGAATCCGGTACGAATCGGTCGTGGACGCCTCGTACGTTCTGTCGGCCATCAGATGAATCGTCGTGGACGAAGTCTGTAAATCGCGAGGGTCGTTCGGGAAATAAGCAGTGTCGTCGTCCCCGCTCCAAAACCGGTGAAAATCGGTACGGCAAGCTTATCGGGTCCGAAGCAACCAGCTAAATCGATAGTTCGACTCTGCGTTCAGTGAACGGTTTGCTACACTTTTGCCGACGAACCACGGCACGGTCCACATGAAGGCAGACGCGTTTTCAGTCGTGGCTCGTTCGGGGAACGTAGCGCGACTGTACGACGAAACTGCGGACACCCATCCGGGGAAACTCGCGCTCGAAATGAACGACGAGCGTTACACGTATGCCGAACTTCGTGACCGTTCCGCACGGTTCGCAGGCGGTCTTCACGCGCTTGGACTACAGCCCGGCGATAGAATCGCCCTGTTCTTACCGAACTGCCCGGAGTTCGTCGTCGCCGCACTCGGGGCGCTCAAGGCGGGGACGCCGTTCATCCCGATGAATCCACAGTACCGTACTCGGGAGGCCGTCTATCGGCTGGAAGACGGCGGTGCTACTGCCATCGTCACGGACGAAGCGCTTCGGGGGACCGTCGACGCCGTGACGAACGAACTCGATGGCGACCCAATCATCATCGGACGTGGTGACCGTTGGGACCATTCGTTTGCAACTATCGATGGGGACCCCACGCTCGTCGAGCGACTGGACGACGATGTCGCCATGCAACCCTACACGAGCGGGACGACGGGAGACCCGAAGGGTGTCTTGCTCACCCACAGAAACCTGCGAGCGCAATCGTTTATGGGATTCGAGCGAACCACCCTCGATGCTGAACAGGAGCGATTTCTCTCGGTGCTCCCGCTGTCACATATCGCCGGATTCGTCAATCGAACGTGGCAACCCCTCATTCGCGGTGCGAGCGTCTATCTCCGCGACCCGGAATCGTGGGACCCGGAGGACGCGATGGCGACCATCGAATCGAAACGAATAACGAAATTCGGCGCCGTCGCGACGATGTACGTCGATATCATCGAACACGATTCCTTCGGCGAGTACGATCTATCGAGCCTGAAAGAGTCGATGGAAGGAGGGACGACGATGCCGACTGCGGTTCAAGAGACGTTCGAAGCGGGTGCCGGTCTAGAACTGTTCGAAGCATACGGCCTGACGGAAACCGGCGGGGGAACACACGCCGGAATCAACGCGACGTTTGGCCCACGGTCCGGAACCATCGGTCAACCGTTCAGAGCGACCGACTGCAAGGTTGTGGACGCGAACGAGGACGAAGTCAAACCCGGCGAATCCGGAGAACTGCTCGTCCGGGGGCCACATGTGATGAAGGGATACCACGGGCTGCCCGAGGAAACGGCCACGGTATTTACCGAAGACGGCTACTTTCGGACCGGCGACATCGTTCGCCGGGATGACGACAACTACTACGAAGTGCTCGGCCGAAAATCCGATGTGATCCTCACTGCGGGCTACAACGTCTATCCGAAGGAAGTGGAGGAGGTACTGCATCACCATCCGACCGTCGCGGACGCTGCGGTGGTCGGCGAACCGGACGACAGACGTGGCGAGACTATCAAGGCCTACGTCGTTCCAAAAGCCGGAGAATCACCCGATGCAGACCAGCTTCGGAACCATTGTTTGGAGACGATGGCGGCGTACAAACATCCGCGAATCATCGAGTTCGTTCGGACGCTTCCGCGGACGACGAGCGGAAAGGTACAACGGTTCGAACTCGGGGCGCAGTCGGACGACTGAGGGCGTCGTCTGTGAATCCGTCGGCGCTCGATCAATACCGCTGCCGAAATCATTCGAGTAGTAACCTTTTCGCCGTCACGAGACTATGGTATATGATGACAAACGACAGTCCCGAGAACTTCGATTCGACCGGGGACACGGCACGGGAAGTCGCAAAGAATGCTGCATACGACCGCGAGGAGTTCCTTTCGCTGGTCCCCCATTACTATCGGGGTGAGGTTTCGACCGCAGGAAAGTTCCTGGACAGACTGGATCTCACCGTCGATTGGGCGATTGCCTTAGTCACCGCCGTTCTCGCGCTTGCGTTCGAGAGTACCGACTCCTCCCCGTACCTTCTGCTCATCGGTATGGTAGCCGTATCGATGTTCCTCATCTTCGACGTGCGGCGATACCGGATGTACGATGCGGTTCGTGCTCGCGTTCGTCTCATCGAGGAAAACGTCTATGCGAACGCGTTCGACCCCGCAGGCGCACCGGTCGAGGAGTGGCGCGAAGAGATCGGAGACGACCTTCGGAAGCCGATGCTCAAAGTATCGTACAGGGAAGCATTGTCACGGAGGCTTCAACGTGTGTATTACCTCCTCCTTTTTCTCCTCGGCGTAGCGTGGCTGTTCAGAATAACGGTTTTCGTTCCGAGAGAGACGTGGCGCGAAACGGCCTCCGTTCCAGGGGTGACCGGAGAAATCGTCGTAGCGGCGGTTGGCGTGTACTACTTCGTCCTGACGCTCATCATGCTCTGGCCGCAACAGCGCGAAGCGAAAGGGGAGTTTCACGGCGAGGTATCAGGGGAGTGGAAGGATACCGAGTAGCGGCGAAGGGACCGGTGAGGCGATAGGCCCACCCTACGATACGTTTAGAGGTGCCTGTATCGTTGGAAACTGTTCCATCGAACAACGCGTTCGAGGGAATATATTTACGTTTCCTGCAACCGTATCAGAACGGAGAAGAACAATTCCAACGACTTTTGATTGATTTTTCATATAGAAAATGTACGAAACAAACGCAGAATAACCGATTCGAACTAGCCCCAACGATCTTCCTGCTTTTTGCCGTTCCCAGCGGATTACTGACTATACCATGCGAGTAACACCACGACGACTCGTTGCAAGCGTGCTTGTCAGCATACTACTCATCAGCGGCGGCGCGACCGTCGCACTGGCGGACGATCACGCCTCGGATGCGGGCGTCCACGATGTCGGCGGCCAGGAGATAACCGTTAGCGACGCCACGGTAACCATCGCGGACACCCATCTCGAGGGGCCGGGACTACCAGATACCACGATCGAAGAGCGAAGTTACACTGTCGAAGAGACGACGACGACCATCGAAGGGGTCTCACTGTCGATAAACGGCCAAACGTACGAAATCTGCCGAATCGAACTGACCCTCGAGAACGTCGGCGTGACTCTGGAGAACGTCGAACTCTCGAACGGTAACTGACCGCCGATTTGGGTTTTCTCTTACTATCGTCTCGTCCCGTTCGTTTTTCCGGTCGAAGTCACCGTGAACGGTACAGTTCTGGCGGGATACTCGGTTCGGAGCTATCCCGTTGCACTGGTGGCGTTCGACTCCATCCGTGCCGTCGAATTCCCTCGAAGCCACTGGCGGTACTCGTTCTGGGGAAGCACCCTGACGGTCGTCCGCATTCGTGCGTGGCCCGCCCCACAAAACTCGGTGCAGTAACCACGGTACGTCCCGGGTTCGGTAACGCGCGTATGGATAACGGTCGTTCGACGGGGAAACACGTCCTGTTTGAGACCCAGTTCGGGAACGAACAACGAGTGGATAACGTCCGCGGAGGTCATTCTGACGTATACCTCCCTGTTCGCCGGAATGACGAGTTCATCCTGGGTCGTACGGTTCGATTCAGGATACTCGAACTCCCATCCCCACTGATAGGAGAGACCATGCACTCTCACCGCGTTCGACGAGGCCGAGCCGTTGGTTTCGGCCATCGGTGCCAATCCACTGGACGATTCGCCGGGTTGACCGGGTTGTTGGGGTGTGATGTATGGGCTGGCGAGCACCGTATAGGCCGCGAGACCGACGAACAGGAGGATGATGGCCGTCGCGATGGTCCATGTGATTTCGAGCGCCGGGTCTTCCGCCGTCGGGAGTGGGTCATCGTTGTCCCGGAATCGGACGACTGCGTAGATGAGAATGACCTCAACGAACAGCGTCAACGGGAGTGCCACGTAGATGAGCTGGAAGTTCAACTGATCGATGAGCCGTTTGTTGACCGATTGTGCGGCCACTGGCGCGACAGCGGCGATTCCGACGACGACCAGAAGACAGGCGAACACCCCCACGCGACGAAGTCGCATTGTAGCCGAGTCAACTGACGTTCGGATATAGTTTACCCCGTCCCTGCCCAAATATCAGTATTTTAATGTTTCCCGTGGCCTTTGTCTTTATCGTACTGGCTCCCGACGCGAGTATGTACGCATGTACGAGGGGTGGGGATCGGAACGCGGAGCGGAGGAAATCAGCCACGAAGCGGAGGACCTGCGGCCGTGAATCGTGCAGTCATCGAACTGAGCATCTTCGGGACGGTTCTCTGTAGCTGTTGGCTCGTATTTTGGCTCTCCCGCCGCCGCGCAACACAACCGGACGGTGGCTATCAGTCGACACGCGAAATCGACGTGGATTTGGAGACGCTCAAGCAAACGGTGATTCACTGGACGACGACGACGAACCATCGAGAGGTCGGGATACTGTACATCCTCTTTGGCACGTTTGCAGCGCTCTGGGGTGGAGTTGAGGCGATGATGATGCGAACCGAACTGCTGACGCCCAGCGCGGATATCTGGTCGGTGGAAACCTACAACGCCCTCTTTACGTCACACGGAATCACGATGCTCTTTTTCTTCGTGACGCCCGTGTTTTTCGGCATCGCGAACTACTTCGTCCCACTTCTTATCGGAGCGGACGATATGGCGTTCCCGCGGCTCAACGCCATCGGGTTTTGGCTTCTACCACCGTCCTTGCTCCTCGCACGTGGTGGACTTCCCGCTCAAGTTGTCGGCCAGTTTCTTCGTCTGTTCGGCGTTCACGGTGACCTCTTTCGGTTCTTTTGGACGCTCCAGGAACCGGAACTCGGTTGGACGCTGTACACACCACTCTCGATACAGTCGCCGAACCCACAGGTGAACTTCCTCCTCCTCGGGTTGCATCTCTCCGGCATCGCGACGACGCTCGGCGCCATCAACTTCATCGTCACGATTGCATACGAACGTGGTAACGAAATCGGCTGGGAACATCTCGACATCTTCGTTTGGAACATCCTCACGACGAGCGGCATCATCCTCTTCGCGTTCCCGCTTTTGGGGAGTGCGGTCATCATGCTCCTGCTCGACCGGAACTTCGCCACGACGTTCTTCACACCGGACGGCGGTGACCCGATTTTGTGGCAACATCTCTTCTGGTTTTTCGGCCACCCCGAGGTGTATATCATCTTCCTCCCCGCCGCAGGATTGATGAGCTTTATCCTGCCGAAGTTCACGGGGCGAAAACTGTTCGGCTTCACGTTCGTCGTTTATTCGACGCTTGGAATCGGCGTGCTCTCCTTCGGCGTCTGGGCACACCACATGTTTACCACCGGCATCGACCCGCAGATACGAGCGAGTTTCATGGCTGTTTCCATCGCTATCGCCATTCCGAGCGCCATCAAGGTGTTCAACTGGATAACGACGATTTGGTCGGGAAACATCAGGCTCTCCGCTCCGATGGTACTCTGTATCAGCAGTATCGGAATGTTCGTTGTCGGCGGTGTAACCGGCGTGTTTCTCGCGACGATTCCTGTCGATATCTTCTATCACGGGACGTACTACGTCGTCGGCCACTTCCACATGATAATCATGGGCATCATTCCCTTCATGATGTTCGCGGCGAGCTACTACTGGTATCCGATTCTTACCGGACGGTTGTACGACCGCCAACTCGCGCTGTTTCAGTCCCTGCTCCTCGTCTTCGGTTCCGTGATAACCTTCGGGACGCTCATCGTGATGGGGTTGCTCGCCCTTCCGCGCCGATACGCCGTTTACCCACCCGAGTTCGCCCCGTTTCAGCGGGTAGCGACCGTTGGTGCGTTTCTCATCGGCCTGAGCGTGCTTCTGTGGTTGTACAACATGCTATGGTCGTACTGGAGCGGTGAGCCGGTTCGAACTGCTGACGTGTGGGGGCTGAAACGAACACAACAGTTCACGCGGGAGTGGCAGTGGTTCGAAGGGCGGTTGGAAGAACGGTACGGCGTCGAACCGACGGAACCCGAAATAACGCGCCCGTCTTCGACGACCGTTCCCGGTGAGGGAAGCCCGACGGTTCTCCGGAGCGTGGAACCGCTGTTGAGAACGGTCCCGAGAATCGCTTTCGCCGCCGGAATCGGCGGACTCGTCGGGACGACACTCATGTCGGGTGTGTTGTTCACCGCGACGATACTGGGCATATTCGACCTCTCGTCGTTCTCCGAACTCGCGGAGTTGGTCGGTGCACGGGGCGTCTCCGTCGGCTACCTCCTCTTTCTCGCGGGTGGGATGACGACGTGGGCACTCCTCTTTGCCGTGTTCGCCGAATATCTGCCCGGACGACCGCGAATCATCACCGGGCTGGCCTACGCGACGATCATTTCGGTCGGGTTTGCGCTGGCGTTCTACACCGGACAGACAGGGCTCCAACTCCTCGGCTACGTCGTGTTCGTTCTCATCGCTCACTGGTTCTACGGATTCGGACTGGCGGTCACGTTCCAATACCTCAGTTCACGATGGCAGGTCGAAGGATGACGGGGGACGAGCGATATTCGAGTCCCCTGTCCGAAGACGAATCGACCGGTTCGGTCGTCCTGACGTACGGTGCGCCGTTTCTTGGAACGCTTCTCGTCGCCGTCGGCCTCGCTGGCGGCACCCTCGGTGGATACGCCATCGCACAGTCGGAGCTGGGACTGTGTGGCAATCCGACGATCGTCGTCTATTCGCCCGCGGAAACGGCACAGTACACGAACCCGGGGGGGCCAACACTCGAGAGGTTCAGTGCCGCGGAACTGACCGCAGGTGAACGGCACGCGTTCGAGGAGGCACTTCGAAGTCCGAGACAGGTCGCCGACGTTCGGTCGGAGTTCGTCCATCGCGATGCGTTTCGACGCGGGGTTCTCGTCACGACCGGTGGAACCGCCCGGTACGTGACTATCTCCTCGACGAATCCGTGTCTCTCCGTAGATCCACTCCTCTTTCCACTGGGCGTCGTGGCGATACTCCTCGGTATCCTCGGTATTCTCACGCCGCCCCTCTATCGGAAACTGCTCGAACGCGAGGAACGGGCGGGACGCACGCCCCGGTGACGGCAGGCAGAATTTTTGACCCGGTAGTCCTACAGGGTAATCTCCGCACCGAAATAGAGCACGAGGACGAGAAAGAGCCAAACGACATCGACGAAATGCCAGTAGTACGACACCGTAGCAACCGACGTATCCCGGTCAGCGTCGTACTGGCCACGCAGTCCCCGCCAGAACACAATTCCGAGCAGAACCACACCGAGCGAGACGTGTAGTCCGTGCAGTCCGGTGAGACCGAAAAAGGCGCTTCCGAAGATGCCGGACGTGAGTGTGAATCCCTCTCGAACGACGAACTGATAGTATTCGAAGACCTGCCCCCCGACGAATGCGACACCGAGTAGGATCGTAAGGCCGAGGAGAGCGAGAAACCGATTCCGGTGTTCGTCCTCGAGTGCGACATGCGAGAAGTGGAGGGTAAAACTGCTGAGAACGAGAACACCCGTGTTGATGAGCACGAGCGAGGTCAACACGTTGGGAAGTTCCGTCGATGGCCATTCACCGAGACGGACGATAAAATAGTAGGCGAACCCCGCGCCAAACGTTGCAACGTCCGTTAGCAAGAACAACCCCATCGTTACACGGTATGCGTTGCGTTTTTCGCTGCTTGCTCGCTCCTGCCAGTAACTCGTGAGATAGGCTTGGTTGAGCCAGCCAGCCAGCCCGCCGACGAACACGACGAAGCCGAGAATCGCGAGTACGAGGCCGAAAATCGTCGGAACGACATCGGTCACCCGCCCCAACAGTGCGAGTGCGACCCCCGCATACAACACGCTGGCACCGACCGCTGAAACGATCGGCCATCGACTGCGCTCGTGGTGGGCCGATTCGTGGGTGTCCGTCGGGGTATCGTCGATGCCGACCGCCGAGTCCGTCATCGCTGACTAAGACAAGCCACCGAGAAACAAAAAGACGATGGCAGCTCTTCGCCGAAAGACGGGCCACGAACACGATGGAATCAGGGGTCCGAAGCCGAGTGGTTCAGTCGCCGGAACGTCACGTTACTCGACCAGTTGATGCTTCCGTTTCCCAGCGCGTCACTCGTTTAGGTAGATGGTGGTGTGTATTTACAGAAGGTGTGCGCCTTCGTGTGATATTTGGGTACTGTTCGGCAGGACGCCGTCGATTCCGACGGCGAACACCGTTTCACCGAGCATCGCCATGCTCGCGGTGCCACCCTCAGCTTCGACTTCGAGGACGGTGTCGCGAACGCGGCTCGTTGGGAGTTCGAGTTCGCGGGCGAACGCCCACGCATCGCGTGTCACCCGCTCGAGCGACGGGTTCTCGGGAAACGACGTGAGGATTCGGCGGCCCACCGTTTGGACACGACTCATGAGCTCGTCGTCGCCAAGCGCTTCACTCGTGGACATGCCGCCGTACGAAACGTACTCCACGATGTCCGCCGGTTCCCATCGTCTTTTTCCCCTCCCGTCGTCCATCAAAAGGCCGCCCGCCGACTGAATGAATACGTCGCCGAGTCCGGTGCCTGCTTCGACTTCCGCGAGATGCGATAACTGAACCAGTTCGTCGTGGGAACGACCGAGTTCGTACCGCTCGTTCGCGGAGAGTGCGGTTGCGAGCGTCGCCGCTCCGCTTGCGCCGAACCCACAGCCGATGGGAACGTCGGCGTCGAGTTCGACCCGTGCTGTAACGCCGAGTTCATCGAGAAGGTTTTCGACCGGTTCGAACTCGGTTCGTTCGCCGTCGAGCACCACATCGGTTCGGTCGGCTGCCCGCACGTCCGCAACGAGGCCGTCTTCGATAGCCATGCTCGCGCCCCTCGACTCGTCTCCCGATTCGGTCGGTGCAAATACCGCCGTGACGCTCCCAGGTGCAAACGCTTTCATAACGCTAGTGACGGAGAAGTGCATCTTCAATCCGCTGTCTACGTATCGCCGTAGGAATCGACGAATCGACTATCGCGGCACTCATTTTTGGAAATATAGTCACCGTACGGGAGCATATGTGTACGAATATCCTCTTTGACTCGAAATATTTTATAATATGTCGTTGTATGACCACCTATGTCGTCCCAAACGCAAAGAACAAGAAGGACCTCTTGGACGAATCCGGAACGGTGTCCGTTTTGCGACGCTCACCTCAACGATGGCGGGTGGGGGTTCATTGCTCACATTCGGGCGAATCCACGATGCGAAACCGAGTACGACGCCTGGCGCGAGCGAATCGCTAGCGACATGGGTGGCGAGTGGGGCGGGTAAAAAGGGTTCGGCTACCCGTTTCCGACTCCCCGGTTCCCATCATCCCTGGCTCCCTGATTTTCGGGTCCGTTTCGCTCCCCGCGTTCGGTTCACCTTCGCGGTCGCTTTCCGAATCGTCCCCGTTCGCGCGTCACGTCCATCTTCCGAGTCACATTCGTCGTCACCTCCTCGTTCGCGCTGTGTGGGAGGTTCATCACGACCGACGATTCGGTGACTATGAACCGTGTTAGTAAGTGAATAAACCGTACGACGATGAGACGTTAGCTCGCTTCGTCATCGTATTCGAGGGTCACATCGAGCAGATTGCTCAGCATTTCGGGGAACCGGATGACTTCTACCCGCTCGTCGTCCTCGTGAAGGCGAACGATTTTCGCTGCAGTGAGTTTTGGGATGTCGGTGTGATGCAGTTCGGTGTAAATTTGGACGTGTGCCTGCGCGGATAACGGCTCGCTTTGGACGGCATCCATCCACCCTGCGACGTTATCGGCGAGCCGTGTCACCGTGGTTTCGTCGTGTCGTCGAAGATGATACAGCGCGTACCGTCGTCGTGGCTCCGCGAGAATCTGTAGCAACGTTCCCAGCGAATTCGGCTCACCATCCATGGACTCGTCCTATCGAAAGAGGCGTTTTGGCCGGGTAGTAATAAAACGCCGGGAAGTCCCAGTCGGGCAGAGTTATAATCGCCCACTGAAATGGTCATATATGGTCGACTTTTTGCCCTCCACCGTCGACTCCGTCGCGGAGGAAGAGCGTGACCCCCGCGTCGTCGGCGTCGATAGCGAGGATGCCGACAAGCTCGTCGCCGCGCTTTCGTCGGAAACCGGGCGGAACATCCTCTCAACCCTTTACGAGGAACCAGCGACTCCGGCAACCATCGCGGAGCGAGTCGATACCTCGCTTCAAAACGTCCAGTATCACCTCACAAAACTGGAAGACGGCAACCTTATCGAAGTCGCGGATACGGCCTACTCGGAAAAAGGCCGTGAGATGAAGGTGTATGCGCCAGCATCGGGACCCCTCGTCTTGTTTGCCGGAAACGAGTCGGATACCGTCGGGCTGAAATCCGCTCTCTCGAATCTCCTCGGGGGACTCGGCGTCCTGGGACTGGCGAGTCTCGTCGTTCAGCGATTGTCGACGGGAAGCTTGTTCTCGTTCGGTGGGATGTCGAACAGCGGTGGCGGATATACCGGCGGAGATAGTGCCGGTGATGCAGGTTCGGGTGGTGCAGGAAACGGTAACGCGGGCAACGAGGCGACGACTGCACTGAACACCGATGCGGATGGAGGGGCGACGACTCAGCTATCATCCGATGGTGGAACGACGGAGGCGGCGACACGCGCCACCGAAACGCAGACACAATCCGTCGGAGACGCTACGACGACGGTTCTCGACCAGACGACGGAGTTCGTCGGGGAGAGCACGACGACGGTTCGAACGGTCGCGGAGGGGTCGGCGAACGCTGGTCTCCCACCAGGTGTCCTCTTTTTCCTGGGTGGCGCGCTGATTCTCGTGCTCGGGTTTGTGGTGTGGTACATCCGTACTGGACAGAGGTCGAACTGACGACGACGAGCCATCGTTAAGTCGCAACATACGGTATCATCGGACGAGGTGCGTGTGTGCTCGATCAGCGAACCATCCATACCATCGGCACGCTGTCGATAGCGTCCGGCGTAGCGCTGTTCGTACTTTCGATACCGGCGATCCTCCTTGCGAGTGCAGATCTCGTTGCGCGTACGACATCCCTAGAAGAAGCGGTAGCGGTTCTCTCGAACTCGATCCCGGCGAATGGGTTCGTCTTGGGTACCCCGCAGACGACGTTCACGCTCGGACTCGTCGGATTGGGCGTTAGCTGTTGGTTGCTCGGGATAGGGTTGCTCCTGCAGGGACGGACGGAAGCCTAACCGGTCGATCATTCGACGAGGAGATGGTGTGTGGCGCGGTGTGCTGGCTGGCAGGTGGATGGTGGATGACGTTCCAATGTATTAGTCACGGCGACACCGTGTTGCGCCACGCTTGGTTGGTGAGGGGGAAATATAAAAAACGTCGCTAATTGTACTATATACGTCTCGGGAGGTGTTTTCGGAGTTTGCCGTCGGCTGATCCATTTGAGGCGGCCGTTTGGCCCGCAGAAAGTATCTTGTCGATATTCGACGAACTGGCTACCATGGTCGATTTCGACCGAATCGAATCAGCGATGGTGCGATTTCACCGAAGTGGGACCGTCGAGCGGGTGTACGGCGATCCGATATCCGTGGATGATCGAACCGTCGTCCCGGTAGCGAACGTCGGTTATGGATTCGGTGGCGGGGGAGACGATGACGGTAGCGGATTTGGTGGCGGTGTCCGTGCGACCCCAGTCGGTGTCGTCGAAATATCGCCGAATGAAACGCGATGGATTCGATTCGACGAATCACGCCGAGCCACCTTGGCGCTCGTAGCGGGGTTCGTTCTCGGTTGGCTACTGAAGCGACGGAAATGATCGCACAAGTGACTGTCTTCGCAAACGATTTATGGCATATGGCGTCGTACTTCCACGTCACGCCGAGGCCGAAACGGGGGTTCCGATGGTCACAGAACGCCAACTCACCACCAGTAAGACGATACATCGCCGAACCGGACGAACGTTCTACGTCGCCACTCGCCTCTTGCCGAAACGAGTGCGCCACCCAACTTACGTTTTGTACGCCTTCTTTCGGACTGCGGACGAAGTCGTAGACGACGCGGCAGGGGTATCACCGGACGAACAACGGGTCGAACTTGAACGGCTTCGGGAGCAGGCGCTCGGCCGTGAATCGCCCGACGACCCCGTTCTCGCCGCTTTTCGTGAGGTCGCGGACGAACACGACATCCCCGATGCGGAAATCGAGATGTTTATCGATGCCATGCAGACGGACATCGAGAAAGCGCGATATGCGACTTATGGCGAACTCGAATCGTACATGCGTGGATCCGCGGCCGCCGTGGGACGGATGATGGTCGCAATCATGGATACGGCGGACCCGGAGTGGGCCGGACCGCACGCGACGGCGCTCGGGGAGGCGTTCCAGTTGACCAACTTCCTTCGGGACGTGCGAGAGGACATCGTGGAGCGCAACCGAATCTATCTACCACAAACCACGCTCGAACGCCATGGGGTCACGAACGAGCAAATCATACACCGTGACCATTCGGAGTCGTTTTCCAGGGTGATACGCGACGAACTTCGCCGTGCGGAATCGCTGTACTGGAAGGGAGTGAACGGTATCCAGTATCTTCCCGAGGACTGCCAGTTCGCGGTATTGCTCGCGTCAGTTCTCTACGCGGAGCATCACCGACTCATTCGGGGGCATGAGTACGATGTTCTATCGACGACGCCGCAGTTGAGTCTCACTCGAAGACTGTGGGTTCTCGTCAGAACTCGCTGGCATTGGCGAATCTCGCGCGACCCGGAAACGGTTTTCAGGGCGGTAAGCAGCATTCCCGAGGCGAACGACTATCGTGCCGGAACCGGCGCACCGGCACCGGTACGCTGACCTGTTCGGGCGTTTCGGTCGTCATCGTAGCGTTTCGCGTGCCGGTAAGCCGACGACGAAATCGAACCGGTCGATTCGACGGAGTCCAGCGAACAGAAACAGCGCAATCGCGACGGGAATCCAGTTCCCGAAGTAGGCGTTCATCGCACCCCAAAGGATGACGAAGCTTACCATGTCGTCCAGCATGAATTCACACTGATCGAGGCGGTCACGGAGCGTCCGCCAGTCGAATCCGAACTCGACCAATCCGACGGCGATGACCCCGCTGAGCACCCATCCGAGATAGTTCGATAGTGGAACGCCGTAGTACATTCCGCCTCCGTCGTACGCCCAGAACCCGAGGGCGACTGCGGCGGGGTCCAACACGAGATCGATGACGAGAACGACGGCGAGCGAGGCTGTAAGCCGTGCGAGTCTGGAGTTCGCGTGTGGGCCGAGCAGAAGCAGACAGAGCAGGTAGCTGTTCAGCACGAGTGGGAAAAAGAAGACGGGGAGCCCTGCAGGAACCGTCCCGAACAGCATCGGCCCGAGTTCGAGTTGGTAGTGGAACCGTCCGTAGGGAAACCCGGTCGTCACGCCGAGAAATTCGATACCGTACGTGTACGCCGCCAGCACGACGAGTGCGATTCCCGCTCTGCGGTCGATTTGAGGAAGGAGTCCGGCCACGAGTGGCGAGCGCATGACCAGCGTTCCGAAGATGATGAGCAACGGATTTCGAGCGAGCCATCCCGGAAGCCACGCTTCGTGACCCGCCACGAACATGAGCGCACCGACGAGCGGAAAGACGACGGCGATAGTGAATCGATTTTCACGAACGACTGCCGACAGCCACGTTTCCGCGTCACGTCTATCCACGGACGACCCTCCACAGACCGCCGACCGTCAGCAGCATCCCAACGACGGTGTTGATGGCCGGATACCACCAATAGGCCCGATTGATCGCCACGTCGCGGGCGACCCACGCCACGACGAGCGCGGGATAACTGAGCAACAGAAGGCCCGCACGTGGGTCGAGAAGAGCGAAACAGCCCGCCGCGAGCGACCAACACAGCGCGCAGTACGCGAGCGTCCGACGTTCCCCGAGTATCGTCGCAGTCGTCCGGATTCCAGCCCGACGGTCGGGTTCGATGTCCGGAATCGCGGAAAACGTGTGCATAGCCATCGCCCAAAGCCATCCGCCAGCGACGGCGAGGAGCGGCGGTTGACTTCCCGAAAGAGCGGCGTAGGCCGCAGCACCCGGCAGGATGTACAGCCCGTTCGAAATCGAATCGATCAGGGGCGTCGTCTTAAATCGGAACGGCGGTGCCGAATACTCCGCTCCCAGTACGAGAAAGCCGAGAAGCCACGGCCAGGCGACGTTCGGGGAAAGTGCCAGCAGGCCGATCCCGAGAGCCGCGGAAAGCACGACTGCGATCGGCACGGCCATGCTCCCCTGATAGCGGACTTCTCGCTCGTCTTTCTTCGGATTCTCCACGTCCACGTCGGCGTCGAATATGTCGTTGATGCCGTAGAGGAAGACGTTCGCGGGGAGCAGGAAGTACGCGAAGAGCGCAACTGCGGGAACCGAGAACAGTTCGCCGGGATTCGTCGCTCCGTATGCGATACCGACCAGTACCGGGCCAGCGAGGTAGAGCCAAAACCGCGGACGCGAAAGTTTGAGTAAATTTCGAAATATCATCTAT
Source organism: Haladaptatus caseinilyticus (assembly GCF_026248685.1). Classification (NCBI taxonomy): domain Archaea; kingdom Methanobacteriati; phylum Methanobacteriota; class Halobacteria; order Halobacteriales; family Haladaptataceae; genus Haladaptatus; species Haladaptatus caseinilyticus. Next base: position 2,214,389 of record NZ_CP111036.1, on the reverse strand, counting down.
CGACTCATTTTCGGATATAGTGGTCTTCTAACACGGCGTCGGCGGTATGTTGTCCACTGATAAGGCACATCGGAACGCCGATGCCCGGCGTCGTGTACGATCCGGTAAAGTACAACCCGTCGACTTTCGGGGAGCGATGTCGAGGTCGCATCGGACCCGTCTGCATAAGCGTGTGCGCAAGTCCGAGGGCGGTTCCCTGCGTACTGTTATATCGCTCGGCGAAATCCGAAACGCAGAACTGTTTCTCGAAGACGATCCTGTCGTGGAGTTCGACGCCCGTGTTTTCGGCGATATCGTCCAAAATCTTTTCCCGATATCCGTCACGGATCGCCGACCCATCCGGCAGTCCGGGTGCGATCGGGACGAGAACGAACAGGTTGCTATGTCCCTCCGGAGCCACGCTGTCGTCGGTTTTGCTGGGAACACAGAGGTAGTACGCGGGATCGTCGGGCCACGCCGAATCCTCGAAAATCTGCTCGAAGTGGTCGTTCCAGTGCGGTGGGAGGACGAGCGTGTGGTGGGCGAGTTCCTCGACAGCACCCTCGACGCCGAGATACAGCAGGAATGCGGACGGTGCGTAGGTCCGCGACTCCCAGTAGTCGGCGTCGTATTTGCGTGCTTCCGGCGGGAGCAGGTCCTGTTCGGTGTGGGCGTAGTCGGCGTCGCTCACGACGAGGTCTGCGGCCATCGACTCGGAACCACCGTGAACGAGGAAATCGCCCTCGTGTCCCGTGATATCCGTCACCTCGTACTCCGTGACGTATTCGACGCCCAACTCCGAACCGAGTTCGACGATGCCATCCACGACGCCGCCCAACCCGCCGTCGGGGTAGTACACACCGAGATTGAAATCGACGTGGCTCATCAGGTTGTAAATGGCTGGCGTGTTGTTCGGCGATCCGCCCAAGAAGACCAGCGTGTACTGCATTATCTGCTGCAGTTTCGGGTGATCGAAAAAGCCCTCGACGTGGTCTTGCATCGACCCGAGGAGGTTCAATCCACGAGCGTTTTTCGCCACATCCCACGAGACGTAATCCCGAAACCGGGTGCGATCCGTGTAGACGAAATGTTCCATCCCGACGCCGTAGTTCTGTTCCGCACGGTCGAGATATCGCTGGAGTTCCTCGCCCGCCCCCGGTTCGTAGGACTCGAACAGTTCCTTGTTTCGATCGAGGTCCGGGAGGATATCGACCTCGTCTCCGTCCTTGAAAAAGATGCGATAATGCGGGTCGAGTCGCTGGAGTTCGTAGTAATCGCTCGGCGTCCGGTCGAAGTGGCTGAAAAACCGCTCGAACACGTCGGGCATGAGGTACCACGACGGCCCCATATCGAAGCGAAATCCGTCCGCTTCCAGCCGACTCGCGCGGCCGCCGAGTTGTTCGTTTTTCTCCACGACCGTTACAGAAGCACCGGCGTCGGCGAGATAGCAAGCCGTTGAGAGACCGCCAAATCCGCTGCCGACAACGACAACCTCCGCCTGATTCATACAGGATGTCAGGGCGCGAACCTGATAAAAACGTCTCCCCGACCTGTAGGGTTTTGTCACTGGATAAGGCTCCCTCCGCCACGATTTAGCTGGCGTATAACAAAGGGGACGTGGGGTCACTGTTTAGATGCGCCTGCCTGACTCGGGCGCGCAAGCGTGCTAGTGTGAGCGTCGTATTCCGGCGGTGCCGGAGGCTCTGGCGGAAGGTTGGCCTCCTTCCAAAGTGTCACCAACCCTCCCACGAAAGTTCTCATCCCGGGGTACTTTACTCCCGCACTGCACATCTTTACCTCGGAAAATACGTGTCATTCGGTAGAATTATATCGACACGCGACAGGTTCACACTCGAGAGGGGCTAACATCGTGGAAGTCGTCGTATTCTCGTTACTGCTCGGTGTTGTCCTCATTTCGTTCCTCATCGTGCTCTCGCTGTACGTCGTTTGGTCTCGAATCGTCGGTCTCGACCCGACCGTCGCACAGCGATTCGTCTCCCTGACGAAGATCAAACGGTTCGTCATGGCCCTGATTACAGGTGCAACCCTCGGAACTGGCCTCGTTGTCGCGCCCTCGGTACGTGTGGGTGTCGCAGCCATCGTTATGCTCGCGGCAAGCACCTTTGCCGCGTTGATGCTGTTCGAACTGGTGCAGTATCGGACTACCATCGATTCCTAAAAGCGGTCATCGGTGGCCCGGAAGGGAGTCCCTACGAGTCACTGTCAGCGTCCGACAGCTCGTTCGCGACTACCGAAAGCAGATCGTCCGGTGGAACGACCGGACCGCGTTCACACAGCTCTCGATAGCGTGCGACGGCGGTGTTCCCGGCGTAGTTTCGAGCGTCGAATGGGCGTTCTTCCACGACGATCACCGCGTCCGCTTCGCATGCGACTTCGAGATTTGCTAGGTTCCCTGCTCCGATCTCTACGTCCGCGAGGACTGTTAGGTCGGCATCCTGAACTTTCGATTCGACCGCTTCACGTGCATCGGCACTGATGGGTGCAAACGGTTCTTCGACGATCGTTTCTAATCCGAGCGACCGTGCGGTTTCGAGGTCGGAATCTCCCTCGTTCAGTACGCCGACGGATACCTCATACCCTGCCGCGGAGAGCAAGTAGAGAAGGCGAGAGACGGTTCCTCCTCCACCGATGACGTGAACTTTGCTCGCCCTTCTTTCGCCAACCGTCCGTTCCGGGAGGGCGGTCACGTACGTTGAACCCGTCACAGGGTGGCTGGAAACGACTGCCCGCGCGTCGAACGCCTCGCGAAGGGTCTCCTCCGCAAGTACGTTCGCCGGCGACCCGGACGAGAGCACGGAGCCAGAATCGAGGAGGAGCAGTTCGTCGCAGTAGTGGGCCGCGAGGTTCAAGTCGTGAATCGCGGCGACGACGGTTTTCCCATCGGTGACCAGTTCACGGACGAGTTCGAAGGTACGCACTTGGTGGTTGATGTCGAGGCTGGCGGTCGGTTCGTCCAGCAGGAGAACGGGCGTATCCTGTGTCAGTGCACGAGCGAGCAGGATTCGTTGGCGCTCACCGCCACTGACGGCAGTGATCGGTCGGTCGGCGAAATCAGCGACGTCGGTTCGTTCCATCGCTCGTTCCACCAGCTTCCGTTCGTCTTCACCATCGCCGTTGCCGAATCGGGACCGGTAGGGAGTTCGCCCCATGGCGACGACGTCGTGCACGTCGAAACCGAACGAGAGGGTCGTGTCCTGGGGAACGGTCGCCACTCGCCGACTGGCCGCCTTCGAGGAGAGGTTTGCCATCGTGTCGCCATCGACCTGCACGCGTCCGGTATCGGGCGACAGGACACCGTTCATGACTCGGAGCAGGGTAGTTTTGCCGGCGCCGTTCGGTCCGACGAGGCCGACGAACGTCCCGTCCGAGACGCGAGCATTTACCCCGTCGAGAACCAGTGATTCGCCGAGCGTCACCGATACGTCGTCGATGCGAATCACAACGCGTGCACCTCACGCTTACGGAGCAGATACAGGAAAAACGGTGCGCCGAGGAAGGCGGTGACGATGCCGACCGGGAGCTCAGCCGCACCCGTGGCAGATCTGGCGACCGTGTCGGTTGCGACGAGGAAGACGGCCCCGGCGAGGGCGCTGGTTGGGAGCAAGATTCGGTGGTCCGGTCCGACCAGCAGGCGCATCACGTGGGGAACGACGAGGCCGACGAACCCGATGACTCCTGATACCGCCACTGCGGCGGCAGTGACGATGCTCGCGACTGCGAGGAGGAGGCGCTTGGTTCGCTCGACTTCGACCCCGAGGTTGTGGGCGTCCTCCTCGCCGAGCAGGAGAACGTTGAGTTCCTGCGCAAATAGGGCGAGGACGGAAAAGCTGAGCAGTGCGACCGGCAAAGCGATCCATACCTTTCGCCACGAGGCGTAATGGAGGTGTCCCATAAGCCAGAAAACCGCCTCTCGAAGGCTTTCCCCGCTTTCGAGGAGGAGAAACGAGACGACAGCGCCGAGCAGAGTCTGGACTGCGACCCCAGCGAGGAGGAGTGTCGCGACCGGCGTTCGTCCATCCTGCGTGGCCAGTAGATAGACCCCGAACGCTGCGAGTATTGCGCCGACGAAGGAGAATACGGGAAGTGCGAAGGGGAGAGAAATCGAGAAAGCGATGGTCGCGACCGCTCCGACTGCGGCCCCGGACGAGACGCCGATGATAGAGGGGTCGGCCATCGGATTTCGGAAGAACCCTTGCATGACGACTCCCGCGGTCGCGAGGGCGAATCCAACGACTCCCGCGAGGACGATTCGCGGCATTCTGAGGGTAACGACGATGACTTCCGTGGTTTTGGGGACTGAAAACGAGAACATCGACGTGTACGAAAATTTCGGGAGCGGAACGCCGACGGAGAGCACGCCCGGGACGGAAAGCGTGTGCTCCGCGATCCGGATACCGGTCGGTATCGCCAATTCGTTGAGCAGGGCTTTTGCCACGAGTAATGGGGAGAGTGAAGTCGGCCCAGTTGCGGCGCTACCCAGCACGACGATGATAAGCATCGCCGCTAATCCGCCACACCACGTGGTTACGCGCGTCCCATATCGCATCGATATGCAAGTCTGATTGCTTTAGGTAAATATTTATTGAACACACTCGACGTGCCGACTGTCATGAAACAGCTACTGTTGTCGGCGATGCTCGTCGTCGCAACATTCGTCGGTGGTATCGCGATCGGGCCAGTGGGCGTTGCAGGGGCACAGGGAACCTGCTCGTTCCCGGTGACGAAAACCGATGCCACGGGGACTGACGTAACGATCGAAACGGAACCGCAGCGAATCGTCACCCTCTCGCCGAGCGCGGCACAGACGATGTGGGAAATCGGCGGGAAAGAAAAAGTCGTCGCGACGACGAAGTTTTCGGCCTATCTCGACGGCGCAAGCGGGACGGCGAACGTTTCCGGTTCCGGGATGACTACGGTCGTCCCCGAGAAAGTCGTCGCGCAGAACCCGGACCTCGTCCTCGCGCCGAACGTCATTCCCGACCAGACCGTCCAAAAATTGCGTGATGCGGGGCTGACGGTGTACAAGTTCCGCGAATCGAAGTCCATCGAGGACATCTACTCGAAAACCGAACAGACCGGGAAACTCACCGGCGAGTGTGAGGGGGCAGCGAAAACTGTTTCGTGGATGAAAGACCGCGTCAACACAGTTCAACAGGCGGTTTCCGGCGAGGACAGCCCGAAAGTGCTGTACGTCATGAGCGGCGGATTCACCGCCGGCAAGGGGACCTTCGTCGACAAAATCATCGAAACGGCAGGCGGGACGAACGTCGCCGCGGAAGCCGGGATTTCCGGGTACAAACAGATCAGTACCGAAGTGGTCGTAAAGCAGAATCCCGATTGGTTCATCGTTTCGGCGGGCGCGTCGGTGCCGAACGATTATAGCGACACACCGGCCGCTAAACACAACCGGACCGTTTCGCTGAACTCGAACTACGTGAGTCAGCCCGCGCCGCGAATCGTTCACCCGATTACGAAATTGGCGAAGACGTTCCACCCGAAGGCGTACGCACAGGCGAATCTGACGACGACAACGACCGAAACGGATGACGGAACGACGACCGAATCGGCGAGCAATACGGCCACCGAAACGACCACGGCGTCCGGCGGCCAGCCCGGATTCGGTGCCGGTATCTCGGTGGTTGCAGGTGCACTCGCGCTTGTCACACTCCTCGCTCGACGCGAGTGACACGAAAAGGCGTTTAACGGGTCGCAACAGAGGGTGGAGTATGGTCGAAAAAGTCATCTGGCCCGCGTATCTCGACGCGGAGTTGACTCGAAAGCAAGGACGGCGGGTGCCGGAAGCATCCGCCGTCGAGGAACCGACGGTGGACGAAATCGCTCGGGCCGTCCAACAGGTCGGCTACGATACCGTCATCGAACGCGACAAAGCCTACTCGCGCGAAGGATGGGAGGAACGCGGCCGCGTCCTCGTCAAGAACGCGGACGACTCCTCGAAGAACGACCTCATTCAGGCCGTCGCCGCATACGTCGCGGCCATGCGAAACTAATGCACCGATTGGGACAGGTCGTCCGGACCGCACAGAACCTCGCCATCGTCCAATCGCCGAGCGAGGAATATCCGGACATCGGAACCATTGTCGTCGATGAGAGCCTCCAGAACGTCGGCAGGGTGGTTGACGTGTTCGGCCCTGTTTCACGGCCCTACGTGGCCGTTTCGCCGGACGATGACACCCGGCTTACGATGCTCGTCGGATCGAAACTCTACGCTCGATAGCGGGGACAAACCCCTCCGACGACCGTGTTCGGAGTCGGCAGAAGGTAGCAACGCACCGACGAACCGTGCGGAACGCGAGCCATACGGATACGAGGCGATCAAACGCTCTCGATGCTATCGAAAGTCACCGACGTGTCGAAACGATTCGTTTCAATCGACCGACCGTCTCGGTCTCCGGTTCCCCATCCGATTCATCGCCATCACCTACTTCGACTCGTTCGACCGGCGGCGTTCGATACTCCGTATAGACGTTCCAATCGGTTTCGTCGTCTTCGCGGACGGTGAACTCCCGAACGCTCTCCTCGGGTCGCCACACCCGCGTTATCTCCCCCTCGACGGTGCCGCCGCTTCCCGGTCCCTTCGGTGCCCATTCGAACTCGACGGTCATTCCCTCCGTCAAATCGTTCGGCGACAGTTCGTCGCTCATGATTCGGCATACCGTCCGGAATCCCGTCAACGTATCGGCCCTACGTCCACTGGTCCAGGCCGGTTTGCGTCACACTTTCTTCGATCCGCTCGAATCCGCGCTCTACCTCGGCGGCGTGGACCTTCCACTCCTCCGTGACGTATTCGTGGGCCGCGTCGATATCGGGGTTCATCTCGGCGTCGAACTCGTACTCGTCGGTCACCTTGGGGTTGAGGAACATCTCCCGGATCCGATCCGCGTACTCGATATATTTGCCACGTTCTTCGAGAACGCCCCACAAGTCCCCATGTTCTTTGACCCCTTTGAGGGCCGTCTTCGGACCGACACCGGAGATCCCCTCGTTGAAGTCGGTTCCACAAAGGATTGCGATATCCACCAACTGTTCCCACGTGATATCGTGTTCTTCCAGCGTGGCATCGAAGTCCATCAGTTCCGGGTTTCCCTTGCTCGTGAGCTTACGGAGCGTGAACGGTGCGCCGAGCAGGAGGGCGTCGTAGTCTTCCGTTCCGGCGTAGTCGACCGCCCCAGTACGAGCCATATGTGCGGCCTGTGCTTCGCCCTCAGCAGGTGCCTCGATGATCGGCACGTCGAGGAGGTCGAGCAGTTCCCGGGTCGTCTCCTGAATCACCGGTGTCAGTCGCTGGGTGTGTGCTTCGAGTCGAGCGACTTCGATAGCGTCACCCGCCTCTTTCGCGTCCTTCAATTGGTCCTCCAATTTCTCGCGTTGTTCACGCCGGCTTTCGATTTCGTCGCTCTTCAGGTCGGTGACGCTCCCATCGAAGACGAAAACGGGTGTCAGATCGTGTTCGAAGAATTTGGGCAGGCCTTGGACGATACCGACGAGGTTTGCCACTTCAGTCCCGTCCTCGGTGGTGTACACTTCGTCGCGGGTCCACTTTACCGTCGTCGTGAGATATCGATAGAGCCAGTTATGTGCGTCAACCGCGACGAGCGAGCCTTCTACCTCGTCGAAGCCGATGTCCTCGAGCGCTGCGAGTTGCCGAAGTGCGGAGTTTCCCATTAGCTGGAGCTACGGGCGGTGGTGGCTTGAAAGTCCCGTCCTCCGTCGAAGCCGTGACCCTATTGCTCCGATGTCGTCGTTGTCGTAGTCGTCGTTTCGGGTGTCGTGTGGGTTCCGTCGCTTGTCGTAGTAGTTCCGTCCGTGGTCGTCGTTGTTTCATCGTCCGTCGTAGTCGTCGTCTCGTCCGTCGTGGTCGTCGTTGTTTCATCGTCCGTCGTAGTCGTCGTCTCGTCCGTCGTGGTCGTCGTCTCCGACCCGTTCCCGAGAGCGGCGTCCAACTGTTCAATCGTCCGCTTTGGTTCTACGGTCGGTGCAGTTACTTTCCCATCGACCACGATGCGAGGGACGGCGGAAATAGGTATCTCGCGAACCCGCTTCATCGTCTTCTCGATCCGTTGCTGATACTTCCCGCTCTCTATCTCCGACCGAATCGTATCGCGGTTTTCGACGCCCGCTTTTTCGGCAATTCGCATGAGCGTCTCCGTCGTTGCCCAGCCATCAACCCCGCTACGGTTTTGGAACATGTATTCGAAGAAATCCCAGTATGATTCGGGGTCGTTATTCCAGACTGCGAGGCCCGCTCGTGCGGCACGTGGTTCGTCGGGGCCGTGGAATCCTTCGCCATCCCGATAGGCAACCGCACGGAATTCGAGCGTCACGTCGCCGGATTTGACGTATTTTTCGACGATGTCACTCATAAACCCGTGCACGAACTCCTTCGTGTGCGGACACTTCCACGCACCGTAGATGGTCGCGGTGACGGGAGCATCGTCGGAACCCATTCTCGCGTAGGTGAATTCGGTCGGGTTGCTCGGAACGCTTACGGACTCGTAAAGTCCTTGTGGGGATTCGATTTCCCCTGGTTCACTCGTTTCTTCCCTGTCCGTCGTCTCCTCGTCGGTATCGATATCGGTCGTAGTCGTTTTTCCGTCGTCTTTCGGCGTTCCATCCGGTCCGGAGGTCCGCTTTGGATCTGACTGCTCGTTCGAAAGCGCCGAGCATCCGGCCGCTCCGGCCGAAAGCCCTGCACCGAGGAGACCGAGTATTGTCCGCCGACTCGTCTTCATAACTGAACGTCATCGGTAACGAACTTCGTTAATCAGGTGTTAATGCGTAAATCGAAGGAAACAAGCGCCGGCAGAATATGTTCCGTTCAGGAGGATGACGGTGGTTTTGCACCTCGCTTTCCCGCCAAAAATGACATTTCATCCGCCGAAAGGTCACGGTCGCGAAACACGTCCAATCCGGACTGATACGTCCCGTCGGTTCGTACTGCCGGGTGTTCCAACACGAGTTCAGCCAGTCCGGTTTCCTCGCCGGTCCAGCCGAACCCGGCCCCGTAGAGCGCTTGATACGCGAACGGGTTGTTCACCGCGATTCGAACACAGCGATACCCCCGGTCGTGAATGCGTTCCGTGGTAAATCGTGCGAGTTCCGAACCGATACCTTCGCCGCGCCGATTCGAGCGAACCGTCACGTACCGGAGCCACATCGTCTCCTCGTCGGTCCGGTCCTCGTTGAAGGCGATCGCGGCAACGAGCCTTCCGTCCTCTCGGGCAACCGATTTCCCCGAGTTCGACATCACGAACTTTCCCGCGTAGCTAAACACCTCGTAATCGAGGCGCAAGGTAGGTTCGTCCTCGGGCCAGCCCAGTATCGCATACTCCATACCGACAATGTGGACGCAACCCACATCCATCCGTCGGGTGCCCGGCGGATTTTACTCGCTGGCGCGCGTTTTCGGACGCATGCGACGACCTCACTCCCGCTCCCTCCCAGATGGGGACGTAGCCTACTTCGACCGTGTTGCACGATTCTACGATATGTTTTCGCCCGATGCCGACGCCGACGTTCTCGGTGAAGGGATAGCACAGGCGGACCGGTCGATCGAGCGTGTCGTGGACGTCGCCGGCGGAACCGGGCGAGCGGTGAGAACGCTCGATTCGGACGAACGAATCGTCCTCGATGCATCCGTCGGAATGCTTACGCAGGCGCGGGGACATGAACTCGACTGCGTTCGCGGAGATGCATCCCGTCTCCCGCTCGATTCGGAGTCGGTGGACGCCGTCGTTATTTCCGATGCCCTCCACCACATCGGCGACGCGAGTGAAACGGTCGCGGAAGTGGTACGCGTACTTCGGCCCGATGGCGTCCTCGTCGTTCGGGAGTTCAATCCGGCGACCATCCGGGGAAAACTTCTCGTTCGAGGGGAACACGCCATCGGCATGAATTCGGCCTTTTTCACGCCAGAAAAACTCTCACGGATGCTTTCAGATGCTGGGCTCGTCCCGCGTGTCCGAAATCGTGGGTTCGACTACACGGTCGCAGGCGTCAAACGCACACCGGGAACGACATAACCCCGGCGTTCCGAGAGAAACGTATGAGCAGTGCCTTCGCCGCCGGGCGCTTCGACCGCTCGCCAGCCACCGCCGGACTCGTCGTCGGAGACCTCGTCGTATTAGTGGGTCTTCTCTGGATGGGGAGCCTCCGGCACAACGCGAATCCGATAAAATCGCCTCTGGCATTCGCGGATACGGTTGCACCGTTTCTCATCGGTTGGATACTGGCATCAGTTCTCGTCGGCGTCTACAGCAAACGAGCACGCCGATCGGTTCGTGACGCGGCACTTTTGGCGGGTGGAACGTGGGTCATCGCGTCGCTCATCGGGGCCGGACTGAGAGCAACGACGGTGTTCCACGGCGACTCACCGCTTTCGTTCGTCCTCGTCGTAATGGGGCTCGGTCTCGTTGCGTTCGTTTTCTGGCGCGGACTCGTCGCAGCGGTCACACCGTGACGCGGCGATATTCCACGTAGGAGTAGACGGTTAGATAGATCGCGATGCCGACGGCGGGGACGACCATGAGATATATCGCGTAGGTTGGAACGAACACGCCGACGATCGCGACGAGTCCAGCGAGTTTGAACAGCGGGCCAGCTCTGCTATGCGTGTTTTTCCACACTTCATCGTTCGAGAGCGTCCATGGAGTTCGGACCCCGACGAACCAGTTGCGCTCGACGCGGTTCATCAGCACGCCGATGAAATAAAACAGGGCGCCGATGGCGGGCGCGAGAACCGTAGTGAAATCGAATCGATACCCGAGGTTCCAGAGGATGACGAACGAATGGACGTACAGCATGAATGCTACGAACAGCACGACGAACAGTGCGTACTGTTTTCGAAACACACTGATGTTCTCATCCAGCGGGTCGATTCGTGGAATTACTGCGAACAGGGCGAGAAGGACCGCGGTCACCGTCGGGAGTAAAAACGCTCCCCACAGTTTTCCCATCGTCCCGTCGGCGTCGCCACTCGTGGTCCAATGGGTCGCCATCCGGTCCGGCATCTGCGGGTAAAAGAAAACACTGACGCCGAACGCGACGGCGACGAGTAAGGCTGCAACGAGATACTGTGTTCGCACCTTCATGGGGAGAGTTTAATCGTTTTTCCTAATAAACCTACGCGGACCATTCACATACTCCTCGGTTTTCCGTTTGGTAGGTCTCGGTGCGAGGGCCCTATTCTTCGAGTGCCCGGCGCGTGATTACTCGTGGATATTTTCTCCCCGACATTCCCGGCATCGAAAATTGAGCTAATAGTTAACATGGAACATTAGTATGAAAATTATCTGTAGTCATATCCGGAATTGCCGCAAAATGCCGAATTTAGGACTTTCAGGCCCCGTATCTGAAGGTAATTTCTATAACTTATGCCAAAGCAACTCGTCAATGAGTCTGAGAATATAGAGTAGATACACAGAACGACTGGCTCTCATATGGGGAAGAGTTATATACCCTCCCCGCATATTCTATAATAGATTATGACTGGGTACTACGACCTCATTCTGGGCCTGATTCCACTCGCACTCGTTGGCGTAACCGGAGCACTCAGCGTTGCTGGACTCGCACTGACGACTGCGATTCCGCTCGGTGCAACCGCGGCGGTTCTCCTCATCGGCCATGCGCTGTTCATCAACGGACCTGTCGACGACACCCCTGCCGCCCAGACGTCCACTCCAGTCAATTCCGCGGACTGATCTTTTCCCTCTCCCTTCCCTTTTCCGTACTCACTTTCCCGTCACGTTCTCCCGTTCCTCAACGGTTTTGTCACTGGCTGTTCTCTTGCCAGCCATGACAGATGCGCTGTTTCTGACGAGCGACGACGTTGCAGGACTGGCAACGCCGGAAGAGTACGTCGATGCTGTCCGCGAAGGATACCGCCAGCGAGGTAGGGGTGCGCCCGCAAAACCACGCACGACGCTCCCGAACGATGACCCCGCCGGAATGCTGACTGGATATTCCGCGATCCTCCCCGAGACGGGTGCGATGGGCGGGTACATGTACTCCGCCGGGTTCGGTGCGGAGGATGCGTGGTTCATGACACCCTTGTTCGACGTCGACAGCGGCGCACCCATCGCACTTATCGACGGCGCGAGCATGAATCCGTTCAAAACGGGTGCGACCGGTGCGGTCGGCGTGGATACACTCGCTCGGAAAGACGCGACGAAACTCGCCATCATCGGAAGCGGCGCACAGGCACGTGGACAGCTGAAGGCCGTGACGTCCGTCCGCGACATCGAAACGGTCTCGGTCTACTCCCCGACGAAGGAGAGCCGCGAATCGTTCGCCGGGGAGATGAACGAGGGACTCGACGCTTCGGTTGCCGCCGTCGCGAGCAGTGCCGCCGCTGTCGAGGACGCGGAAATCGTGATTACCGCGACGACGGCGAACGAACCGGTGTTCGATGGCGACCTACTCGAAGACGGTGCACACGTTACCGCGATGGGGCAGTACCACCCAAAAAAGCGCGAACTCGATGCGACAACCATCGAGCGTGCGACGTACGTCCCCGACCTGCGCGAGCGAGCGACACAAGACGCCGGGTCGTTCCTCGCCGCGGTCGAAACGGGTGCCGTCACCGACGACCACATCCACGCCGAACTCGGCGAAATCGTCGCGGGTGAAGCCACAGGCCGAGAATCGGAGGACGAAATCACCGTCTTCGACAGTGGCGGAACGGGCATCGAAACTGTTGCGTCCGCGTACCTGCTCTACGAGAAAGCTCGGGAGGAAGGGTTGGGTTCGACGATTTCCCTCTCACCCGCGAGTGAGGCGTTAACCGGGGAATAGCACGTACCGTCATCGGATGCGGAACGAGAATACTCTGAATAGCGTCTCACGCACTCATCGCAATCGGAGGAAGTCACGGCTCCGACCGCCAGTCACAAAACGTGCCGACTCACGGACCAGCGAAAGCGCGATGCAGTCGAACGCACTCATGGGTACCGAATCGGGAAGAAAACACGACACTGCACGGAAATGTCGAACCCAAAACCACAAAGAGGGGTCACTTCATTGCTTCGGCCATGAACAAACGAACGCGAGTGCTATTCGCGTCCGGGTTGACCATCGCCATCTTCCTCGGGGTGCAACTCGGCGCGTTGGCGCTTGTCGAACCGTTCGAATCGGCGGGTTACCAGACGGTCGAAGACCCCTCCGACCCGACCAACAGTCTCGTCTACGTTGGGGTCATCCTCGTCTTCACCGCCGGAATGCTCGCGGTCATCAAACTCGGCGTCGAATGGATTCTTCGAGCGGTCATCATCCTCACGAGCGGCATGCTATCGCTGTACGTGTTTAGCGTCGTTATCCCACCCACGGTCGAGGTGACGGTTGGCGGCGCACCGGTCAACGTCATCGCGTGGGGCGCGGCGGGACTCGTCGCGCTCGCGCTCGCAGTGTATCCCGAGTGGTACGTCATCGACACTGCCGGAGTGGTCATGGGTGCGGGCGCGGCGGGACTGTTCGGCATCAGTTTCGGCCTGCTTCCCGCGATCATACTGCTAGCGGTGCTCGCCATCTACGACGCTATCAGCGTCTACGGCACGGAACATATGCTCACGCTCGCTTCCGGCGTGATGGACCTGAAAATCCCCGTCATCCTCGTCATTCCTATGACGCTCTCATACTCGTTCCTGGAGGACACCGCACAGGCCACCAGCGAGGGTGCGGTGTCGCCAGGTGACGAATCGGACGAGGCCGGTGAATCGAACGAGACTGGCAGATCGGACGAAATCGTGGAGTCAAGCGGAGACGAGGAATCCGGCGAACCCGACGCCGACTCGGGCGACAGGGACGCTTTCTTCATCGGACTCGGTGATGCCGTGATGCCGACCGTGCTCGTCGCCAGTGCAGCCTTCTTCTCGCCCGCCAAACCCCTCGTTTCGGGATTCGCACTGAACCTGCCCGCTCTCACCGCGATGGTCGGGACCCTGGCCGGACTGGTCGTCCTCCTTTGGATGGTTCTCAAAGGTCGTGCACACGCCGGTCTCCCGCTCCTAAACGGCGGTGCAATCGGCGGCTATCTCGTCGGCGCGCTCGCGAGCGGAATTTCACTGGTGCAGGCCATGGGGCTGTAGCCGGAGTCAGGATATCGAACATCGTTCGCTTCCGCGCGCTCCTCTCATACTGAATATACGTGGCGAAAACGACACGCTCGTGCCACCCCTACGGTACGTATGGCAGTCTCACGCGATGGTTCCGTTCGAGTAGGTGTTCTGAGTTTTCACAACAGTAAGGAGACGAAAGCCATCTTGAACGCAATCGAGGCGTTGGGACACACTCCGATCTGGCTTCGAAAGGCAAACACACACGTCGAAATTATCGACGACCAAGCACGCCTCGTTCCGAGCGTCGATGTACTCGTGAACCGTCTTCTGCTGGCGACTATCGACGACCCACTCGAAGAGCTAGAGATCGCCAACATCCTCGCCGGAATCCGTCCGATGCTCAATCACCCCCACAACGTGCTGACTGCGGTACATAAATACGCAACTGCTGTCCGCCTTTCCGACCACGGCGTTCGGACGCCCGACTCGTATTTTGCACTGAGCAGCAGTTCGTTCGCCGCGGGACGTGACCACCTCGAAAATCCATTAGTGATAAAAACCGGCGTTGGAACGCACGGAGAAACGACGTGGAAACTCGACGACACGGGCCACCCCAGTCATCTCGTCGGACGGCGACATACGTTTGTCCAGCGATTTCTCGATCAAAACGACCGGCAGTGGGACGTTCGCGCGTACGTCGTAGACGGCGAGATAGTCGGGATAATGCGTCGCTTGGCGCCCAATGGCGACTGGCGGACAAACGTCGCCCGCGGTGGCGTTCCGGAGGATGCGACCGACGAACTGGCCGACGAAGTCGGCACCGTCGCCCGAGAAGCAACAGTCGCTGTCGGCCTCGATATCGCTGGCGTCGATTTGATGAGGTGGAACGAGGAGTGGTACGTCCTCGAAGTAAACCCAACCGCAGGATTCAGGGGACTCTATCGCGCCACGGGGAGAAGTGCAGCACCCTCTATCGCACGCCTCGCTATCGAGCGGGTCGGCGGGTCGGTCTCGAACGAGCAAGTCGAAACACTCGCCGACACGTTCGACGACTCGGTTCCCCGTTGTAAACCCACCCCTGCGAATTCGAATTCCGACGGTAATCCCCGGACGGTCGGCTACACCGAGCGCGTGTTGGTCAACGGAATGGTGGGGCTCGATTCGGTCGTCGCCAAAGCCGACACCGGGGCAAAACGGACGAGCATCGGAATCGACCTCGCCGCAAAGGTGGGTGCCGGTCCGATCAAAAGCAGTACCACGGTCCGGTCGGGGAGCCAGCAGTCGAGCAAGAAACGTCCCCTGGTGGACGTCGACATCGTCATCGGCGACAGATGGCATCGGACGACCGCAAGCGTCGTCGACCGTAGCCACATGCGATATCAACTCATCATGGGTCGAGACGTACTTTCCGACTATCGCGTCGATTTGAAACGTCGGGCGCTTGAGGAGTGACACGTTCGTTTCCGGCCAACAGACGTTTCTGTTTTCCGGGCACAGGAACGAATCATGCCCGACCCAGATGTCGGTACGGCGACCATCGTCTACGACGCTCCGGATGGAACGACCGAACGCGAAGTCGAAAACGACGATATTGTGTACTTCGACGACCATTGGCTCGTGAAGGTCGGTGAGAACGACGAGGGCGACGATATCGTCCGCCGGATTCCCCGCGAGCGAGTCCACCATGTCGAGCGGTCCATCGACGAACTCGAGAAGAAAGTCGAGGGCGCCATCGAACAGGCCAAAGAACAGTTCGGCTGGTGGAGCTAGTCCCCCGTCGGAGACGAGGTACGGTATCGGAAGCGCACTTTCTCACGACCGGTTTCCACTCCCGAGGTTCGGTGACAACTATTTCCAGCAACGGTCGTACCGCCTTCGCTTCGTGACGACCACCTTTCCCAACCGATTCCCGTCACCCGCTCGCGCTCGTCCCGGTCGTCCATCGTCGGAAGCATGCTTCGACCCATCACGCGCTCCGTTCCTCCGACTTTTTAACCCTTCAGGCGATATCATCATCCATGAACGCCGACGAAGTCGTTGCACTCATCGAATCGGAACTCGAAGACGCCGACGTGACGGTCACGCACCCTCGTGGCGAACACGATGAGGACCACCTCGCCGCACTCGTCGTCTCGCCCGCCTTCGAGGGCAAAACGCTGGTGCAACAGCATCAACTGGTTTACGACGCGCTGGGCGATCACATGACGACGGACATCCACGCGCTCGAACTGAAAACCTACACGCCCGAAGAGTACGAACAGTAACGACCCGCAGGAAGACGGTTAGCGGTTCGGAACCGACGCCTCGGATAGATCGAGCGCTCGATTCCGAAGTGCAGTACCCGTCTCTGTGTCGAACAGATGTATCGCGGTCTCCGGTATCCGGGAGACCACTTCTTGCCCTTCGTCGATGGTCTGCATCCCACCGACCGTGACGACGAACGTCCGTCGTTCCCCTGTCGGTCCGTCTTCGGTCGGTTGCTCCGCTGCTACTTGTCCCTTCGCCGACCGGTCGTTCGCCGACGCGAACCGAAGGTAGACGTTGTTCTCGTTGCCCATCGGTTCGACGACGTCCACGACGGTCCGGAACTCGTGTGCGCTCTCGTCGCTTGAGACGAGTTCGATATCCTCCGGGCGGATGCCGAGCGTTACGCGCTCGGTGTCGCCGACTTCATCGAGCGCCTCCGCGGAGAGTGAATACTCGAAGTTCTCGCCGACCAGTGTGTCCCCGTCGCGTTTCATCTCGAAGAAGTTCATCGACGGATCGCCGATGAACCCTGCAACGAATCGGTTCGCAGGCCGGTGATATGCCTCGATCGGGGTCGCAACCTGCTGGAGTTTTCCGTCGTTCAGAATGGCGATTCGGTCACCCATCGTCATCGCCTCCGTCTGGTCGTGCGTGACGTACACCGTCGTCACACCGAGGTCTTCCTGCAATCGCTGCAGTTCGGTGCGCATCTGTGACCGCAGTTTGGCGTCGAGGTTCGACAACGGTTCGTCCATCAGGAACACCTCGGGGTCGCGGACGATCGCTCGTCCCAACGCGACACGCTGTTGCTGACCGCCGGACAGTTCACTGGGCTTTCGGTCGAGCAAGTCGTAAATGCCCATCATCTCGGCGGTCTCTTCGACGCGCCGTGAAATATCGTCGTCCGAGAGGTCCGTGGACTCCTCCAATCCGAAGCTCATGTTCTCCCGAACCGTCATGTGCGGATAGAGCGCGTAGGATTGGAACACCATGGCGATGTCCCGCGTCGTCGGCGGTTGGTCGTTGATGGTTCGTCCGTCGAGGCGGATCGCACCGTCCGATATGGTTTCCAATCCGGCAATCATCCGGAGCGTAGTCGATTTTCCGCATCCCGAGGGGCCGACGAGGACGAGGAACTCCCCGTCCTCAATGTCGATATTCGCGTCATCAACTGCGACGATCCGGTCGCTGTCGTCGTCGAACCACTTCGTCACGCCGTCGAGTGTGAGTTCAGCCATCGTTCCGGTTCCTCCGTTCCATCGTATCGTTTCGTATCATTAGTTAGCAACTCCTTTTGCGAACTGTTCCCCGAATGCAATGTACACGATGAGCGTGGGCACTGCCGCGACGAACGCGCCCGCCATCTGTAGTCCGAACGATTGGATGATTCCGCCGCTGAGGTTCGTCAGGGCGACGGTCACTGGTTCGCCCGCTCCTGCTCCGCCGGGTAGGATGACCAGCGCAAACAGGAGATCGTTCCACACCTGTGTGAACTGATAGATAAGCGTCACCGCGAACATCGGCTTCGACAGCGGGAGCACGATGTTCCGATAAATGCTGAACACGCTCGCCCCGTCGAGACGGGCCGCTTCCAGCATCTCTTCCGAGAGGTTCCGATAGTACGAACGGAACAGCAGGAAGGTAATCGGAATCCCGTACGCCGTGTGTGCGATGATGAGGTTGATGATGTTCGCGTAGTGGGCGCGCATCAGCGGCAGTCCCCACAACGGTGCCAGTAAAGACTGGGTGTCCACAATGGCAAACAGTCGCGACAGCGGCACCAGAACCGCCTGATACGGGATGAAGATGCCTGCGACGAACAATGCGATAATCGGCATCTGGTACTTCCACTCAACGTTGGTCACGCCGTACGCAGCGAGACTCCCGAGGGTGGCCGACAGTATCGTCGCTGGAATCGCCAACAGCAGACTGTTCAGGATACCGTGGGAGAGTTTGGTTGTCGCCACTCGCCACGCGTCGAGGGTGAATCCGTCCAGTCCTGGCGGTGCAAACGGGAGCGTCTCATTGAATGCGCTGGACGTCTTGAAGGCAGTCATGATTGCCGACTCCAGCGGTGCCAAATAGAACGCGACAAGTGCGAACAGGACGCAGTAGAGCGCCACTCGTCCTTTCTTCGATTTCATAGTTCACCTCGCTTGTACTCGCTGTAGAGGTACGGACCGACGACGGTGAGCGCCATGGCAAAGAGGACGATTGCGATCGCCGACCCGTATGCCCATTGGTTGGATGCGAACGCTTCACGGAACATCATCGTCGCCAGGATGTCTGCCGCCGGGCCGGGATTCGTCCCAAACATCACGTAGAGGAAGTCGAAGGCCTTGAGCGCGAACACCATCAATACCACCGCCGCGCCCATCGTTGACGAACGCAACTGCGGGACAATCACACGGCGGTACATTCGCCACGTGCTTGCGCCATCGACTCGTGCAGCCTCGAAGTGAGAGTCCGGAATCGCCCGCAATCCTGCGAGGTAGACGACCATCGCGTAGCCACTGAACTGCCAGATAAGCGCGAAGATGACTGCGGCGAGTTTTGTCGTCGGGTTGCTTATCCAGTGATAGCTAAAAAACCCTAAGCTGAACTGTCTGAGTGTGACGTTTATCATTCCGCTTTCGAAGTTGTACATCCACGCCCAGACTTTCGCCGTCACGACGAACGAAAGGCTCATTGGCAGGAGGTAGATCGTTCGAAATGCGTTTTCGAATCGAATTCCGCGATCGATGAGGATCGCTAACGCGAGTCCAACGACCAGACACAGTGCGGTGAACACGATCAGCAGAACGAACGTATTCTGCGCCGCGTTCCAGAAGTTGGGGTCGTTCCACGCCTGTCGGTACATCTCGAGGTCAAACGTCGTCGGGTCATACGTCGGGAGCGTGAGCGACGCGAAGTCGGTAAGCGAGATGATGAGATTCCACCCGATTGCGCCGTAGACGAAGAATCCCATCAGCAAGAACGGGGGCAACCAGAACGGAATACTTTGGACGAACTCGTTTTGGAAGATCGACTGTTCGGTCTCGCGTCGTTCCTCGGTTATCGTCCCGCCATCGGAGCGAAGTTCCGGTGAGCCTTCGTTCGCTCCGTCGTCACTCACGAGGACGCCAGTAGTGTGAATACGGGTACGTCTCAGACGCCGTCTGACTTTTTTCAGTGATTTACGTATCCTTTGCATGGAAAATCGAGCGCGAGATCAGTTCGGTTCGAACGCCGAGACGAACTTATTGTACGTCTTGTCCACGTTCCAACTCGAATTGAAGGACGTGGCTGCGTCGTCGAGTTTCGTCAATGTCTCGGGGGTCGTCGCGAGTCCGTGTGCGATGGACGGTGGCTGTGATTTCGAACTCTTGAACTGGTCCATTTGACGCGAAAGGAACGGACCGAACTTATCCTTCGGAACGTCCGTGCGTGGCGGAATCGATCCTTTTTTCGGGTTGAATCGTTCCTGCGCATCGACTGAGCCGACGTACTGAAGGAACTTTTTGGTCTCCTCCTTCGTTGGGTTGTTCTTCGGGAATGGGAACGAGTCCATGACGAGTGAATACTTCCCCTTCGTGCCGGGAAACGGAACCATGTTCCATTGCTTTTCGAACTCGAAGCTGTCCTGAGCGCGATACATCCCGGCAGCCCAATCTCCTTGATGGATGAACGCAGCCTTTCCGTTGATGAGTTTCTTGTTCGCCTGCTGCCAATCGATGGACCCCGCGTCGCCGTTGAAATGTTTGTGGTACTCTTTTACCAGCGAGAGCGACTGTTTCACTGCCTGCTTGTTCTGTTTTACCTTTCCATCAGTGAACGCCGCATACGTTTGCTCGCCGTGTTCACCGAGGAGTACCTGTGCCCACAGCTGTAGCGTCGACCATCCGGATTTCGTTTGATGGGCCATCCCGACCGCATTCGTATTGTTTTCCACCGTCTTCATCGCATCCACGAGGTCACTCGGTTTCGAGATGCTGGATGGATCGACACCTGCCTTCTCGACGACTTCGACGTTGTAAAAGAGATTGTTTAGACGATGGATGTTGAGCGGAACAGTAACGAACTTTCCGTTGGGTTTCGCCGCCTCTTTCGGTCCTTTCAGGTATGCGTTTTTCATGTCGTTTTTGGACCAGACCGATTCACCGATGTCCTCCAGTTTGTCTGCCTCGACGTAGGGATGAAGGTTCTTTCCAGGCCATGCCTGCCACGTGCTTGGAGGGTCGCTGTTGAGAACGCGCTTTTTGATGACGTTTTTCAAGTTCTGTCCGGCTCCGCCGGAGACCGGGTTCGATTTAACCGTGATGTCGTGTTTCTTCTCGAACCCTTCGAAGAGTGCCGTGATGGCCGCGTTACCGTCACCCCCCGTCCACCAGTGCTGGACTTCGACCTTGTTTCCACCATTCTTGGACCCGTCCTTTCCCTCGTCTCCGTTCCCGCCGCCGAGGCAGCCTGCAAGACCTGTGGTACCGACGACGCCTGCAAGACCGGCATATTTCGCGTAGTCCCGTCGTGACATACCGCCGTTTTCATTGTTTGCCATAGTCACACCTGATAAGTGTATCAGAACCATATCGAAAGACCCACTTAATTATTGTTAAGTTAATTCTGAGGCGAGTTAATCATTAAAAATACAAACTATATTTATATCCTAGCTAGAGGTATTGAAATAATTACTGTGTGATTTTACTGTTCGAGATTAGTAGGGTTACTAACGTGTGTAAGTGGATCTGATTGAGCACATTATTTATTCGTGGCCCAAGACCCCACGGGTATGAGCGACGAGGATTACCGAATCGAGGAGGACAGTCTCGGGGAGATGAAAGTGCCCGCCGACGCCTACTGGGGCGCACAAACGCAGCGCGCGGTGCAGAACTTCCCCATCTCGGGAATTACGTTCGGGCGGCGGTTCATCCGTGCCCTCGGCGTGGTCAAAAAGGCCGCGGCGCAGGCCAACCGTGACCTCGGAATGATAGAAGAGGACGAAGCGGACGTCATCATCCAGGCCGCCGACGAAGTCATCGCTGGCGAACACGACGACCAGTTCCCGGTAGACGTGTTCCAAACCGGCAGCGGCACGTCCTCGAACATGAACGCGAACGAAGTCATCGCGAACCGTGCCGCGGAGATCTATGGCAGTGAAGTCGGCTCACGTGACATCCACCCGAACGACCACGTCAACTTCGGCCAGTCGAGTAACGACGTGATTCCGACCGCGATGCACGTTTCGGCGCTCGAAGCCGTCGAGAAGGACGTCCTCCCGGCACTCGACACCCTCCGCGAAGCACTCGCTGAGAAAGAAGAAGAATATGACGATGTGGTGAAGACGGGTCGTACCCACCTCCAGGACGCAACTCCGGTCCGTGTCGGGCAGGAGTTCGGTGGCTATCGAACGCAGATCGAGAAAGGCCTCGCCCGTATCGACCACACGCGCGACCACCTCGCCGAACTGGCCCTCGGTGGGACCGCGGTTGGAACCGGTCTCAACACACATCCGGAGTTCCCGTCGCTCGCCGCGGAGTACATCAGCGAGGAGACTGGGATCGAGTTCCGTGAGGCCGACAACCATTTCGAGGCGCAGGCCGCTCACGACGCCATGGCCGAGGCGCACGGCGCGCTTCGAACGGTTGCAGGCTCGCTCAACAAGATCGCAAACGATCTCCGTCTGCTGGCATCGGGTCCGCGCAACGGACTCGGCGAAATCGACCAACCGGAAAACCAGCCCGGCAGTTCCATCATGCCCGGCAAAATCAACCCCGTCGTCGCCGAGGCAGTCAACCAGATGCACAAGCAAGTCGTCGGCAACGACACCGCCGTCGAATACGGTGCAGGGGAAGGACAACTCGATCTCAACCTGTACAAACCCGTGTTGGCGCACAACTTCCTCCAATCCGCCGAACTCATTTCCAACAGTAGCACGGTGTTCGCGGAGAAATTCGTCCAGAAGTTGGACGTCGATGCGGAACATTGTGAAACGCAAGTCGAACAGAGCATGGCGTTGGCCACCGCGCTCAACCCGCACATCGGCTACGACAAAGCGTCGAAGGCGGCCAAAGAGGCACTCAAGGAAGGCAAGACGGTCCGCGAAGTCGTCGTCGAAAAGGGGTACCTAAGCGAGGAGGAGGCGGACGAGATCATCGACCCGGAAGCGATGACTCATCGCGGTATCCTCGGTCAAGACGAATAAAACGGGTCACGTTTCAGTTGTAGATCCAACCACTACCGAAACCGTCGGCAGGATCAGAACAGGCTGGTGAAAAACGACACCACCGAGTTCAGCACGGAGGCGATACCGTCCCAGAGTTTGCCGAAGAACGATTTTCCACCGCTGTTCACGTCGGACGGCTTCGAGGTAGTTTTGGCCGGACTCGTCGTTTTCTCGCCACCTCCGCTCGTCGTCTTTTGCTGTGCCGTCGTTTCCGCGCTACAGCTCTTGCTCGTTATCTTGACCGGCTCGTTCATCTTCAACTCCGTCCGCGTCGGGTTGTTGACGTTGCCGGAGAGGACCTCCCATTTCTTCACGTCACCTTGATATTCGCCACCCTCGTCGGAGAGGAGAGCTTGTTTGTTGAACTGGGGATGAATCGTGAACTCGAAATCGTTGCCCAGTCCACGATAGACGCCCCCGTCGGAGCGGCCACCCTGCCACGTCCAGTGGACGACCGCGTTCGCGGACTTGTTTCCGTTCCAGTCGCGGGTGACGGAGTAGTCGAACGTATCACGGTTTGTGGATCCGTCGTACTGGTCGTCCTTGATGACGAATTTCCCTTGCACGGGGAGGCTCGTGATGCGGAACGAAACGGCACCGCCGCCGTCACTGTCCAGCTTGTCGTGAATCATGACGAGGCTCAGTCCTTTCGGTCCCTCGTACAGGAACAGGAGACTGGTGTCGTCACGCTGGAGGCTTTCAGTTCCGAAGGAGGCGTACTTGTACGACATCGGGTCCGTATCCGGCGTGCGGTAGTCGTAGAACTCCTCGACGGGGAGTCCCGACATCGAAAGCGGTTCTATCGGGATGCACTTGCCTTTCTGTTCGATGGAGTACTGCGTGTTACCGGACGACTGGAGTGCACCTGCCGACGAGACTCCTCCAAGCACTGCTGTGGAGGCCATGGTCGCCTGGATGAACCGGCGACGGTCGATAGTGGTCGAGTTCTCGGTCATGCTGTCCACGAATGCTACGGTCCGCTGGTGTCTTTGTTCCACGCCGACTGATTCGAATCAGAGCCAATCGAACGAAACGGTACGAACCCCCTTCGGATCGGTAGGATGCCTGTACTGCGAAGATTTCGGACGCTATGCGACGCCTACTTTTATACGGGGATACTCCGGATATGCAAGCATGGAGACACTCGACTCCCGCGTCAGACTGGTCTGGTTTGTGGGAGTTCTTTTCACGACGGCACTGATCGGAGGTGGGCTGTTCGGAGCACGCCGATTCGTGGCCGATTTTGCGGTATGGATTTCAGTCGTGATTCCGCTCGTGATACTCGTGGTCGGAGGGACCTACGTCGCTCTCAAATATCGCTCGTGGCAGTTCGAAATCCGCGATGACAACCTGTATCTCGAACGTGGGGTGTTCACCCGCGTGACGACGGTGGTCCCGTTCGTCCGCGTTCAACATGTCGATACCCAACGTGGACCCATCGAGCGACTCGTCGGACTCGGAAGCGTCGTGGTTTACACTGCCGGGTCGCGCGGCGCTGACGTGACGATTCCCGGTCTCACGCCCGAACGGGCGAGCAATCTGCAGCGTCGCCTCCGGAACCTCGCAATCGAAAGCGAGTACGAGGACGCGGTATGAAACTCCACCCCCTGTCGCTTCCCTATCGACTGTTTACGCGGAGCGCGAGCGTCGCGCTCACGCTCTTTTTCGTCGGGACGACGCTCGCGGGTGCGGTGGCGTCCATCGATATCGTCGTCGCGCTCGCGTTCGTCATCGCCGGACTCCTCGTTACCGGACTCTGGGAACTCACCTACTACCGTCGGTTCGAGTACGTCCTCACCGACGAGTCGCTCGATATCGACTCCGGAGTCATCTCGCGACGACGCCGAGAGATTCCACTGCGACGGATTCAGAACGTCGATATCCGGCGAAACGTCGTCCAGCGCGTCCTCGGAATCGCTTCCGTCGGGTTCGAAACGGCGGGAGGGGGTGAAACCGAAGCCAATCTTCGGTTCGTCGCCTACGGGGAGGCGAGGCGG
The DNA here is from genome assembly GCF_026248685.1 of Haladaptatus caseinilyticus. Classification (NCBI taxonomy): domain Archaea; kingdom Methanobacteriati; phylum Methanobacteriota; class Halobacteria; order Halobacteriales; family Haladaptataceae; genus Haladaptatus; species Haladaptatus caseinilyticus. The sequence continues at coordinate 2,189,874 of NZ_CP111036.1, read as the reverse complement.
CTTCAGCGCGAGATTCAGCGACGAAAACGGGGCGATGGACGACGTGAGACGGAAACAGACGCGCAACCAGATGTACTGTACGAGATTAGCTCGCCCGAACTGCTTTTGCTGTCGCTCATCTCGATAGAACCCCGGGTGTTCGGGCTCGTCTTCCTCGTCGTACCGTTTCTGACCGACGCCAGTAACCCGCTCGATGTGGTTTCGCTCCTGCTCGGACTCACTCAGTTGGCCATCTCGGTCGTCGTTCTCTGGGTCGCCAGCGCGATGGTGACGTACGCACGCCACTACGATTTTACGCTGACGCGCGTAGATGACGAACTCAGATACGAGCGTGGACTGTTGCAGCGCTACGACGGGTCGATCCCGCTCGACAAGATTCAGACGCTTACACTTCGGGAAAATCCGCTCATGCGGCGTTTCGGGTATGCAACACTCTCGGTCGAGACCGCGGGATATGCACCGGGTCAAGGGCCGTCCGGTGGGTCAGAGGCAGCGATTCCCATCGCGACACGTCGTCGAGTCCTCCAACTTGCACACTCTATCGAATCCTTCGACGACCCGACGTTCGTTCGGCCACCGAAACGGACCCGGCGTCGATACACGGTTCGATATTCAGTCATTGTTGTAGGAGTTACGGCAGGCGCGTACGTGGTCGATCGGTTCACCGGACTGCTGGGCCTCTGGTACGTCTTTCTTGCGTTACTCATACTCGCGCCAGTGGCCGGACAGTATCAGTGGAAGCATCGCGGTTATCACGTCGGTAAGGAGTATGTACAGACACGAAACGGGTTCTGGCGTAGAAAAACCCACGTCGTTCCCTACTATCGGGTACAAACCGTTATCCAGCGTGAGACACCATTTCAGCGCAGGTGGGGACTGGGTACCGTTATCGTCGATACCGCAAGCTCCGTCGGGTTCGGGGGGAAAGAAGCCCACGCCGCGGATATAGATGCGGACGATGCGAGCGAGTTTCGAGACGTCGTCGTCCGGCAACTCGGGCGACAGATTCGGGCACGTGCGGAGAACGTTCGCGTCGAGGATGTCGGGTCGAAACAGTTCGACCGTAACTAACGCGATCGACTGTTACAGTTCGGAAACGTCCTCGATGGCGACGACGACTCGGTCCATCTTGCCGGGTTCGGCGTGAATCGGTGCCGCACTGACTGTGTGAAGACTCCATTCGCCACTCGGACTCTCGTAACCGATTCGCTCACGGCTGACCGTCGCCTCGTTCTCGAACACAGCGGTGAGTGGACGTTTATCGTCCGGCAGGTCGTCGCCGTTCTCGTCCGTAATCGTCCACTGCGAGGAGTCGGAGGTTCGGTTCGTTATCTCCTCCTCTGTAATTTCGAGCAGTTCGACCATCCGGTCGTTCGCTCGTCTGATGACGCCATTTTCGTCCATGATTGCGAGACAGAGTGGACTCGTCTCGAACACCTGCTCCAATAGCGCCTTCTCGCGGCGATGTTCTTCCCGAAGCCGATTTTCCGCGGTCGCATCCCTGAAGAACACTGATAACCCGTTCGTGGATGGGTAGGCGCGAACGTTGAGTGACGTTTCCAACGAGTCGAGAGATGCCTCGAACGTCGTTGGTTCTCGTCTCTCCATCGCCCGCCGATACTCGGCTTCGAATCGTGAGTCGATGGTGCCGGGAAACACGTCCCAAAAAACCGCTCCGTGCAGTTCCTCCTCCGACCGGTCCAAGAGACGTTTTCCACGCTCGTTGACGAACGTAAGCTTCCACTCATCATCGAGGGCTAGAAAAGCGTCGGTTATTCGTTCGTAGACGGATCGGATCCGTTCTTGGTACGATACTGTGGCCTGTTCCGTGCGATGCTGACGGACGGTATTCTCGATGCGGTTGGCCAGTACAGCATAGCATTGGGTGCCGCCGCTTTTCTGCAAGTAATCGGTGGCTCCGGCGGAAATGGCCTCACTGGCGATCTCTTCGATTCCTTTCCCAGTGAAAAGGATAAACGGGAGGTCCGGAAACTGCTCGCGCACCGCGTCTAGAAAATCGAGTCCGTTCATCGGACCCATATCGAAATCACTGACGATACAGTCCACTACAAGGCCGTCGTTGAGGCGAGTACACGCTTCCATCGGATCTGTTTCTGTATATATCTCTGCGTTAGATATGTGTTCCATCAACAACGATGCAGAAAGGCGAATTCGTGCCGGGTCGTCGTCCACGTGCAGGATACGGATCGGCGTGTCTACGGGGAGATTTCCCGCCGTGAGGAAATCAGTCATACAACTACCTCTGTCGCCTTCGTTTTTGTATCTATGGTTTGTCAAATTTCCAATAATATAGCCATCACACGGTATTAAATAAGAAAATCCACAACGTTTTGAGAATCATATTATAAACATGAGCAAGTGAAAGGATCGGACAGTATACAATTACCCGATTTCGAATGGTGTACGTACGACGGACAGATACTGTGATGTGACACGAACAGTTTAACCTCGACCGTTGACGTGTTCGGCGTCGAATGCCTTCACGCTTTCATCACCGATAGTGATGACGACGACCCCCTCGATTCTCACCGCGGTTCCCCCCGCACTCAACCTCAAGATCGACTCGTGCGAACTGGACGGTTTTTTACCCTTCCACGTCCCACGTCCGACCAATGAGCGAGTACGACTACGAGGACCTCGGTCTCGTGGCTGGGCTGGAGATTCACCAGCAACTCGACACCGAGACGAAACTGTTCTGCGAGTGTCCGACCGATCTGAGCGACCCCGAAGAGTCGTCCCGAACGTTTACTCGATTCCTCCATCCGACGCGGAGTGAACTCGGGGAAATCGACGACGCGGCGCTGGAGGAGAGCCAAATCGACCGCGAGTTCGAATATCTCGCCTACGATTCTACGTGTCTCGTGGAGGAAGATGACGAACCGCCACACCGACTTGACGAGGAGGCGAGGGAGGTCGTTCTCGAAATCGCCCAACTGCTCGATATGGACGTCATCGACCAAGCTCACTTGATGCGGAAGATCGTCGTTGACGGGTCGAACACCTCCGGATTCCAGCGTTCGACGCTCGTCGCGACGGACGGTGAAATCCAAACGAGCGACGGTCCTGTCGGCGTCGAAGACCTTATGCTCGAAGAGGAAAGCGCCCAACGCATCGAGGAGCGGGAGGACGGCGTCCTCTACAGCCTCGATCGACTCGGCATTCCACTCGTCGAAATCGGTACGAAACCGGACATTCGCTCGCCGGAGCAAGCGCGCGAGGCCGCCGAGCGAATCGGAATGCTCCTGCGCTCGACCGGCCACGTAAAACGCGGACTCGGCACCATCCGGCAGGACGTGAACGTCTCCATCGCGGAGGGTGCCCGCGTAGAAATGAAGGGTGTCCAGAGTTTGGACGACATCGACGACCTCGTCCGCCACGAGGTCGGGCGACAGGTCGAACTGCTCGCCATCCGTGACGAACTCGACGACCGAGGTGCAAGCGTTGGCGAGGTACGGGACGTAACGGACGTGTTCGAGGACACCGACAGCGGCGTTATCCGAGGTGCACTCGATGACGGCGGGAAGGTAACTGCTGTCCCGCTGTACGGCTTCGACGGCCTCGTGGGACATGAAATCCAACCGGACCGCCGACTCGGAACTGAACTCTCCGACCACGCCAAACGCCACGGCGCGGGCGGAATCTTCCACACCGACGAACTCCCGGCTTACGGCATCACCGATGACGAAGTCGAAGCGCTCCGTAGTGCGGTCGATGCGGGTACCGACGACGCGGTTGCTATCGTCGCCGCAAGTCCGACGGTCGCGAATGGCGCAATCGAGGCCGCCGCCGAGCGTGCGGGAGTCGCGCTCGAAGGCGTGCCGGAAGAAACGCGTGGCGCGAACGAGGACGGGACCTCCGGATACCTCCGGCCACTCCCCGGCGCGGCGCGGATGTACCCCGAGACCGACGTTCCCCCGGTTGACCTCGACCCAACTGAAGTCGAAACCCCCGAACTACTCACCGAGAAGGTCGAGCGCTACCAATCCGAGTTCTCGCTCGGAGCGGGCCTCGCCGAACAGGTTGCGTACGGTCGCCGGATGCCCCTGTTCGAGCGCGCGGTCGAAACCGATGCTGACCCGACCTTCGTCGCCGGACTACTCGAAAGTACGGTGACGGAACTACGGCGTGAGGACGTGCCGGTCGAGAACCTCGACGACGACCACTTCCTCGGCGTCGTCGAACTCGTCACCGACGGCGAGTTGGCAAAAGAGGGAGTCAACGACGTGTTGACGCTCCTCGCGGAAAATCCCGACCTATCTCCCGAGGACGCCGTCGAGGAGGCAGGTCTCGCAGGCGTCGGCGAGGCCGAAGTCCGCGAAGCGGTCGTTACGGTCGTCGAGCGCAACGAAGAACAGGTCGAGGAAGAAGGGATGGCCGCGTTCTCCGGCCTGATGGGCGAGTGTATGGGTCAACTCCGCGGGAAAGCCGACGGTGACCTCGTGAGTCAAGTTCTACGCGAAGAAATACAACAGCGCGCCTGAACGCGATTTCCCGTCTTAGTCGCCTTTCGGTCCCGTTTCATCGCCTGCTTCTCCTCGGTAGAACACGTCGGGTGCCGGTGGCACCGTTTCGAGATACGCGAGCCCCTGTTGGACAGCAACCAGGATGGCGATGGAGACGACGACGATCACACCGTCTGTCAACTTCGTGAGGAGTCCTAACGCGACGATGAGCGTCGTCGCGCACGCTGGTGGGTGGCGGAGGTCGGTGACGACCATTCCTGCCGTCGTCAGCCCGACCGCGAGAATACCGCTCAACGAGAGTCGGAGCGCCGCCATCGAGAACGGCGGTGAGGGCTGCATGACGGTGAGTCCCGGTGCGACGAGATGATAGGTGAACAATCCGACGACGACACCGATGACGTGTCCACCGACGACTCGTCGCGGTTCGCTCACTCGCTCACCGACCTTGGAGGAGAGGAGGAACGCCGACGGGCCGAGACTGGGGAACAGGAACGGAAGCCCGCTCGCCCACGCGAGCGCGCCGAGAAGAACGAGAAGGATACTCGCGACGAACGCGACGCGCGGCGTTTCCCCTCGTACCTTCGGTTTAGACATCGAATCCATGGGTGTCGATTGCGGAACGTCCTACAAGTGCTTGCTCGTTCGACGCTGGATCGAATCGGACCGCGTCGTTTCCGAACGATTTCTGCCGTCCCTTGCTCTCGTCTCGTTTACCAGTGCCTTCGAACGTTACGAAGTGGACTTTGACTTCCACGTCGTCGTCCACTCGTTTGCTGATTCGAGCGTCCAACTTCCGTGCCAGCTTCGGATAGTTCCGCTCGGACGTTCGAATGACGGTCACGGTGACGGATTTAGATCGCGGAAGCAATACGCCCGCGTTGTACTCCGTCGTGACGTCACCGACTTCGAGCATGGGGTACTCCTCGCTGATGGTGTGATGGACCTCGTCGTTGACCGTTCGGTTGAACTCGACCTGCTGATAAGCGGCCGCGCCGGTCCCGGCGACGAACAGGACGATGACGGCGACGACGATGGCGCGGGCGATTTGGCGCGGTGACAACGACGACGAAAGTGTAACGGGCAGGGACGGACGATAGCCGAGGTACGTCATTACCGCGATGGCCATCAGGTTCACCGCGGCCACGTTCACCGCGAGGAGGACGAATGCACCCGCCGCCTGTACGGGCTTTCCCCAAGCGAGAGCGATGCCGAGCGCGGCCGCCGATGGGGTAATCGCGGCCGCGATGGCAACACCGGCGAGCGCAACCGGCAACGACGTTGCGAGCGCGAACCCACCCGCCGCACCTGCCGCGATTGCGACACCTGCGGACAGAAAACTGGGCGTCATAAAGAGGGTGTACTGCGAGCTCCTGGTCAGTACCATTCCATGTGGAACGAAGCCCATCTCACGAGCGACCACGGCGAACATCGCAGACCCGAGGACAGCGACCGACACGCCGAGGAACTGCGAACGAACCCCGTCGAAGAACATGTCTTCCTCGCCACAGCAGACGCCGGCCGCAACCGAGAGCGCAGTCCCGAAAAACGGGGCGATGACCATCGCCCCGACGATAGCTTCCGGCGAACTCCGCAACAACCCGGCGGCGGCGATGATGGTACTGAAGAACGTCATCGCGTAGTACGTTCGGCTGTTGGGGTTCAGCGCTCGCGCCTTTGTAACCAATTCCGCAGACGGAAGGGTGTCGTCGCTGTTCTCGTCCGTCTCGGCGTAGCGTTCCTCCAGTTCGTCGATATGCTCGGTCGTCGCAGTTTCGGCTTCGGTGATGACAGTGTACGCCTGCTCGTCGATGTTTGCATCCTCCCGGAGTGTGTCGAGTAGGTCGTCCACTGCTTCCGTCGGAATCGGAAAGTGGACGAGCGTGGATTCCTGTCGTTCCCCTGCCTCTTCGATGACGGCGTAGTCGATGTCGTTGTCGTCCAAAATGGAGAGCGTCGCATCCCGACGCTCGTCCCCGACGAGCAGTTCTATTAACCGCACGAGTGAACGGACGGAAAGCGCCGTAAAATGGCTGGTGGCTGAATATGCAGCGCCGTTTATCTGCCAGCAGTTCGTCGGACCGCTGCCAGTGCCTCACGCGAGACGACCGACCACCGCGGTTCGCTGACCCGTTGGGAGAGATAGTAGGCACAGCCGACGAGGATGACGGCGAACACCGCGTCCGTTACCCAGTGAACGCCCAGATACAGCGTCGAAAGGATGATCGCAATCGCAAGGATCCCGGTCGTGTAGGCATAGGCGGTATCGGCTTTCCGAGCATAGAGTGCGGCGAGGACGGAGAGTCCGGTGTGAAGGCTAGGAAACGCCTTTACGAGCGTGTCTGTCGAGTGGATTCCGTGCTGGATTGCAGGGTCGAGTTCGTACATCAGGGGCTCGACGGTCGTCAAGTACAGCGATGACACCTTCACAGGGAAGAGAATGAAGAAGGGAACGGCCAACAGAACGAGGAACACGTACGCCAGTGCGTATCGCTTCGCTTCCTCTTCGTCGTGTGCTTTCAGCTTGAAATAGGTAAACAGCACGATAAACGGGAAACCGACGAGGTACACGGCGGTAAACGCGAGCGTCAGTGGTGTCGAAGCGACTACCTGAAAGGTCGCGACTGTCGCGCCTTCGATCGCGTAGACGAACTCGGTGAAGGTACGGCCCGCGTGGAAGTGCAGTGCGAGAGTGTTCACGATGTTCGTGACGACCCACGCCACGCCGAGGTATTTCCAGTCGGTCTTGTAAAAATCATGGAACAGGGTCCGGATACGAGCATCCGGAAGAAACACCTGTTTACCGATGAGAAGCATCAGAATACTCGGAATCGCTACTATCAGCGTAAACTGAGTTCCGAGTGGAAGGGAATGAAAGTGGAGGGCGGACAGCATTGCTACCAGTTACTCTGACGACACGACATAAAGTAGTTACCTATCGTTTCGAGTCGTTCGACGCCCGTCAGACGCCCTTGCGCGCTGGTTCGCCCGTCGAACGATACCTCGGAGCGTCGTTATTTCCCGACCAGTGGGATGGGCACGCCCGATTACCCTACGAATCATCCGCATCGCTTTTGGCCGTTTTTCCTCCGGATGGCCGCTGGTTTCGAGCAGGTCGGCGAACGTCTCGTAAAAGCCCTCGATTTCCGGCTCGGTCGCACGCTCCCGCTCGATATCCGGCAGTTGTCGCTCATCGACGGTCAAATCGCGGAGTTCGTAAAGCGTGATGGTAGCGGCCTGTCCGAGGTTAAGCGCGGGATATTCCGCACTCGCCGGAATCGAACAGATTTCGTCCACGCGCGCGAGTTCTTCGTTCGTCAGGCCGTTCGCCTCACGTCCGAAGATGAGAACCGTTTCCGTCTCGACTTCGGCGAGACGTTCGGCCAGTTCGCGCGGCGTTTTGAACGGAAATCGGACGTGGCGACTGGCATCCTCGTTCGTCGTCGCCGTCATCCCGACGGTGTGGTAGTTCGCAACCAACTCGTCGAACGTCACTTCGTCGTGGTTCGGTAGGACGTCGTTTCGAGCCTGCGCGGCGAATCCATAGGCGTCGCCATCACGCTCGATTTCGGGCGGGTCTACCAGTTTGAGGTCGTCCATGCCGAAGTTTTTCATCGCACGAGCGATGGTTCCGATGTTGCCGGGTGTCTTCGGTTCGACGACGGCGACTGCGGGTTTCATTTGGGATACTCTTGGGAGATGTCTACGTCTCGAAGGTCGATTTTCTCCTTTTCGTCCTCGGGAAGTTCGACGTTCATCGCTTCGAGGTCGGGTTCCGGGGGTTCCGGCAGGTCATCAGGGTCGGTATCGATGTGCTCCATCGAACCGTATCCGTCCGGTGCGCGTCCGCCGTCGGCGAACCATTCGTGGAACTCGTCTTGGAGTTCGTCCTCGCCACGGAACTGCTCGCCGTCCCGTTCGAAATACCAGTAGAGAAAGTCCGTCTCGTGTTCGGAACAGACCGCGACCTCCGAGAGCGGTTCGCCGTACACCACTTCGGTAACGTTACAGTTCGGCAGATTTTCGTCGCCGTGGATCAGCCAACAGGCATCACAGGGCGAACCGACGAGGGCCGACAACCGACCGAGTCGTCGCTGTGTGTCGTCGGATATCTCGTCCATCGGTCGGTAGTTTCCGTCCTCGGTGAACACCTCTTCCTCGTCGAATCGCCAGCCGCGGAGCCCGATACTCACTTTACCCATTACACGTCCGTAGCGACTGGAAGGACAAAAAGAGCGTGTCTGCGATGTGGCCGATAAAAACCGGTTCACGGCTATCGGTTCCGGTGGTGGCCAACACCGATCGGTGCGGTAACGTTACATTTCCAACAACAACGGTCGCACGAGGAATACACCCCCGATTTCATGGGTCGAAATCATCCAAATTTTTATCTTCACCGAATCCCATCAGTTATTTAACAATGGGTTCCGAAGGGATTTCATTCCGTGGCGGGGATTCTTCGCCCGAATTTCACACTGTTCTCTCCGAGTTCAAACGGCACGGGTGTAATATTCTCGTTACTGGAAGGGTCTCTGAGACCACCACGAATCGGACGACCATACAGCTTCTCGGAGCCTCCACCGAGGAGCGAAAACGCGTATTGGTTCTGACGGGAACGACTGCCAGATATGTGAACTCGAAACTCCCTGCCGGCACGACCATCGACGACCCGGACGTCTGGGTCATCGATTGGGGAAACGACGAACGCGCGATTACGGAGTCAGTTCCGATGCCGACCGTCCCACGACCGGTTTCGGATGACGGGCTCCGCGAACTCCGCTCGGAGATCACCTCCGCCGTCAGCTTCTACGACGAGTGGGCAGATGGTCTCGGCGCATCGGAGCTCCGATTCTCGCTGGATTCACTCATCAAACCCCTCGAACAGCACGAGCAACCGACCGTCGAACGATTTCTTCGAACGGTTACGGCGCTGATTCGAGGCGTATCAGGGATGGCACACTATCATCTACCGTTGCCCGATGATACCGAAATAGTACAGGAACTATCGCCGCTATTCGACGCCCGTGTCGAGCTTCGACAGACCGAAAGCCTCGTCCCAGAGCAACGGTGGCACGTTCCGAAGTACGACCAAACGACGAACTGGGTGCAGCTATGACTGACACATCGTTCTCGTTCGATTTCGATGATTCACCTCGGCCGGCGTTCGAGACGCTCTCAGATCCGTCGGGAGTGTTGGTTTACGACTCGATCCAAAACGTTCGATTCGAACTGTACACGGAAACTGACGTCACGCTTGACCTGGTGGATGTCGATGAAGTTCCGTTTCCGGTATCCGCAGCGACGACGTTTTCCGCGACGACGATCACCATTCCGAAGCTCCTCTCCGTCTACGCACGAAACTGCGATTTCGAGCTCATATTCAGCTGGTCCGACAATGTCGGTCGCCAACTATCGGCGGACAACGTCCCATACTTACAACTGGAACACGGAGCTATCAACCTATACTTGGGCGTCAACGGTCCCGTTGCGGTCTCTTCCGATGGCCCGAATACCGTCATCGAACTGGAATCGGAAACCACGGTCACGCTTGGCGCACGGTCCGTTCATAAGCGACCCGCGGGAACGATTACGGTACCGGACGACATCGATGCGACGATGCGTGCCGTTTCGTTGCTCGGATCGGCGCTGAAAACGACCAGTCCGGAACGGTCGTTTCCCACGCTCCGCGGCCACCCACCGATTATCGAACGTGGCGATGCGTTCTCGGTCACCGGTGGTATTTCATCGCCGAATATGGGCGTCAAACTCGTCCTTCCACCGAGCCGTGAATACGTGTATCCCGCCACATCCCTCGCCTACTATCTCGGAGCGGACGTCGTCTCAGGAACCAGCCCTCGTCTGGTTACGGACGGTATCGAACATCCTCTCGACGAGCCAGCGGACTACGAAACGACCGTCGGGAAGGTTCTCCAACACGTGTTTTTCCTCGATTGTCTCACGCGAACGGAGGGGCTATACGACACGAAGCTCCACGAACGACAACAGGTCGAACGGTCCCTCGACATCGATTTCGCCGGACTATACGACACACCGCTCGCGGAGCGGCTACGTGAATACCTTACGTACCCCTTCGAAACGCTTCAACCGCATATTCCCGAGTGGCCACTCACGACCGATGTGATTCCCACGCCCGAAAACGTCGAATTTCTCCCGTTCGTCGCGGACGACCTTTCACTCGTTCGCTGTCCGGAATCCCCGAGAAAAAGACCCCCCCAGTCGTCGCCAGCCGTAATCGGCAACTTCTGCCGAAGTTCCGCAACGGAACCCAACGGAGCCGTTGAAAAACAGCGAATCGTCGAACCGAAGCCCGTCGAAACCATCGATCATGCGTGGGTCGGCGACGGGTATCCACTCGGGAGCAACAAGGTCACGATCGGTTCTCGACGACGGCATATCGACCGAACGACGCCCGAGAATTCGGAGATTCAGGTTCGCGTCGTTTGTAACGACGAGAAAATGGCTGCCGAAGGGACGGTCAAAGAACTGTATGGCTTCCGTAAACTGGTGGAGTACGATGTGGATATCAAATACGACCGCACGACGGACGAACTCCGAGATTTGATAGCGAGTCCGATCGATTTCCTCCATTATATCGGGCATGTGGACCACGATGGAATCCAATGCACGGATGGTATTCTGGATACACGTACCATCGAGGACGTCGGGGTCAGAACGTTCCTGCTCAATGCGTGTCGGTCGTACAAGCAAGGAGCCGAACTGATAGAGAAAGGGAGTCGCGTCGGTGTCGTGACGCTCTCCGACGTATCTAACCCCGCCGCAACGAAAGTCGGTCGGACCCTCACCCGCCTGCTCAACGTTGGATACCCGTTCCGTTCTGCGCTTGCGATCGCTCGAAAACGAACCCTTTCCGGCTACCAATATATCACGATCGGCGACGGTGGAACGGAGCTCTGCCAATCGATCTCCGGGATGTGCAGCTACGGTACCGTTACGCGATCGACTACGGGGTCGTATCTGTTCGAATTTCGTTCATACTCCACCCGGTACTGTCCTCCAGGGACACTCGGGTCCATCCACCTCGATGCCGCAGATTGCAAATATCTGACTCCAGGGGTGTTCGACACGTTCGAACTGACGGCCGACGAACTCGACCGATTCTTTGAACTAGAGTCGATGCCCGTAGAGTACGACGGCGACCTCTACTGGAGCGACGATATCAGCGCTCGTGACCTCGACTGAAAGGGCCGATTTTTATTCTTCCACTTCCCTCATTCGAGTATGCAGAATGTCTCCGCAGGAGGGTTGGGTATCGGACCGGCGCATCCGCCTCGTATCATGGGCGTGTTGAACGTCAGCGAGGAGTCGCCCTACGACCCGAGTGTCTACGACGACCCGGACGCCGCCGCAGAGTACGTCGATTCGAAACTCATCGAGGAGGGTGCGGATATCATCGACGTCGGCCTCGAATCGGCGAACAAACGGTTCGAAGTGCTCAGCGCCGAAGCGGAACTCGACCGTTTGGACGTCGCACTCGATACGATCGAACGAGCGGGCGACGCGGTGTTCTCCATCGAAACGCGGTACGCCGAAGTCGCCGATGAAGCGCTCTCGCGTGGGTTCGACATGGTAAACGACATCTGTGGTTTCGCCGACCCGGAGATGGCGTCGGTCTGTGAGCGCCACGATGCGGCCGTCGTGAAGATGGCGAGCCCTCCTGATTTGCAACGCCCGGGTGCGATAGAGCGCGTGGACGATATTTACGACGCACTGGCACGCGAACCGCTCACCGACAAGACGATTCTCGACCCGGCATTCGGCGGTTGGAGCGAAGCGAAGACGCTGGCAGACGACCGGGAAACGTTCGACCGACTCGCGGAGTTTCAGGCGCTCGAGCGCCCCATCCTCGTCTCCATCAATCGGAAGAACTTCCTCGGGGAAGTCGTCGGCAGGGATACCGACGACCGCCTACCAGCGAGTCTCGCGGCAACGGCGTTGGCGGTCGAACGCGGTGCAAACGTGATTCGAACGCACGACGTGGCGGAGACGCTCGATGCCGCGCTGATCGGAGACGAATTCGGCTGCAAGAGCGAGTAAAATCACATGAACTTCGTCGATTGGGAACCGGTGTACTCCGAGATCTGCAGGGATTTCGGGTTCTCACGGGCGCGCGACGAGCACGCCCGTGACGTGCTTGCCGATCTTGCGGAACCGTTCGACAGCGCACGGTTCGATGGACTTTCGGGAGCGACGGTGGCAGTCGCCGGTGCCGGACCGTCGCTCGAAGCCGAGCTCGACAAGGCAAGAGCCGCGAATGTGGTGCTGGCAGCATCGACTGCGACGGACGTGCTCCTTACCGCTGGAATCGGCGTGGACTGCATGGTTACCGACCTCGATAAGAACCCGGGGACAGCCCGTAAACTGACCGAACGGGGGATACCAGTTGTGGCACACGCCCACGGGGACAACATCCCTGCCATCCGTACTCTGGTCCCGACGTTCGACACGAACTACGTGTTGGCCACGACGCAGGCAGAACCACACGGCCCGGTCGAAAACTTCGGCGGGTTCACGGATGGGGACCGAGCCGCGTTCCTCGCCGATCATTTCGGGGCCGACGAACTCGTCTTCCTCGGATGGGATTTCGACGACCCGGCCGTGGACGAGATGAAGCGTCGAAAACTCGTTTGGGCGGAACGACTGCTGTACTGGCTCGAACAGCGACGTGATGAACGGTTTTCGGTGCTGGATGGTCGGCGCGTGGAAATCGAAGCGGGATGGATACCGGGTTAGCGCCACCGACGACCGGATGCTGTGAACCCCCACGTATTTTCGATTCGAAAACGAAGCGGTTCGAACAGATTTATTCCACAGTGCGTCGTGTGGTATCGCATGACATATGACTGTTCGTTTCTCCACGACTGTTCACTCGATGCGGACCAAATCTCGTTCGGCGATTCCCATCGGACGGAACGGTCCGGCGACTGGGGGACACCGGAGCACGAGTACGTCCGCCCGGACGCAGTTATCTGGCCCGAATCGACTGCGGATGTAGCAACGGCGTTGCGGAGTGCGGACGAGCAAGGAGTTCCGGTGACGCCCTACGCCGCGGGGACGAGCCTCGAAGGGAACGCGACACCGTCGCGCGGCGGAATCAGCCTCGATATGACGCGGATGGTCGACGTACTCGACGTCCGCCCCGACGACCTCCAGATCGATGTCGAACCCGGTGTTTTTGGAACGACCGTGGACGAAACGGTGGCGAAGCACGGGTTGTTTTTTCCGCCACTGCCGTCGTCGGGCGACATCTCCACGATCGGTGGGATGATAGCGAACGACGCCAGCGGGATGAAGACCGTCCGATACGGCGAGGTAAGCGATTGGGTACTGGAACTCGAAGCAGTGCTGGCCGACGGATCGGTTATCACGGCGGGGAGCAAGGCGGTAAAAACGTCCAGCGGGTACAATCTGAAAGACCTCATCGTCGGGAGTGAGGGGACGCTGGCAGTCGTTACGCGAGCGACGCTCGAACTCGCTGGACTACCGGAACAGGTTCGCGGTGGTCGTGCTATCTTCGAAACCCTCTCGGATGCGGTGGAGGCGGTATCCGACGCCGTTCGTTCCGGGGTGGACGTCGCGAAAATAGAACTCGTCGATGGGACGAGCGCGGCGATGGCGAACGCCTACACTGGATCGTCACTTCCGGACGCCCCGATGGTGTTCGTGGAGTTCCACGCGAACCACGGCATCGAAGCGGAAATCGACTTCTGTCGCTCGGTGTTCGAGGCACACGACATCACGCGATTCGAAATCGCTGCGGGTGACGAGATGGACGACCTGTGGCAGGCCCGTCGGGAACTCGCGTTCGCCGTACAAGCATTCGATACGGACCTTTCGCCCCTCCATTCCGGCGACGTGACGGTACCCATCAGCCGCTATCCGGAGATGGTTCGTCTCGTTCACCGGTTGGGGGACGAACACGACCTGCTGATTCCCTGTTTCGGTCACGCCGGGGACGGCAACCTCCATTATTCCGTGTTGGTGAACGAATCGGACGACGACCAGGTCGAACGCGCTCGACGGGTGCAGACGGAAATCGTCGAAAACGCGATCGCGGTCGGCGGTACCTGCACGGGTGAACACGGAATCGGCCGCGGAAAACGCGAGTATCTCGAACGTGAACACGGCGAACAAAGCGTGGAAGCGATGCGCCGGATAAAACGAGCACTCGACCCGAACGATACGCTGAATCCCGGGAAACTGTTTCCGGAGACGATGGGTGGCGGGCGGATTCGAAACTGAACCCCGACTCGTCGGCGTCTACGTCTCGATGTCGGCACCACACGCCGGACAGATCGTCTCCGCGCTTCCGTCGTTTTTCGACCCAGTCCAACCGCATTCCGGACACAGAAGGAGGTTCGACATGTGCGCCCTGACGTTCAACGTCCAGCCAGTTAACGCTGGTTCCGCGACAAATCGACTGCCATCGAGTTCGACCACTTCGATCGAGCGTTGCGAACCGGTCGACCACCGGGACTTTACGGTCACGACTCGTAGCGGAATGAATGGATCCGAACGAAGTCCGAAACCGATGGGCAGAGCGGTCGGGGGAGTACTCGCCGGACTACTACGCCTACTACGGACCGAACGAGACGAGCGAATCGATATGCGCTCGCCTCGACTCCCGTTTCGGTTCGAACACGGCCATCTTGGAACTCGGATGTAGTTCGGGCAGACATCTCTCCCACCTTCTCGACAACGGCTACGAAAACCTCCACGGCATCGAAATCAACGGCGAGGCGTTCGACGTGATGGCCGAAACCTATCCGGACCTCGCCGAACGGGGGACGTTCTACCACGACGCGATAGAGAACGTCGTCGGCGATTTCGATGATGGGCAGTTCGACGTCGTGTTCTCGGTCGAAACGCTCCAACATCTCCATCCCGACGACGAGCGGGTGTTCGCGGAAATCGCCCGGATTACGGACGACCTGCTCATCACGGTGGAAAACGAAGGCGAAGACGACGAGTCGGACGAAATCGACGTGAGCTACGTCAACGACGAGTTTCCGCTCTACTACCGAAACTGGTGCGATGTGTTCACCGAGTTCGGCTTCGACGAAGCCGAGTCCGAGGAGTTGGAACGCGATACGCTTCGGGTGTTTCGGGGCGACGAAAAACGGTCGGCGCGTTCTCCCCGCTGAGTTTCAGTCGTGAACGAGTACATCCACGACGCTTGGCCCGTCCTCCGCGAGTGCGGTTTCGAGCGCGTCTCCGATATCGTCGGCTGATTCGACGAGATAGCCACTTGCACCGTGACTTTCGGCGTTTTTCGGGATATCGACCGGAGGGTCGAAATCCATGCCGACGAACTCGTGATCCTCGTCCTCGCCACCGAACAGTTTGATGGTGTTGTCCTTTAGTATGCGATAGTCACGGTTGTCGGAGACGACGACGGTCAAATCCACGTCGTACCGGGCCGCGGAGTAGAGCGAGTGTGGATAGTAAAGGTACGACCCGTCGCCGATGAAGCCGATAACCTGTCGAGGGTCGTCTTTCTCGGCCTCGGCCATTCCGGCGCCGACCGCGGCGGGTAGGCCGTAGCCCAGCCCGCCGCCCTTGTTCGAGATGTAGCCTTCGCGTTCGAAGGGCCAGCGCGTGAGCATGGCGTACTTCGCGGTAACGCCCTCGTCCACGATGTAGGGATCCGGAACGGTGGCTCGCAGGGAGTCTACGAGTTCGGCTTTCGAGGCGCGAGCATCGTCGCGCCTCGATCCGTCTTCCGCGTCTTCGCCACCTTCGGCCAGTTTTTGCTGTACGAGGGTTTTGAACTGCTCGACGCGCTCCAATCGGCCGTCCAGCTCGTCGGCGGCGAGTTCGACCTGTTCCGCGATTTCGTCCATGACGAGCCCGAGATCGCCCGTTATCGCAACGTCTGCGGGCGTGTTCTTCCCGACCTGCCACGGATCATCGTTCAGGTCGAGGATGGTCGCGTGGTCGGGAACGAGGTCGCGTTCGTGGCGGGTAAGCGTCGTGTTCGTCGAACACCCGGCGAAAACGACCGTATCGCTGTTCATCACTGCCGACGCGAGGTCTTCGTCCGGCGGAATGTGTGAGACCCATTGGTCGTGTGTCCCCGGGAACGAGACCTCGCAGGTGAGAATTTCAGCGTGGACGCGCGCCCCGGTTGCCTCCGCGAGTCGAACCGCCGCGTCGATCGGGTTGGTGTCCGAATACGCACCGTGTCGAGGGATGTGGTCGCCGACGACGAGCACCGGGTCATCCGCGTCGGTGAGCACCGTGGCGGCCTCAGCGACCGCCGTGGGGTCGCCAGCACCGGCGTTCTGAATCCGACCGATTCGCTCGGGTTCGACATCCGTTTCGGCCATCATCACGTCCAGCGGGAGGGAGAGAAACACCGGGCCGGTCGGCGGCGTCTGGGCCACGCGAAACGCCCGCCTGAGCATCGCCGGGAGCGTCGAAACGTCGGTGACTTCCGCGCTCCACTTGGTGAACTGGTCGGTCATGGCGAGCAGGTCTCCCGAGAGAATCGGTTCCTCGTGGCGGAAATCGAGGCTGTGCGCTCCTGCCGTCACGACGACCGGTGCCCCCGTTACCGACGCGCCGTAGAGGTTCCCGAGACCGTGAGCGACACCCGGTGCGACGTGGAGGTTGACGACGCCGACGGGACATCCCCCTTTCCGGGCATCGTACTGCCTGGTACTGGCGTAACCAGCGGCCATCCCGACCGCGATGTCTTCGTGCGGTGCGAGGACGTACTCCAACTCGCTGTCGCCCAATGCGCGCATGACGGGAAGTTCCGTCGTCCCGGGGTTGCCGAAGACGTATCGAACGCCGTAGGACTCGAGGGTCTCGGTGAACACATCGGCCCCCGTGCGGATAGCTGCCATACCGACGACTAAACGCGAGACGATAAACCGTTTCCGGGCGTGTTTGTCATCATATTTGATGCGTGTGTCTTTGTGAATTGGTATCCCGGTTCCGAGAATTTTGAAGTACGATAAGCTATTATCCGTATTCCACAACCACGAAGGAGTGTTCCACGAAATCGCATGAATCTGTCACGTTATCGGAATTCGGTCCTATTCGTTCTCCTGTCGTTCATCTGGGGATCATCGTTCGTCGCCATCGAAACCGGGCTTCGAAGCTTTCCCCCCGTGCTGTTCGCGGCACTTCGATACGACGTTGCCAGCGTGGTGATGCTAGCCGTCGTTGGTGAACTCGCTGCCCGGAAAGACGATTACCGATGGCGACCAGCGTCGCGTCCCGAATGGCTCCTCGTCGGCATCGGCGGTGTGTTCATCTTCGGCCTCTATCTCGCGCTTATCTTCACCGGACAACAGTACGTCACGAGCGGCGTCGCCGCCGTCGTCCTGAGCTTGAAACCAGTCGTCACACCGCTGTTCGCGGTTACGCTGTTGCCGAACGAACGATTCGGCCCCCTTCAAATCGGGGGCGTACTGATCGCGTTGGTCGGCGTCATCGTCGTCGCAAACCCGACCTCTCTCGGCGGCGGAACCGTCGGCGTCGGGTTGCTGTTCGTCGCCGCACTGGTCTTCGCCATCGCATCGGTGCTGACCCAAAAGATCCGAACGACGCTCCCGACGATAACACAACAAACGTGGATGATGGTCGTCGGCGCTCTCTTCCTCCACGTGACGAGCGCCGCGATCCGCGGCGTTCCGAGCGTGTCGCCATCACCGTCCGCGCTCGCTTCGCTCGCATATCTCGCCCTCGTCGCAAGCATCGCAGGCTACTTCGTCTACTTCGACCTGTTGGAACGAATCGGTGCGAGCGAGGCAAATCTCGTGAACTACGTCGTTCCGGTCGTCGCCACCCTGTTCGGCTGGCTGCTACTCGGCGAACCGATCACCGAGAGCACGATACTCGGCTTCCTCGTCATCGTCGCCGGGTTCGTCCTGCTGAAGTGGGCGACGCTGAAACGCGGCGTCGTCGCTGCCCGTCGGCCATCGCGCACGCTTCCGGGTGGGTCGTCCCCGGAAACGGTAGTCGTCTCGGGCAACGTCTATTATCGGCACTGAACCTGCTGCTTTCGCCGTCCACGTCATCTACCACGAGTTGGCTTTTAGTACCGGCTCGATCGAACCACCCGAACCGGGGACGGTTCACGACGAGAGTGGTCAAACTCGTGATGATTTTAGGAACGATTTCCCCACCCCAACGTACAAGTCGGACAGCGTCGTCACGGATTGCATGACCATCTGTCCGTTTCGTCCGTCGGCTGTCACCGACCGGGGGTCGTCGTAATGTCGATTGCAGGGTGGCGACGCCGGGAGGATTTGGAGGGGGGGAAACAGATTCGAATCTGGCTCACCGACGACGGCAGCGAGGAACTGTACGTCGAGAACCTGACCTACCGTAACGAAGGGTACGCGGTATACTCCTACGACGTGGCGTCCGACGAGTGGGAAACCGTCGCGGAAACCGATTCGAGGGCGGACGCCGTCGAGAAGGCGACGGATTGGGCGGAGAGCTAACCGCTACAGAACCGCCTGCAGTTCCGCACCCGGTTCGAGGTCGGCGAGTTCGCGGTCCACGTCGAGATCCGATAGCGCGCCCCCGACACCCGATTGTTGCAGGGATTTTGCGTGACTCAGATACGAGAGCCGGAGCAGCCAGAGCGCATCGTCCACGTCATCTGACGCCTCGATTCGAAACGTCGTCCACCCCGACTCCGGATAGATATGATGCGGCCCGGTTTTTCCTTCGCTTACCAACTGGTCGCGCACCCGCCGTGGGAACGCGATATCGAGAATCCCCCACTGATGGACGTGACCGACTTCCCGCGGGCCGAGACGGAACTCGGTGCCGCCGAATCGGTGCTCCCCCGCCTCGATACCATCCCAGTTCGACGCTTCCGCGACGATTCGATCGACTGCCTCGGTCATCAGTCCACTTTCTGCCCCCAAAACCCGTCGTGTTTTTTCACGTCCACATCACCGAGGACACGGGTCTGACACGCGAGTCGAAGCACGGATTCGAGATCGTGCGGCGGTTTCGAGAGACGGTTTTTCTCTATCGTCCGCATCTCGCTCACATCCCCGTCCAGTTCGACGGCGCACGTTCCACAGACCGCGTTGCCGCGGCAGTTCAGATATGCTGCAGTGCCGTTATGCGGCGTCTCGCCCGCGTCGAGGAGCACGTTCCGGAGCACTGCACCTTCGTCACAATCTATTTCCCTTCCACGAAATCGGACGGTTGGCATACCATGCTAGATGCCCCCGATCGACTTCGATCTTTCCGCACCGACGCAAAACAGCGGTCGAAGCTCGGTGCGAAATCAGAGGAGGGAAGTCCCGCTCGAAAACCACCCCTTGGCAGTCGTCACCGTGGCAGTAGCCGTGTCCGAGCGGGTACGAAGGGGAATGTCCCGTTCACTCCCAACTCTCGATACGGACGTAGAAAAAATGATTTCAGGGTCCAACTCGTCAGGGAGACAACGCAGCCATCGTCTCGCGGGCGTCCTCGACGGTTGCGCCACGGGGAAAACCAACCGCGACCGCATCGACGCCGTCGATGTCCGCGAACTTCTGGAACTCCTCGCGAGCGCGTTCCGGCGTCCCTGCCGCACAGAGGTCATCCAACAGCTCGTCACCGACGAGTTCCGTCGCTCGTTCCTTGTCCCCACTCCCCCACGCCGACGAGATGTCGTTGGCGAGTTCCTCGTAGCCCTGTCGTGCAAGCGAATCGCGGTAGTAGGTGCCCATCCCGCCGATATAGAACGCCGAGTGCTGGCGAGCGAGTTTCCGGGCACGTTCGCCGTCTTCCAACGCACAGCAGGTCAGCGAAAGTGTAACTCGAACGTCGTCCGAATCGCGATTACCGAGTTCGACCCCGCGACGCAAGTCTTCGAGTCGGTCGCGCATTCCGTCCGGCGTAAAGACGGTCGCATGCCAGCCATCCGCGAACCGACCGGCTAACTCCACGGATTTCGGCCCCATCCCGGCAGCGTCGATCGGTGGCGGGGTTTCAGGCGGGTCACAGCGGAGGCGAAATCCCGCCAACGTGAAGCAGTCGCCGTCGTAATTTACGGTCTCACCCGCCAGTACCTTCCGAACAATATCGATCGTTTCGCGGGTTCGTCGAAGCGGGCGGGCGAACTCCGCACCGTGCCAGCCCTGAATGACGACCGGTCCACTCGGTCCCAGACCGATGCGCATGCGACCGTCCGAAACTTCCTGTAACGTGGCCGCGGTCTGGCCGATGAGCGAAGGAGTTCGCGAATAGACGTTCAGAATCGACGGTCCGAGTCCGATCGTCTCGGTTCCGATAGCCATCGCGGTCAGGCTGGTCACCGCGTCCCGGCCCCACGTTTCGGGAAGCCACGCTCGTTCGTATCCCAACGTTTCGGCCTGTTGGGTCATGTCAACGAGCGTTTCGACGCTCGGCTGTGCCGCGACTGGGAGGTGAACCGTTCGCTCTGCGGGCATAGTGTGTCTGCTGATCGTGTATGTGGGAACCTATCAGTGTCGGTGTCTGTACGCACGTCGCTCGCCGTCGATTATCGTTCGTGTTTCATCGCCCTATCGCGATCGGCTTGCGAAAAATAGCCGAACTGCATCGTGACAACTCGATGAACGCGTGAATCAGTTCGGCGGTGAGACGGCACCGACTTGCTCCAGCAGCCCGAGCATGTCGTAGTTGTACCACGCTTCGACCACGCGTTCGTCTTCGACACGCATGATACCGATTCCCGGAACGGCAGTCTCCACGTTCGTCGGGTCGATGTTCATGAACTCCCGTACGAACTGCTTGTTATCCTCCGTATCCATTGTGTATCCCCTCCCCCCGTAGAGCACTGTTGTGACGCCGTCGGACGAATTAACCGTGACTGTTGTCCCAGTAGCATCGATACATAATCCAATTTTAATCGACAGAAATCCGCTAGTCGACGATTTGGGTCACATGTCCGGGGATTCCATGATGTCGGGCACGCCGGCCGCGGTAATCGTCTCGCCGACGACGTACGACGACGCTGGACTGGCGAGAAACTGCACCACGTCGGCGATTTCCTCGCTGAGGCCGACCCGGCGCTCGACGCTCTCGCGTTCGACGTCGTTTGCGCTAATCCCCATCTGAGATTCGAGGCCCTCGGTGGCGACAAATCCCGGCGCGACACAGTTCACCCGGACCCCCGACCCTGCCCATTCGAACGCCAACGACCGTGTGAGATTGATGACTCCGGCTTTTGCGGCCCCGTAATGACTCATATACGGCGACCCCTGCTGACCTGCGACACTGGCGATGTTGATGACCGCTCCGCCCGAATCCCGCTTCAACGCCTCGCTCGCCGATTGAGTGCAGTGATACGTCCCGGCGAGGTTGATATCCACGATCTTCTGCCATCCGTTCGAGCTGATGTCGTCGAACCCCGCCATGAAACTCGCTCCGGCGTTGTTTACCAGCACGTCGAGGCTCCCGAACTCCTCGACGGTTGCCGTGACCAACGCCGCTACTGCCTCACGGTCGGTGACGTCACATTCGACCGCCAGCGCATGTCCGGGACCGTCGCTAGCTTCTATTTCCTCGGCCACGGGGGCGACGTTTGCGTGCTCGCGCGAACAAACTACGACGTTCGCCCCGTCCTCCGCGAATCGTTCGGCGACGACCCTGCCGATTCCGCTGGAAGAACCGGTGATGATGACTGTCTTCCCTGCGACGGAGAACTGGTCGAGTGGCATGGTTCGAACTGCGTCGGCTTCGTATAAAAATATCGGCAAAATTCCAATCGAAAAGAGGAGACGCCCTGCATGGACACCCTCAGACCCGTTCGGTCAGGTGCGGTAGCGGAAAACGTCAGTCGGTAGGATACGTGCCGACCTCTCGTTGACGCTCGCGCTGTCCGGTCACGAACCGTTTCGACCGTGGATCGGTGTGCGGTGGACGAGAGGACCGAACGATGACCGGGTAACCGATTTGCATCTGGCGCACGTAGCATCGGTAATGGACGGACAGGAGAACAGGATGGACGCGGAAGAGGATTCCTACGATATCGAATCGTGGGAGCCACGGACGCTGGCCGACCGGCTCTCGCTCCGACTGTATGGTTTTCTCACCGATGCGACTCGGGGACTGACGCTGATTATCGCACTCACTTTCGTCCTCGTCGAACTCGCGCTGGTGGGCGCGACGGTAGTCGAACGACCCCTTCTTGGGGTATTTTCGTTCCTGTCCGTGATTCCGGCACTTCTCCTCGCGGCCTACATCTGGCGGGTGGACCCGACCGAACAGGAACCTCTCCCGACACTCGTCATCACGTTCCTTCTCGGCGTGATGTTCGCCGCGTTCGCCGCGATAATCAACACCGTCGGTGCGTTCGTGCTGTCGGGGCTCGGCATCGGCGTCCTTGCTATCGTCCCGTTTTTCTTCCTCGTCGTCGGACCGGTCGAAGAGACAGTAAAGTGGCTTGCAGTGCGATTTCACGCCTATCGGACACCACACTTTCAGACGGCAGTCGATGGCGCGGTGTACGGCGCCATGGCCGGATTGGGTTTTGCGACCATCGAAAACCTCACCTACGTGGTCGGGTCGGTGGATATGAGCGCCGGGGTCGGCACCGCGGTCACGGTTTCCGGAGTCGCTGTTACCCGGGCAATCGTCGGGCCGAACCACGTCCTCTGGGCCGCAATTTCGGGGTACTATCTCGGATTGGCGAAAATCGTGTCGTCGAACCGCGGGCCGATAATCGTCAAGGGAATCGCCATCCCTGCGCTCCTTCACGGATTTTACAATTCGACCGCCGGGTTCGTCACCGAGACGATGGCGTCGATTGCGGGCGGGAGCGCACTGTTCTGGCTGCTCGTTTACGTGCTCGTTTTCTCCGGCCTCGTCGGCGGATATCTGTTTCGGAAAATTCGACGGGCACGGGAGTACTACGAAGGACAGATTCGGCTGGGGTGGTAGTCGCCGCATGGATGTCGATTCTGCTGGCCACATCCCTCTTTAGGTTCGTCGTCAACCATAGCCCATGGTCACCTTCGCGGACGCGACTGCGACCGGAAAACAGGTCGTGTCGGATTTTTCAGAAAAGAACGTCACGCTCATGGCGGCGGGGATCGCCTACAACGCGTTCATTTCACTCGTACCGATACTGTTGTTGTTGCTTCTCGTCGTGACCGTCGTCGGCGGTGGTCTCGAGGATCGACTCTTGGCCGTCGCGGAGGGGTCACTCCCGGGGCCGATTGCAAACGTCATCGAGCAGGTTTTTCGAGGGGAGTCGGCCGCCACCGGCGCTTCCTTCATCGGGTTCGTCGTCCTCCTCTGGGGATCGTTGAAGATCTTTCGTGGATTGGACACCGCGTTCTCCGAGATATACGATACCGAAGGGGCGAACTCCTTTACCGATCAAGTAAGGGACGGCCTCGTCGTCCTCGTTGGCCTCACGGTCGCTATCGTAGCGACGGTCGGAGTCAGCGCCGTGTTTAGCGCGTTTTCGGATACGGTTCCCTTCCTCGGGTTCGTCACCCCACTCGTGCTCGTCGCCGGGTTGATTCTCGCGTTTTTCCCGATGTACTACGTGTTTCCGGATGCGGATCTCGACTGGAGACAGGCCGTTCCAGGAACCGTCTTCGCGGCGGTCGGGTGGGCCGTGCTTCAGGCGCTTTTTCAGGTGTACCTGACGTTCAAAGGCGGTGGCTCGGCCAGTTTCTTCGGCAGCGTCGTGGTCGTCATCACCTGGCTCTACTTTTCGGGCCTCGTGCTCCTGCTCGGCGCGGTCATCAACTCGGTTGTCGGTGAGTACTCCCCGACCGTCAGCGGAACCGCCGGACAGGATGCAGCGAGCGGGAATGTCCAGCGTGAAACGTCGTTGAGTGGGAAGGAGTTCGCGAAATATCTGCGGAGCCTTCGTGAGGAACTCACGGGCCGTTATGAGGGAATGCGCCCGATAAGCGACGATGCCGAGAGACTACCCCAACCAACCGGAGAGGTCGAAGTGGTCGAGCGGTCGGTGTCTACCGGCGACGGTGAGGAATGGTCCGTGACGCTTCGTTGGGGGACATCCTCGAGTGGTGAGAATAAGGGATCAGTCGGTAATCAGCAGTGATCCCGTCGTCGTTCGATTATCCCTGTTGTATCAATTCGAACTTCTGTACCTTTCCGGTCGTCGTTCTGGGTAATTCCTCCACGAACGCGACCTCTCGAGGATGTTTGTAGGCTGCGAGGTTGTTCAGGCAAAACTCCTGGATCTCCTCGCCAGTCACGTCCGTGTCCGGAACGGGAACGATGAACGCTTTCACCGTTTCGTTCCGTCTATTGTCCGGAATTCCGACGACTGCTGCGTCAGCCACGGCTTCGTGTTCGAAGAGAAGTTCCTCGACTTCGCGCGGGTAGACGTTGTACCCCGCGGTGTTTATCATGTGTTTCTTGCGGTCGACCACGTAGAAAAAGCCGTCCTCGTCCCAGTACCCGATATCACCCGTGTGGAACCAGCGTTTTCCATCCGACTCCGTAAACGCTTCTGCCGTCGCGCCTGTCAGCCCGGCGTAGCCTCGCATGACGTTCGGGCCCGCAACGATGATTTCACCAGTCACGTCGTCCAACTCCCCGTCGTCTTCCGCGAGCGGCCCCTTCGAAACTGGTGGCTGTTCTTCGAAGTCCCCGTTCACGATGCGGGCGCTGACTTCCTGGATGGTGGTCCCGATACTACCGACGCGTCGGCCGTTGTCGGGCGTATTGAAATGAGTCACCGGACTCGTCTCGGTCAAGCCATAGCCTTCGTAGATTTTCGCGTCGTACAGCTCCTCGAACCGACGGAGCACTTCGATGGGGATGCCGCCGCCGCCGACACCCGCGAGTCTCACTGAGGAGAGGTCGAACTCAGCCGCATTCGGCTGGTTTATCACGTCGTTGTACATCGCAGGCACACCGTGCATCATCGTCAGTTCCGCATCTTGAACCAGAGAAAGGGCTTGCTGTGCGTCCCACGTCGGGAGCGGATAAAACGCTCCACCTCGGAATAGCGTCGCGTTCATACAGACCGTCATCCCGTAAATGTGGAACAACGGAAGCACACCCAACTGGGAGTCGTTCGGGTCGATCCCTCCTGGAACGAGTTCCGCCGCGGCCTCGGCGTTCGAGGCGAGGTTTTCGTGCGTTAGTTCCACGCCTTTCGGAGTGCCGGTCGTCCCGCTTGTGTACGGTTGGACCGCGAGGTCGTCGCTCGCCCTGTCCACGACTTCGCCGTCGCGCTCGGCGAGGAAATCGCCGAAGAAGATGTCGCCTTCCTCCCCGAGGGTGACGACGTGTTCGACATCGGTCTCGTCACGGACCTCCTCCACGAAGGGGACGAGGTCGGGTATGGTGACGACGACTTTCGCACCGCTGTCCGCGAGCAGGTGACTGATTTCACGCGCTCGATACTGGGGATTCATCGGAACGACGACGCCGCCAGTCATGAGCGTTCCGTGGAACGCGATGACGAACTGGGGGACGTTCGGAAGATAGATCGCAACCCGGTCGTCCTCGCCAACACCGCGTTCCGTGAGCCCGCCCGCAAATCCGCTGATTTGCGTCCACAGTTCCCCGTACGTTAGCGTTTGGTCCGGGGCCACGATGGCCGGTTCGTCCGGATACTCGGAGACCGTGTTCTCCACGGATGTGGTAAGGTTTACCATGTTGGTTTGTAACGAGCCCCGCCGTCATAAAACATCATTGAAAATCGTGCGGAGAACCGCCGTCGAAACCGCGGTGGCGTATCGAAAGCCATACAGAATGGGTTCGACGCTTAAGCGATTGCCCGTCGTCCCTCCGGTATGAAACTCCATTGGCACCGCCGCGACCTCCGGGTCACGGACAACCGAGCACTCGCTTCGGGGGACCCCGTCGTTCCTGTGTTCGTCCTCGACCGCGATGTGCTCTCCCACGCGGCCCCACCCCGTGTCTCGTTCATGCTCTCGGCGCTCGAATCGCTGCGCGAATCGTACCGTGAGCGAGACAGCGACTTGGTAGTCGTCCACGGTGACCCACGTGAGGAACTGCCGCGAATCGCGGAGGAAACCGGCGCCGAGCAAGTCGTCTGGAACCGGGATTACTCGGGGCTGGCTATACGTCGCGATTCAGCGGTACGGGACGCGTTGGACGACTCCGAAATCGTTCACCAAAGCTTCCACGATGCGCTACTCCACACACCTGGTAGTATCACCACGAATCAAGGCGAGTACTACTCCGTGTTCACCTATTTTTGGAAAAAATGGCGTGACCGGGAAAAGCACGACTCGTTCGATGCACCCGAAAACGTGATCGATGTCGCTGAAATCGACGATATAGAACCGGGTGAACTACCGACGCTCACCGACCTCGGTTTCGACGAACCGGAAGCCGAGATTCCGCGAGCGGGCACGGAACCGGCCCGTGACCTCCTCTCCTCGTTTTGCGAGGACGACGTGTACTCCTACGACGAGGAGCGAGACTACCCTGCTCGGGAACACACTTCACGTCTCTCCCCACATCTCAAGTACGGCACCATCGGAATTCGGAAGGTTTGGGAGGCGACGGAACAGGCAAAAAACGACGCCGAGAGCGCGGAGGACGCCGATTCCGTCGATGGGTTTCAACAACAACTCGCGTGGCGTGACTTCTACGCGCACGTTCTCGACGATCGGCCCGAAGTGGTCGTGGAGAACTACAAGGACTACCAGTACGAAATCGCGTGGCACGACGACCCGGAGGGTGTGCAGGCGTGGAAGGACGGCGAAACTGGATACCCGATCGTTGACGCCGGAATGCGCCAGCTGCGAGAGGAGGCGTGGGTTCACAATCGCGTTCGGATGATAGTCGCCTCGTTTCTGACGAAGGACCTACTCGTGGATTGGCGCGAGGGCTACGACTGGTATCGTCAGAAACTCGTGGACCACGATACTGCAAACGACAACGGTGGGTGGCAATGGGCCGGTTCGACCGGCACCGACGCACAACCGTATTTCCGCATTTTCAACCCGATGACGCAGGGCGAGCGATTCGATTCCGACGCCGAGTACATCAAACGATTCGTCCCGGAACTGGAAGACGTTCCGCCGAAGAAAATTCACAAATGGAACGAACTGGGCGACGACGACCGCGAAAGCCTCGCTCCGGACTATCCCGGGCCGATCGTTGACCATTCGGAGCGCCGAGAAATGGCGATCACGATGTTCGAAAACGCGAAAGGATAGTCGGGGGACCGGGGATGCTACTGAACGGCGTCATCGCGGGATTTTCTCGGACGAACTGCCGACAGAACAAAGGAAGGACGAGCGACAGACAGGAACGGGCTGAGGGCGCCGTTTGCGCCACGCGTCCGTTGCGGGCGCAGGGTTTTCATTTACCGGAGCAGCGGCCGAAACTGCCGAGCGTTGTCGGTCCAAAGGGGTTTCTCTCTCACCGGAGGAGTTCGCTCATCCGCACTCTCGCTCGCTTTGCTCACGAGAACGCCGGTCGTCGCCCCTCGTTCGCCAGGACGGCCCATGACCGGGAAAATCAAGCGGCAAACGTGTTTGCAAGGCGTCTCAAATTTCCCTCCGACGTTTGCCTCAACACTTAACACCACCACCGTTGACCAGAGTTGACGGGGGTTAGCAATGGCAACCTACGAACTACCGGACTTACCGTACGACTACGATGCACTGGAACCGACGATCGACGCGCGAATCATGGAACTACACCACGACATCCACCATCAAGGCTACGTCGATGGTGCAAACTCGGCGCTCGACAAATTGGAAGAAATGCGGAACAGCGACGAATGGGGCGACGTAAAAGGCGTCGAGCGTAACCTCGCGTTCAACCTTTCGGGTCACGTCAACCACTCCGTCTTCTGGGAAAACATGTCACCGGACGGTGGCGGCGAACCCGGCGGTGACCTCGCGGACGCGATGGACGAACACTTCGGCGGATTCGACCAGTTCAAAAGCCAGTTCTCGGCCGCCGCCAAAGGCGTTGAAGGCTCCGGTTGGGGGATGTTGCTCTACGACCACGTCGCCGACAAACCGATTATCAGCATGGCCGAGAACCACCAGAATCAATCGCCGCAAGGAACGACGCCGTTGCTCGTGCTGGACGTGTGGGAACACGCCTACTATCTCCAATACGAGAACAAACGGGGCGACTACGTGGACAACTTCTGGGATGTCGTAAACTGGGACGACGTGGCCGAGCGATTCGACGCGGCAGGAAGTATGTAACTCCTCGAAGGGGTTTATTTTGCCGGGATATCTTGTCGTGTGTTAGCAAACTACTCCTCAAGGTTTAACAGCGAGTGGTGAGATGTATTCCACGGAGGTATACATTTATGCCAGAACAATCGAACGCGGAACTGCCACCGCTTCCGTACGACTACGACGCGCTGGAACCCCACATCTCCGAACAGGTGCTCGAATGGCACCACGATACGCACCATCAGGGCTACGTAAACGGCCTCAACAGTGCCGAGGAAACCCTCTCGGAGAACCGTGAGTCCGGCGACTACTCCAGCACGGCGGGCGCACTGGGCAACGTCACCCACAACGGCTGTGGACATTACCTCCACACCCTGTTCTGGGAGAACATGGACCCGAACGGCGGCGGCGAGCCCGAAGGCGAGCTTGCAGACCGCATCGAGGAGGATTTCGGCTCCTACGAGGGCTGGAAGGGCGAGTTCGAGGCCGCCGCCAGCGCCGCAGGTGGCTGGGCACTTCTCGTGTACGACCCGGTCGCAAAACAGCTTCGCAACGTCAAGGTCGACAAGCACGACCAGGGCGCACTCTGGGGTAGTCACCCGATTCTCGCACTCGACGTGTGGGAACACTCCTACTACTACGACTACGGTCCCGACCGTGGCGACTTCATCAGCAACTTCTTCGAAGTTGTTGACTGGGACGAAGTTGCAGACCAGTTCGAAAACGTCGCGCCGCGGTTCGAATAAGGGCTAAACCAACCGATATTTTTCGCGTCGAAACGTGGAAAGCGACTGCGATATCGTTCTATCGTTCTCGTCACTCCTCGGCTTCCGCCGATGAAATCGCCGGAACGTCGTAGCCGGACGCGATGTCGGTCACGTGCTGGAAGAGCGATTCGTAATCGTGACCGCCGGATTGCAGGTCGAGGCTGGCGAACACTCCGACGTTTCGCTCGTCGTCCGCGAAGAACATCCGAAACTGTTCGAAATCGTCGAACCCACGCACCGTATACTGGTAGGACGCGTAGTACAACTGGTCGTACGTATCCCGGGTGACGAAACCGAACCGCTCGTTATCGACGAACTTCGAGACGTTTATCCCTTCGAGTTTCTCCGCGATGTCGTCCCGCAGATACAGCATTTCGAAATCGGATTGGTCGAACAGCCAGATGTCACGGAGATGTTCGCCGCCGAACTCGGCAAATGCCGACACTAACGCCTCTTTTGCCTCACTCCCCTGTTCCTCGCACATGTCATTCTCTATCTTCATTGATACATTATAAAAATTCGGTTATGAATATGGTCTGTTACAATTGGATTCGACCGTCGGAAATAGTTTCTCCGATCGCGACTCGATTCGTGAGGTTTTACGCCGAGACGCGCATATCCACCGATATGCCGAGACCGAAAGACGACTTCGAGCAGTTGTATCCCTGCGATTTCTACGAACCGGACGAGCTGCTCGACGACGACTCGATGTACAGCGTGTACGAAATCGCTCGCCTCTTGCAGGGGCTCGACCCGGACGCCGAAATCGACGTGGAGACGGAAACCATTCTGCTCGATTGGGCGATTCCGTGGATCATGCGTAACGCGGACGACCTCGTCGTCGCGGAACCGCCGAGCGACGAGGAACCCGGCTACTACGGGTTGAAGACATGACGCTTCTCGTCGCGGGAAGCGACCGGGTCGATGCGGGGAAGACGACGTTCACGGTCGGACTGCTCTCGTACCTGAACGGCGTGGGATTCAAGCCCCGTGCGGGCAACGACTTCTGGTTCGACCACGACGATGCAATGACGGCCATCTCCGAGGGACGACTCTACGGCAAGGACGCGGCACGACTCGCGGCGGCAAGCGCAGGCGACCACTCCCCGGAAGCGGTCAATCCGGTTCATCGACTCTGGTGGCCCGCACCGGGAAAGGGACAGGGACTGCTCGGCCAAACCCATCGTGAGTTCCTCGTGGACCGTGTCGGCGAGGGGTTCGTGGTGAACGGGTCGGCGGACCTTCCAACAGCGGTCCGCGAGAATCTCCCCCTCTCCGATTCGGTTACCATCGAATCCCTCCCCGAATTGAACGACCAGACGGAGCGACGCTATCTTCCACATTTTCGTGCACTGGCGGAACGAATCCGAACCGAAGACCGTGCTGTCGTCGAGTCTTACAGCGATATCGCCCGCCCAATTCAGGGAATCGAGTTCGACACCGTCGCCGTGGTCGAACCACGAAGGCTTCGGGTGTACGACGGGGCACGCTACGCGAAAGCCTGTGAAGTCGCCGACAGCAGTGCTCGCGATGGATCACTCGAAAAGCGGGTGGAAAGCGTCGTGAATCTGCTCGACGAGCGGGATACACACACGCTCGAACCCCTGACGAAGGCGGAACGGAACGACCCCACAAAAATCGAGACGGTGTACGAATGCGCGTACGAAGCGCTTCTGTAGACATGCCGAAGCGGTTAGATCAGTACATTCTCGCCGCCTTTCCAGCGAGTTCGATGTCGTGATACGGGTTCGTCGTTACGCTCGGTCCGTGGCCGGTGTGCATTTCCAGTAGGTCCTCGTCAACGGTAGCGCCCACGCGGTCGATACTTTCGATGAGGGTTTCCCTGTCACCCTCTTCGAGATCGGTTCTGCCGAAACTGCCGTTCTGGAAGATGAGGTCGCCAGCGAAGAGGATACCCGCCGATTTCGAATAAAAGCAGAGATGGTCGTTTTTGTGTCCCGGCGTGTGGAGCGCGAGGTAGTCGTCGTCGCCGAGAGCGACCGTTTCCTCGTCTTCGATCCCGACATCGACGCCGGGGTGGTCAGTGTCGAAGCCGAACGATTGCACGTCGAAGGCGTCCTTTACGCTTTCGAGGTTTCCGACGTGGTCCGGATGTGTGTGCGTGAGGACGACCGCGTCCAAGTCGTCCACGTGGGTCCTGATTTCGCCGACTGCGTCGAAGTTCGCGCCCGTATCGACGAGCACGCGTTGGTCGCCAGCAACGAGAAACGCGTTGCTGGTGAACGACTGGACGCCCGTCGCGATATTTCGAATCATGGTTCGACGTACGACGAGGGGAGTTTTCCGGCTTTCGTTCGCGGTGGGACTGACTTCCCTCAGTCTTCCGCGAGTTCCGCCACCAACGTTTCGAGACTGTAGCTCTGAAGAACGCGGTGGGAATCACGGAGTGTCGAGATAACGAACGTCGAGTTCGTCCGGTCCACTTCTTCGATGCTCTCGAAATCGCTAATGAGTCGTTCGACCATCTCGCGGCCGGTAAGATGGGCGACGACGATGAAGTCCGTCTCACCCATCGTGAAATACGCCTGCGTGACGCCCTCGATCTCGAGGATTTTCTCGCCGAAATCCGCGTACGACCCCGTGTAATCGGCGAACACTTCCACGACAACTGTGACGCCGAGACCGAACTCCTCCAAATCGATGTCGTAAAGGTCGTTTTCGATGACACCCGCATCCCGGAGGTTGTTCAATCGGTAGTGGATGGTCGAAACCGGGATGCCGGTTTCCTCGTGGAGTTTTTCGGGACTTCCGGTCTCCAGGTCCGAAATCGCCTTGAGCAGGGTGACGTCGCGTTCGTCCATTGGTCTAACTTGTACGGTACCCATACTTAATCTCTGGAGTTTGGACGAGTGAGAGTGACACACTCTCTCGAAGACTGTGCTATTAATTATCGAACAAAGAGATACAAGAGCCATCTGATGGGCAAATATTGTCTGTGATTCAGTATCGAACGATAATGTTGTAGAAGCATTTAACAAGGCGTAGGAATAAGGCTTGGATAGAAATCTATGATATCGACTAAAGTCGGTAGATTACTACCACGGACTGAGGTATTATTCGTACTGCTCGCCGGATTTTGGGGCGCATCCTTCGTCGGCATCGACGTCGGCCTGCACCACTTTCCGCCGATCCTGTTTGCGGCCCTCCGATACGACATGGCTGGGTTGGCCATCCTCGGCTACGCGATCGTCACGACCGACCGCTGGAAGCCGAAAAGCAGGGCGGACGTACTGGCGATTCTGGCTATCGGCGTGTTCATCATCGCGGGCCACCACGGATTCCTGTATCTCGGCCAACAGCACGTGCCCGGCGCGCTTGCGGCGGTCATCATTAGTCTCTCACCGGTCCTGACCGCCGTTTTCGCCAGCGCGATGTTTGCCGACGAACACATCACGCCACTCGGCATTCTCGGATTCGCGTTCGGTGTCGCAGGTGTCGCCATCGTCGCCGACCCCAACCCGGAGAACCTCCTTTCGGTCGGCGTCGTCGGAATCTCCCTCGTCTTCCTCGGCGGAGTCTCGTTCGCGCTCGGTTCGGTGCTCACCCAACCGCTCGATTCCGAACTCTCGCTTCCCGCGCTTCAGGGGTGGGCGATGATTGTCGGGTCCGCACTCCTCCACGCCCTCAGCACGGCGCGAGGTGAATCTCACACCACGATCAACTGGTCGATTCCCGCCGTCGTCTCGCTCCTCTACTTGGTGCTCATCTCCGGGGTAGTCGCGTTCCTGCTCTACTTCCACCTACTCGACGAAATCGGCCCGACCGAACTCAACCTGGTCGCGTACCTCGAACCCGTGGTTGCGACACTCCTCAGTTGGGCACTGCTTGGCGAACTGGTTGCGACGACGACGCTCGTCGGTTTCGGGGCCATCTTCGCCGGGTTCGCTTTGCTGAAGCGAGACGCACTGTTCGCGGTCGTTCGTTCGCTTTCGCCGACCGCTAGACGGGCATAACTCCCCCATCACTTTTCGCCCCCCTTGCCCTACGCACATCTATGGCAACACGTGACGCGGGCGACGCGACAGACCCCGCCCGCGACGACCGGGCGAACTACGATTATCAAGACGACGATGTAGCACGCCCAGGACTCGTCGCGGACCTCCGGAGTCGAGTAACAGGCGACGTTCGATTCGACGAGTACTCCCGGCAGCTTTACGCGACGGATGCCAGCGCCTACGAAGTCACTCCTATCGGTGTCGTCTTCCCGACGTCCACTGACGACGTTTCGGCGGTGACGACCTACTGTGCCGAGCGCGGAATTCCGGTCCTCCCACGGGGCGGTGGAACGAGTTTGGCCGGGCAATCCGTCAACGAAGCCGTTGTCCTGGATTTCACCCGACATATGGACGGCCTCCTCGACTTTTCCCCCGAGAACCGAACCGCTCGTGCACAACCCGGTATCGTTCTCGGCGAACTGAACCGCGCGCTCGCGGACCACGATTTGAAGTTCGCCCCCGACCCTGCGTGGGGGGACAAAAGCGCGCTCGGCGGCGCGATCGGAAACAACTCGACCGGTTCCCATTCACTGAAATACGGGAAAACCGAGGCATACATCGAGGAGTGCGAAGTCGTGTTGGCGGACGGAACCGTGACGCGATTCGGGGAGATCACGATGGACGAACTTCGGAAACGGGCGGACGAAGGGGGTTCGACGGACGAACGCGACCTCGAAGCTCGAATCTACGCCGAGGTGCTCCGAATCATCGAGGAGGAATCCGACGCGATTCGGGACGTGTTCCCGCAGTTGAAGCGCAACGTGTCGGGATACAATCTGGATCGTCTGGTACGAGAGGGTGAAGAAGGAACGGTCAACCTCGCCCGTCTCCTCGCCGGAAGCGAGGGTACGCTTGCGATCATCACGGAAGCTACCGTACGCCTCGAACCGATTCCGGAAACGAAGTCGATTGCGCTTCTGACCTACGACAGCCTCATCGACGCGATGGCGGACGTTGCACCGATTTTGGACCACGATCCGTCCGCGGTCGAAGTGCTCGACGACGTGCTCATCTCGCTCGCTCGCGACACGGAGGAGTTCCACGACGTGGTGGAGATGTTGCCCGAGGGAACCGATTCGGTTCTGCTCGTGGAGTTCTACGCGAAGGACGACGAGGACGGCCGGGAGAAGGTCGCCAAACTGCGGGATGACCGCGAGGGAAAATCCGCACTCTCGGCGATGGAGGCCCACGACGAGGCCGACCGCGCTCGGTTCTGGAAACTCCGGAAATCCGGACTTCCGATCCTACTTTCGCGAACATCCGACGCGAAACACATCTCGTTCATCGAGGACGCCGCGGTGCCGCCCGAAAACCTGCCGGAGTACGTCGAGGACTTCCAGCAAGTGTTGGAGGACAACGACACCTTCGCCAGTTTTTACGCGCACGCCGGACCTGGGTGTCTGCACATTCGGCCACTCGTCGACACGAAAAGCCCGACCGGCGTGAATCAGATGGAAGCCATCGCGGACGCCGTGACCGACCTCGTCGTCGAATATGGCGGGAGCGTATCCGGCGAACATGGTGACGGACGCGCCCGGACCCAGTGGAATCGAAAGCTGTACGGCGATCACGTCTGGGGTGTGTTTCGTGGCCTGAAGACGGCGTTCGACCCGGATTGGCTCCTCAACCCCGGACAGGTCTGTGGCGACGTGGATATGACCGAGAACCTCCGATTCGACCCCGGATACGGGTTCGATTCCGGGTTCGATCCCGTACTCGACTGGGACAACGAGAACGGGTTTCAGGGGATGGCCGAACTCTGTCACGGCTGTGGTGGTTGCCGCGGCGGACAGGAGACGACCGGCGGCGTGATGTGCCCGACCTACCGCGCGGCGGACGAGGAAATCACGAGCACGCGAGGCCGGGCGAATATGCTCCGACAGGCCATGAGCGGATCACTTCCCGAGGACGAGGCGTTCGACGTGGAGTTCATGCACGAAGTGATGGACCTCTGTATCGGCTGTAAGGGTTGTGCACGGGACTGCCCTTCGGGCGTCGATATGGCGAAGCTCAAAGCGGAAGTCGAACACGAACATCATCGACGACACGGTGCGAGCCTCCGCGACCGACTCTTCGCGAACATCGATCGTCTGTCCGCGCTCGGAAGCACACTCGCCCCGATTTCGAACTGGGCGACGAAACTCCCCGGTTCGCGATTTCTCGCGGAGAAGACGGTCGGCATCGCCAGCGAGCGTCGCCTTCCAAAATTCCACGCCGAAAGCCTCGAAGACTGGTTCGAAGCCCGTGGGCCACGAATCCCCGAGCAGGACGCGACCCGGCGCGTCCTGCTCTTCCCGGACACCTACACGAACTACAACCATCCCGAGGCCGGGATGGCCGCAGTCCGAGTGCTCGAAGCGGCCGGAGTTCACGTTCGAATTCCGAACGATGTAACGGCAAGCGGGCGACCTGCTCACTCGAAAGGGTTCCTCGACAGGGCACGCGAGCAGGCCGAGACGAACGTCTCGGCGCTCGCACCGTTCGTCCGCGATGGCTGGGATGTCGTCGTCGTCGAACCTTCCGACGCCGTGATGTTCCAGTCCGACTATCTCGATCTCCTCCCCGCGAGCGAGGAATCAGGCCCGTCGAGCGGTCAGTACACCGAACCGCGCTCCGCCGACCCGGAAGCGGGGGGGCTCCGAACTGAGGCCGAGCGATTGGCCGCCAACGCCTACGGCATCTGTGAATATCTCGACGCATTCGACTTCGACCTCCCGTTCGACGGAACCGGGTCGCTGACTTACCACGGCCACTGTCATCAGAAAGCGACGAAAAAGGACGGCCACGCGGTGAACGTTCTCCGCACTGCTGGGTACGAAGTGGACGCACTCGATTCCGGTTGTTGTGGCATGGCGGGGAGCTTCGGTTACGAGGCCGAACATTATTCGATGAGCAAAGCGGTCGGCTCGATTTTGTTCGAGCAAGTCGAGGCGAGCGACGGAACCGAAACCGTCGCACCGGGCGCATCCTGTCGGACACAACTCGGCGACTGGCAAGGGGACGAACCACCACATCCCATCGAGAAAGTCGCGGACGCGCTTTCGTAAACGGCAAGAAACGTTTTGACGCTCGTCCGTTTCGCTACAACTAGCTCAGTGATGACGGTCCCATCGCAACATACACAGCACGAACGAGCCGAGGAGTTACCCCTGGTAACTGATTCGGCGACCGTAGCCGCGGTCGGGAGGATGGGCCACAACCGTACCGAGGATGTGATCGAACGCGTCACCGAACTGTTTCGAGGAACCGGTCGTGACGAGTGGGTAGGGCGTGTCGAACAACCGCCGTCGAACGACATCGATTGGGATGAGGTGGAATCGTTGCTGGCAGACGAAGGGGGGAGTCACGAACAGCTATCGACCGTTCTTTTGTCCCTGAAATCGCGATACAATCGTCCGTACCCCGCGTTGCTCCGAGTGCGAGTCGATCCCGAAGAGAACATCGGGTTCTCGCCTGGCCAGTACATCACCGTCCGATACGAGGACACGCCACGGCCGTATTCCGTCGCCAGTTCGCCGAACGAGGATGTTATCGAATTTTGCATGCGACGGGTTCCGGACGGGCGACTTACGTCGAAACTGTTCGAAAACCTCTCCGAGGGCGACGAGGTGACGGTTCGTGGGCCGAACGGCGACTTCGTGCTCGAAGAACCTTCCGGACGGGATATAGCATTTCTCGCCACCGGAACCGGTGTGGCCCCGCTTCGGAGCATGATTCGTTATACCCTGGAGGAGTGCCGAGACGAACACGATGGAACCCAACGCGACCTCTGGCTCTTCCTCGGTGCGGCATGGAAGGACGACCTGCCGTACCGCCAGGAGTTCCACGAACTGGCCGACGAACACGAAAATTTCCACTTCGTGCCAACCTGTTCGCGCGAGGAGTATCTCACCGACTGGGACGGTGAGACGGCATACGTCCAACAAACGCTTACGAAGTATCTCGACGAGAACGTCCCGCTTCCGGACGCGGCACAACGGGCGGGGGGCGACCCGGCCTACGATATCGACGCACGAATCGACCCCGAGAATCTGGAGGTGTACGCATGCGGTGTCAATGCGATGGTGTCCCGTCTCGCCGGAATGGCACGAAAGCTCGGTGTTCCGGACGAGCATATCCAATACGAAGGGTACGGATAAGGACCGAACGAGAAGTCAGCGAACTCGTCACGGCGGCACACGTCGAGTTCACTGACGGTCGAGCTTTCCATGCGCGCCGTGAGGGTGATGTCCGCGACTTCTTCGGGGTCGGTTACGTCGTCGTCCGTCACCCCGAACCGGCACTCGATAGCGGCGTGCCCGTTCCCGAAAATGATGGGTTTTCACATCCCGTTTGTTTTCACCGTGATCGTTCGTTCCCCGTGAAATCCAAACGTCGCCGTGCTTCGGATTCGCCCTCCCTGCCGCGACCCAGAGGTATTTCTTGGTAGCCATTCTCGTGCTGGTAATGCTCGTACTTCGCGGTGGGGATGTGGTGGACGCAACCGGTATCAGGGAAGCGGACGTTGCGGTCGAAGACGGCAAAATAGTGGCCATCGGGGACGTTCCCGACGGCGACGAAGAAATCGATGCGAGCGGGAAGTTCGTCGCACCGGGTCTCATCGACGCACACGTTCACGTAATGATGGACGGTCGACCGGATGTCACCGACGTCGTAGACGAGAACGAGACCATGCTTGCCTACCGCGCAGTCGCAAACCTCGCGGCGGCACTGAACTCCGGGGTGACGACCGTTCGTGACCTCGGCGCGCCTACGTCGCTCGCTATCGACGCGCGGGACGCAGTGGAGGACGGAGTTATCGACGGCCCGCGCGTGGTTGCCTGTGGCGAGAACGTCGTGATGACGGGGGGACACGGCCACTGGTTCGGCCGTGAGGCGGATGGCCCTGCAGAGATCACGAAGGCAGTCAGAGAGCAGTTGAAACGCGGTGCGGACGTCATCAAATGCATGGCCACCGGTGGCGTTCTCACGGAAGGTGCGATTACCGGTGCGCCCGAACTGGACGAGGATGAACTCACCGCACTCGTCGAAGCTGCGAGCGCGAAAGGCGTCCCGACCGCGGCTCACGCGCACGGGGCTGCTGGCATCAAAAACGCTGTTCGCGCCGGGATTTCGAGCATCGAACATGGGACCTTCATGGATCGTGAAGCGGCGGAACTCATGGCCGAACGAGGAACGTACTGGGTACCGACTGTCAAAGCGTCACACGGGATTCTGACCGAAGGCGTCGGAGCAGGTATTCCCAAGTACGCGGTCGAAAAAGGAGCGGAAGCAGCGGAGGCGATGGACGACGCCTTCGAGTACGCAATCGACGCGGGCGTGAAGATAGCGATGGGGACCGATGCCGGGACGCCGTTCAACTTCCATGGTGACATCCCCGAAGAACTGGCGTTGATGGTCGAATATGGTCTAACCCCAGAAGAAGCGCTGGAGGCCGCGACTGTCAACGCCGCCGACCTGCTCGGGCGTACCGACGTCGGGTTGGTCGAGGAAGGGTACGGGGCGGACCTCGTCGTCCTCGACGCCGACCCGCGTGATGACGTAACTATATGGCAATCGCCAACGCATGTCGTGTCACATGGCAACATTGCTCGCTGACGCGCGCACGTCACAAGGTCTTTTATATCCGGGCATGGACGAATAATGTACATGAGACGGCTCCTGGCTGTCGGCCTCATCACGGTGTTGCTCATCGCGTCACTCCCGACGCTCGGGATGACTCAGAGCGATGCCCCGACGACTCCGCAAACGATCACCACTTCCCAGGAGTTTGATGATGTCGAATTTCACATTCTCGTCTACGATAACGCATCTGCGCGCTGGACGTTTCACTACGAAAAGTCACTGGAA
Organism: Haladaptatus caseinilyticus; assembly: GCF_026248685.1. Classification (NCBI taxonomy): domain Archaea; kingdom Methanobacteriati; phylum Methanobacteriota; class Halobacteria; order Halobacteriales; family Haladaptataceae; genus Haladaptatus; species Haladaptatus caseinilyticus. The sequence goes on along the minus strand of NZ_CP111036.1, from coordinate 2,150,608 downwards.
ACCAAACAAGAACGACAGCAGTTCGAGCAGTTCGCAAAACAGTTCAACAGTTCTGACACCGAACTGTATCGGGATTTCAGAAACAACGCGGTCGAGCTAACCTCGACGGCGAACAACAGAACGAAGCGAGCGATGGGTGCGGAGAACTTCTCACGGCGCGCGTACATCGGTGGGGGCGGCCTCACCGACGATACACAGCGTGGTGTCGTGGAGATGTCGTTCCGGTGGGACGGTTTCGCGTACGGGAAAGGAAACACCTTGACCATCGGTGATACGTTCGAAGGAGGTCTGTATTTGGGACAACAACAGTCCATCGTCATCGAGCCGGCGGATGGAATGCGATTCAAATCCGCGAAACCGACCAAAGGACGGATCGTTTCGGGGGAAAAACTCGCAACGAGCGATTCGGTCTCGTGGAAAGGAGAGCGCGAATTCAGCGACCAACAGCCGATGGTTACGTTCCACCTGCCGGCGAATCACAGTTCGCCGACTGCCGCACCGACGACGGGCGCCGGTGGTAACCCTCCGGGTGACGGTAGCCAACAACCGAACGCCGAGTCACCGATGATGCTGTTCATCGCGGCAGTCGTACTGCTGATCGGCTTGGCCGCGGTGTTCGCGTGGCGACAGGGCAACTTCGACTCGTTCACGTCCGGGCAAAGCACGCCGAGCGGTGGTGGCGGGGGTGGCTCGCCACCGGCCGAACCAAGCGCCGGCGCATCCAAGCCGGCCGTGAGTGACGAGGAACTGCTCACCGACGAAGCACGCGTGAAGAAGCTTCTCCGCGAGAACGGCGGCCGGATGAAACAGGTAAACATCGTCGAGGAAACCGGTTGGTCGAAATCCAAGGTAAGTATGCTCCTCTCAGAAATGGAAGACGAGGGAGAGATCAGCAAACTCCGAGTCGGCCGCGAGAACATCATCAGTTTGGACGGCCACGAACCGGACGCCGCCGGGTCGCCGCTCGACCGATAACTGTCGCTTTTTCCACGAATGATCGCGCTCGTGAGCCGCGCGTGTTCGCACTGCTGAATGTGCCACACCGGGCCACAGCGTCCCCAAAACACAACTGTTAAACGGTCCGTGCGATTACTCAAGAATGCGCTCCGTTGGTGTAGTCCGGCCAATCATCTTGCCCTCTCACGGCAAGGACCAGGGTTCAAATCCCTGACGGAGCATTTCCTCATTTCATTCGGAAAAGCGGACGCTCTGGGATTTGAAGTACGAAAGAGGCAGTCTCGCCGAAGGCGAGGAAGCGTCTTCAGGTGGTTCGAATCCCTGACGGAGTACGTCTCACGAACGCGATTTCGAAAGCGATGGTGTTCCAGCCAAGCTTGCATGTGCAACCATAACGAACAGCTTTCTCCCACCTAAATTCGAAGCCATGCTGTCGATACTCACACCCATCCGTTCCGTACTGCGCTCGATCATCAACGTCGTGATCGCAATCATTACCCTCCCGCTGCGACTCTTGCGCCGGCTGCTGTAGCCATCGACCGGCGCGGAGTGACACAGCTTAAGTATTCTCTCGATAATCTTCGAATATGCCTGAGTCTGTATCGGAATCATCTCCGAAGCGAACCCTCCACATCGGGCGTGACCGACCGATTCGTATCAGCACCGGCCATCGACTGCTCCATCACGATGGGAAATGTAGCCGGCCGCACGGCCACAACTACGAAATCGAGGTGACGCTCGTCGGCGAACTCACCGAGGAAGGATGGGTCGTGGACAAGGGGGAGGTTACTGCGGTAATATCCGAGTGGGATCATCGGTTCCTCCTGGAGGGCGGCGACCCGCTCATCGACGCCTTCGAGACGAGCGGCGATTCGGATGCCGTCGTCGTGTTCGACTCCCCGCCGACGGCGGAAGTCATGAGCCTCGTTCTCGAACGCCGTCTCAGCGAGGAACTTCCGGACACCGTCTCCGATATTTCGGTTGCAGTTAGCGAAACCGCCGAACTCTGCGGCGGTCCGGTGTAAGCATGCCGGTGAACGCCGACGCAAAGACGGAGACGAGCGCTAACATGGAGGAAGACACGAACACCGACGCACGTACGCTTCCCATCAACGAGTTGTTCTACTCGCTTCAGGGGGAGGGCAAGCTCGCCGGGACGCCGAGCGTGTTCATTCGAACGAGTGGCTGTAACCTCCGGTGTTGGTTCTGCGACTCCTATCATACCTCGTGGGAGCCGACGCACGCCGGGATGACGCTCTCGGAAATCATCGACGAGGTAGAATCCTCCGACGCGAATCACGTCGTCGTCACGGGCGGGGAGCCGTTGGTTCACGACGACGTGAGCCACCTGCTCGAACGCCTCTCGAACGCCGGATATCACACGACTGTCGAAACGAACGGGACGATTTTCACCGACACGGCCATCGATCTGGCGAGTATCAGCCCGAAGCTCGCTTCCTCGACGCCGACCGCCGAACGCGACCCGAAAGGTGAGGGTGAATGGGCGGAGCGTCACGAAGAACGACGAATCGATATCGATACACTGGCGACGTTCGTAAACAACTACGAGACGCAACTGAAGTTCGTCGTCACGGACGAGTCCGACATGAAGGAGATCAAAACGCTCGTCGCGGACGTTCGTGACGCCGCCGAAGTCCCCATTCACGACACCGACGTGCTCCTCATGCCAGAAGGGGCAACCCGTGATGGATTGGACGAAACACGCGAACGAGTCGCGGAACTCGCGATGAAGTCCGGTTACCGGTATACCCCGCGACTGCACGTCGATTTGTGGAACGACGCACCGGGGACGTGAGTTTTCAGACGAAGTGACTATGACACGAAATACGACAGACACGGAAACCAGTACCAGCGCATCGACCACGAAACGGGCCGTCATTCTTGCCTCCGGCGGGATGGACAGCGCAACCGCGGCCTACGAAGCCCGCGACCGAGGGTTCGAGCCATACTTCATGCACACCTCCTACGGCCAGCGAACCGAAGGCAAAGAGTACGACTGTGCAAAACAGCAGGCGGACGAACTCGGGGCCGAATTCCTTCACGTCGAAACGAGCCACCTCGCGACGATCGGCGGGTCGAGTCTGACAGATGACGGGATGAGCGTGGAGGACGCGGATTTGGAAAGCGATGACGTACCGGACACCTACGTCCCGTTTCGGAACGCGAACCTTCTCTCGATGGCAGTCTCCTGTGCGGAGGCGAACGACTGTGCTGCCGTCTTTATCGGCGCTCACAGCGAGGATTTCTCCGGCTATCCCGACTGCAGACCGGCGTTTTTCGAGGCATTTCAGCGGGTCGTAGATGTGGGAACGAAGGACGAGACGGATATCGAACTCGTCGCGCCGTTCGTCGAATGGAGTAAGACCGATATCGCCGAACGGGGAGTCAAACTCGACGTTCCCTACGAACACACGTGGAGTTGCTATCGGGAGGAAGAACCGGCCTGCGGAACCTGTGATGCCTGTGCCTATCGCTTACAGGCGTTCCACAATATCGATGTCCGTGACCCCATCGATTACGAAGAGCGCCCCGACTACTGACCGGAGTGCTCCGACTGCTTCGACTGCTCCACCGGTTCGGATTTGTCAGTCTCGTCAGTCGTCGATCCGTTCGCGGTCGATGTCACGTAGATGCCGCCGAGGACGACGAGCCCACCCAGAACTGTCGCAATGCCCGGGATTTCGGCGAGTAAAAAAAGCGCGAGTAAGGTACTTCCGACGGGTTCGCCGAGGAGTGAGACGCTGACGACGCTCGATTCGACGTATTTCAACACCCAGTTGATGACCGTATGACCGAAGATCCCCGGTCCCACAGCCATCCCGAGGAACAGCAGCCACTCGGTCGGCTGATAGGCGGTCAGCGCGATGGTTGCGTCACTCGTTAGGGCAATGACGAACAGGACGGCGGTACAGACACCGTACACGACGGTCACGTACGGGACTAGCGAAACGCGTTGGCGAAGAGACCGCCCAGCAAGCACGTAACCAGCGGCAGCGATTGCTCCGATGACGGCCAATCCATTTCCGTAGAGGGGTCGCTGTCCGGCAACGACGTTTCCGGAGAGGAGGCCGCCAAACGACATCGCAATCATTCCTACCAGTGCGATGAAAATCCCGATCACGGTTCGCCGAGTGACGCGCTCGTCGAGCAGTGCCCACGCCCCGAACGCGACGAACAGAGGTTGTGACTGTACGAGCGTCACCGAGGCGGCCACGGTCGTCCACTCCAAGCTTTCGAACCACGCGACGAAGTGGGCCGCGAGTGCACCGCCAGTGATAATGGCGACGAAAAAATCGCGCCGCGAGAAGGTGTTGAGGTCGTCCCGATAGCGCGTGACGGCGAGCGGAGCGAGCAGGAGCGTCGTGAAAAGTACCCGGTAGAACGCCTTGATGATGCTCGGCGCGCTACTCAGTTCGATGAGAATCGCACTCGTGCTCACGGCGACGATAGCGATGGCGAGCGCGGCCATCGGGGGCACGTCGTCCTCGACCCACTCGACCATCTGGAACATCGTTCATCGGATACTGGTTCCGGCATCCGATTTAAACTTCCGGGTGAGCAGGGGTTCCCGCTCGACCGCCGTTACAGCGGAATCGGAAGCCACGATAGCCAGTTGAGTACCGTCTCCGGTCGAATCAGTGGGCCGTGGAGCACCAACCAGTCGAGCATGATGAGTCCAAGTCCGTGCGCGACGACCGATGGGAGAAGCGAGTTACAGTCGTAATCCGCCGCACCAAACAGCACGTCGGTCGGTCCCGAAAGCATGAGTTCTATCGGTGGTTTTCCGAGGTGGTGGAACGCATAGATAATCGGACTGATGAACACGCTTTTGAAGCCGATCTTTCGAACGCCGACACAGAGTAATCCTCGGTAGTACGTTTCGGCGGCAAGCACCACGATGAACTGCTTTATCGCGTGCGGCAGAAAGCTCCCGAGTGCGGGCGACGTACTCCACATCGGATAGTACGTGCGAATGGAAGGAAGCGACGACCCGACGACGTAGAATGGAATCACGAATGCGGCCAAAATGAGGCTGTTTCGAATCGCGTGACGGTCCACTCGATAGCCGAGATGCCGTCCGTGGGTGACCGCCAACAGGCCAGGAATGGCGATGTACAGCGTTACGTCTCGTACGAGTCGTGCGTTTAGATCCTCGGCCGGAACCGTCCACCACGACCACGCGACCGTCAACAGTGCACCGACCAAAAGCGATAGCTGTACCCACGTCAATCCGAACGTCCGCTCCTCGATCGACCGAGTAACGCTCACGAATCGTTCGCGGTTGGAACCGGGCCGGTGCCGATGGTTTCTCGGACGTTTGCCATAAATTCGTGTTCGGACTGGAAGTACGTCTCGTCCACGTCCGCGAGGACGTCTGCGAGCGTCCGTGGGCCGTCGGGGGTTCGAATCGTTTCGTCGCCTTCCTTTCGAACGATTTCGCTCTTCTGAACGGGCCAGTATAGTCGGGAAGAGATGCGTGCGACCGGAACACCCTCGACCGGATCACGGTCACCGAGTTCGACGGCGGGACTTTCGTCCTCGTTGTCGTCAGCCATACCGGGGCGTTTGGCAGCGTGGGGATTATGCTTTTCGACACGACCTTTTGCGACGGTCGAGCGGTAGTGTCAGCGCGAATCACGCTGTCGCGTTCGCCACCCTGGCAAAGTTCGACCGAAGACACCGGAAGACGGTCCTACTCACACGGGAGGGGCAAGCACTTCCCTGCTCTCGTTCACTTCGTTCACGAGAACTACGCGACGCTCGGTCGTCGGCCCGCTCCTCCGTCGTCGCTCGCGGTGGACTGCGAGCATCCAGAAAATGTTAAAAATAAGAGAACCGGTCATCGTTCGGCATGCTTCTTCACCGTTGGTGGTCGCCGATCTATCGAAAAAATAGAACAGTGACAAATAGCATCCTGACCCTCTCACCCCATTTTCACCATATTTCGTCCAAAACGATCATACAGATGATACTCGTCTGACGCAGTAGTTTTGTAGGAGGGGTCCAATGACGGACATATGACAATCCTCGGGGAAACATACCAAGGGCGTGACGGTGTCAAAAAGCGCCCGCGACGCCTCTCCCTCGGCGTCGGCCTCTTCCTCGCCGGGTCACTGCTCGTTGTCGTCGGGATTCTCGCGGCGACGACCGACCTTTTCGCGTCGGTCGGACTCGACAAATGGGGTTCCCGAAAACTCGCTGGAATCACCGCCGGATTGGGCGTTCCGGCGGTATTCGTCGGCATTTTCACCGTCCTCCAGGCGACCAGCAACCGCATCCGTGCGGCAGTCGCCATCGGTTCGAGCATCTCCGTTCTCGGCGTCGCAATGTTCTCGTACGCGTATCCCCGCCACTGGCTGGAATACGGTGACCGACTCACCCTTCCGGTCGTCGCGGTGTACTTCGTCGGCCTCATCACGACGTTTTGTTGTCTGTTCGTCGCCATCGTGAACTTCAAAACGCGTAACGACCCCGGCGGAACCGTCACGATGGAAGTGACACGCAAAGGTGAGATGAAAATCGTGGAGGTCGAGCGCCAGCGTGGGTTCGGCAGTATCGGCGTCTTCGGCGACCAAACGGGGGGAAGCATGGATACCGTGAGCGACGGCGGCGCGACGACGAACGGTATCGCGTCGCCCGCGGATTCGAAACCCGCACGAGTGACGACGGCACCCACGGATCCCGACCATCCGACCGACACCTACTGTGGCAACTGCGCTCACTTCGATTACGCCCGCACCGACGACGGAATGACGCCCTACTGTGGCCTCCACCAGCAGCGAATGACCGACATGAATGCCTGTGACGAGTGGCGGTCCAATCTCTGATCGTTCCCTTTTTACAGGTCGGCGAGCGTTCGCTCGACCGACGCCCAGTGGCTTCCTCTCCAAAACTGTTTTCCACAATCCACACACCGCCACATCCGTTTCCCATCCGGTGCATGTTCGGGCGAGTCGTCATCTCGAATCAATCGACCATTGCACGAAGAACATCGGACGGGTACCGTCAGCGACAGGTCGAATCCCCACTCCGTGAGTTCTCGCAGTTGGTCAGTCACGGCGAGCGATTCCAATAGGATCGCATCCTCCGCACGTTCCGAAAGTCGCACGTCCCGTGTCACGAGGGTTCGACCCTCGTTCCTCGCGAGTTCGAGGATTTCGTCGTCGTCCTCGATACCGCTATCGAGCGCGTACGCGGTATCGTAACCACACATTCGGAGGTAGGTCGTCAGCTTCCCCAGCATCACGTCGAGAAAGAGCGCCGGGTGTGTGGGACGTGACGAGTCGGTCGGCATCAGTGAATGAAATCACGAACGTCCGAGACGTCCCACGTATTCAGCACGTCCGCCGCTTCCGTCCATCCCCGTCGGGCGGTATGGACACCGTATCGAATGTTCTGATACTCCCCGGGGCTGTGAGCGTCCGTGTCGATCGCGATGGTTGCGCCTGCTTCGATGGCGACCTGTACCGCACCACCCCACAGATCGAGTCGGTGCGGGTTGCTGTTGATCTCGAGTGCTACGTTATGTTCCGCAGCGGCGGTCGCAACCTCGCGTACGTCGAAATCGAGTCCGGGGCGTTGATTGATGAGCCGACCGCTCGGATGGCCCAGAATATCCACGCTTGGATGCTCGATAGCCCGAATCAGGCGCTCGGTGGCGTCGCCATCGAGACCGCTGTGTGGCGATGCGACGACGATGTCCAATTCGGCCAGCACGTCGTCTGCCACGCTGATTTCACCCTCCGTGTCGATGTTTGCCTCGACGCCCGCGAACACGTCGATAGCGGCATCCTCCCCGACGCTTCGAATGTCAGCAATCTGCTCGCGGAGTTCGTCGTCGTCCAATCCGACGCCGCCGCCCATTCCCGGTCCCGTTGCGTGGTCGGAGATAGAGACGTATTCGTGCCCGAACTCGACGGCACCTTCGACCATCTCCTCGATGGTGTCGTTCCCGTCCGACCAGTTCGTGTGAAGGTGAAGGTCGCCTCGAACGTCGCCCTCCTCGAGAAGGTCCGGCAGTTCCCCGGCGAGCGCAGCGTCGATTTCCCCGTTGTCCTCGCGCATTTCGGGGGCAATCCACGGCAGGTCGAGGGCTTCGTACATGCTCTCCTCGGTTTCGCCCGCGACTTTCTCGCCGACGCGTTGTCCCGCGTCGGGGTCGTCCACGTCGGAGACGTCGAACACGCCGTACTCGTTCACTTTCAAATCGCGCTCGATGGCGTGGTTTCGAAGCGTGATGTTGTGGTTTTTGCTTCCGGTAAAGTACTGGAGTGCGCTCCCAAACTCCTCCGGAACGACGACGCGAAGGTCGATTCGCACGTCCGAGACACGAACCGCCGCCTTGTCCGTCCCCGCTTCGATGACTTCCGTCGCACGTTCCCAGTCGGTGAACGCCTCGATGACGGCTTGCTTGTCGTCGCTTTCGGCCAGCACGTCCACGTCACCGATAGTCTCTCGCCAGCGCCGAAGCGAACCGGCGAGTTCACAGCGTCCGACCGATTGCACGCCGGCAAAATACGCGAGTACCTGTTCACCGACTGGCCGAGCGTTCCCGAGGAGTTCACGCCCTCGGACCGTGCGGGCGAATTCGATGCCATCGACGATGTTTTGCTCCGTCTTCGGGCCGAAACCCTTGATCTCCCGAATTTTCTCGGCACGGGCGGCCTCCTCCAAGTCGTCCAGGGTCTCGACGCCGAGTTCCTCGTACAGGATTCCGACGGTTTTCGGGCCAACACCCTCGACACGAGTTAACTCCTCCATCTGAACGGGAAGGTTCGCGCGCTCCGCTTCCAGTGCCTCGATTTCGCCCGTCTCGAAGTATTCGACGACCTTTGCCGCGATGGATTCGCCCACCTGTGGAATCTCGCTGACGGCGTCCGGTCCATCCTCGGCCAACGCCTCGATATCCGCCGGATGGTCGCGGATATTGTCCGCGGCCCGTCGGTACGACTGGGGTTTGTACTGTACGTCCTGTGCCTCGAGGAGGTCCGCGTACTCGTCGAACAGGTCCGCGATTTCGGCGTTTCGGGTCATAGTCGTGAGCGTTTGCTTGCGTCTCTGTTACCCAATGCTTTCTGGAGAAACGACATCCACCGTTTCTTGTCGGCCGCGTCGTTCGCTCGCTCTTCGGCTTCGAGGTTCGTCGGGCCGAGGCTCTCCAGTGCGTTCAGCGCTCGGTCGATACCGATGATGCTCTCGACCAGTCGTTCGCCTGCTTCGCGGGAGATGTCATCCTCTTCGAGTCGCTGCTTTCGCTGGAGTCGCTCCCGCCGAAGGTTCGTTTTGGCCCGTTCCACTTTCTCGCGTTCGCCCGGCGGAATCGTCTCCCTGCGCTTTATTTCGAAGACGAACTCGCGCAGATCGATGTCTTTCCCCTGGACCGTGATTTCCGCAGGGATCGAGGCGCCAATGGTCGCCCCCTCGCGCTCGACGCGCTCCAGCAATCCTTTGCGCTCGTACTCTTTCACACCCAATACTCGTCGTCGGGGAAGCAAAAGCTTCCTGCCCTATGCGCTCGGCGAATAAATCTCATCGACGGGATGAGGCTTGAAAAAGCATTAATCGCTCGCACTACAACAGGGGGCATGAAGAAACCCGGAGAGGTCTTCGAGGACTCCCGCGTCTACGACCCCGGTATCGAGGCTATCGTTCCGCGGTATGACGAACTTCACGACACGATTTTGAACGCACCACCACAGGAACGCGACGACGCGGTTCGCGTTCTCGAACTCGGTGCAGGAACTGGTGAACTCACGGCGAAACTCCTCACTCGCTTCCCCGAGAGCACCGTCCTCGCGGTGGACCACAGTGAACGGATGCTCTCGGAAGCGGAACGGAAACTGGAGACGTTCGACGACCGCGTCCAAATCGAGCAGGGGGCGTTTCCGGACGACCATCCCGACGCAACCGAGGCGTTCGACCTCGTCATCTCCTCGCTTGCCGTTCACCACCTCTCGTCCGACGAAAAACGGACATTGTTCGACGCGATTCACGAAGCGCTCGTTCCCGGCGGTTGGTTCGTCAATGGCGACGTGGTGCGGTTCGACGCACCGCACCTGGAAACCCTCTCGGATGCGATGATCAAAAACTGGGTTCGTTCGAAGGGATGGGAAGAAGAGGAGTTCATGAACCGCTGGCAAGCCAGCGACGACTACGACGACCCCGACACGTTGACCAACCAACTGGTGTGGCTCCGCGAGGCGGAATTCGACGCCGTCACCTCGCTCTGGCAGTACTACAACTTCGCCGTTTACGGCGGACGGAAGCCGGAATAGCCCCCCCCCCGACCCGTTTGAACGGCCGTAAATCACTTTGAGCTAAACCCGCGAACTAGACACAAATAGTATGGGTTCGCGCACGTCCGATTCCACGGTAACCGTCTTTCCGACGCTCCGAGCGGAGACGAGCAGCGTTTTGCTGTTCGCGTCGGGGCTTGCGCTGCTAACGCGAGGCGTTGCCCCGTCACCCGTCGTCGAAGGTGGTGTCGGTGTTCTCGGGTCGCAGGTGAACGCCTCCACGACCGTTCTCGCATTGGTCGGCTTCGCGGTTTCCGTCGCGTACGCGTCTCGCGGCGGTTCGGTGGGGGACTGTTGGACCCTTAGTACCGCTCCGTTGATTGGACTCTTCCTCGCGGCCATTGACGGCCTCCGACTGTCCGGTTTCCGACTCCTCGCCCCGAAACTATTCGGACTCTGTCTTTTCTCGGGAACGATGTTCGGAACGTTCGCGTATCTACTTGGACGGGGATTTCCGACGTTCGTCCATCGGAGTCGGACTCGAACGTAACCGGCGACGCCACACGTCACCCAAACCCATTTGACCTATCGGTTCAAAAGTCGGAACAATGGCGCAATGCGACGAGTGTGGGGAACACGAGAACATGCCGTATCAGTGTCGGATGTGCGGCAACACGTTCTGTGCCGACCACCGCCTGCCGGAAAACCATTCGTGTCCGGGGCTAAACCAGTGGAACGACCCGAAAGGCGTCTTCGACAGCGGCTTCGACGATAGCGTGAACGGCCAAAGCCGCGGTCGAAGTTTTGGCGTGAACACCGGCACGGGCGGGCCACTCGCGTACTTCCGTGGAAACATGACGTTCGTCTTCCTCGGCTTGATGTGGTTGACGTTTCTGTTCCAGTACGCTATCGTTCCGATTCTGTTCGGAATTCCGTCCGGGTCGGCCGAATGGTTGAACATCTTCACGCTGAACACGGCCCATCCGTTCTACGTTTGGACGTGGTTCACGTCGGTTTTCGCGCACGGTAGCTTCGGTCATATCGCCATCAACAGCCTCGTGCTGTACTTCTTCGGTCCCGTCGTCGAGCGTCGTATCGGGAGCGAGAAGTTCACGATCCTGTTCCTGATAACCGGCGCAGTTTCCGGTCTCGCACAGGTCTGGGCGACCATCCTCACCGAACCGGGCGTCTTCGTTCCCGTCCTCGGGGCGAGCGGTGCGATTGCGGCGATCATGGGCGTACTGACGGTGTTGAACCCGAACCTTCGTATCTACCTCTACTTCATCATCCCGATGCCGCTGTGGCTGGCGACGCTCGGATTCGCCGTCTATTCGGCGTTCACGAGCGTCCTCGGTGGCATCGGCGCGGGCGGCGTCGCACAACTCGCCCACCTGACGGGACTCGGTCTGGGACTGCTGTACGGTGCGAAGCTCAAGAAGGAAGGCGAGCGCGCCCCGAAACAGCTCGAGTTCGGTGGCGGCGGGCGCGGCGGCATGGGCGGTCGACGGTTCTAATGCGCGTGGTTCATCCCGAATTCGCACCCGACGCCTCCCTCTCGCGGGAGGAGATGGAGGCGCTCCAGTACGAAGTCGCCGAGACGGCGGTGTTCGAGGACGAGTTCGATTTCGACCCCGACAGCGTTCGCGCCGGCCCCTCCGATGACGCTCAATCCCGACTCCCGACCGCAGATACCACGAACGCACCGATCGTCGTCGGCGTGGACCAGGCCTTCGTCGGTGAGCAGGCGGTCAGCGCCATCGTCGCGGCACGCGACGGGGAAGTCATCGAGCGAACACATGCCGTCGTCGAAACCGAAATCCCGTACATCCCCGGCCTCCTCTCGTTCCGCGAGGGGAGTGCGATTCTGAAGGCGTTCGAGCAGTTGTCAGTCGACCCCGACCTCGCAATCGTGGACGGGAGCGGGCGAATCCATTACCGTGAAGCCGGCATCGCCACGCATATCGGCGTCATGCTCGACCGTCCTACAATCGGCGTCGCGAAGAACTTACTCTGTGGAAAACTGCGCGATCCACCACAGGGCCACATGCGCGAGGGGGAACGGGTTCCAGTGCTCGCAAACGAGCGCGTCAGCGCGGCCGATGGGACGATTATCGGCTACGCACTGCAGTCGCGACAGTACGACAACCCCGAGAAGCGCCACGTCAACCCGCTGTACGTCAGTCCGGGTCATCGTATCGGTGCCGAAACGACCGCGGAACTCGTCTGGCGATTGTGTGCTGGTTACAAACTTCCCGAACCCACGCGGCGGGCGGACGCCTACGCGGACGAGGTGAAGGAAACCGTTGGTTCTTAGCCACCCCCGTTCGAAAGAGGGGCCAATGACTGAGACTGTGTTGATTACGGGTTGCTCGTCGGGAATCGGTCGGGAGACCGCCCTCTCCTTCCTCGCGGACGGATGGGAAGTGTACGCGACCGCTCGCAACCCCGCCGACATCGAAACGCTGGGGGAGAAAGGATGCAACATCGCGACGCTCGACGTGACCGAGGACGACGACATCGAGCGCGTCGTCTCCGAAATCGTGGACGAACACGGTCACATCGACTGCCTCGTCAACAACGCGGGCTACGCACAGCCCGGCCCCATCGAGGACGTTCCGGTAGAAGCGGTACACGCCCAGTTCGACGTGAACGTCTACGGTCCGCTTCGTCTCGTTCGGGAAGCGCTTCCGCACATGCGGAAACGCGGTAAGGGAACCATCGTCAACGTCTCCAGTGCCGTCGGGCGTATTTCGGTTCCCGGGATGGGAATCTACAGCGGGTCGAAGTTCGCACTGGAGGGGATCTCCGACGCGCTGCGTTCGGAAGTGGACGAGTACGATGTCGAAGTGGTGCTGGTCGAGCCGGGTCCGGTCGATACGGAGTTTTACGAGCGAGCAAACGGTGAAATAGATGGCGTCGAGCGCTCCGGTGCGTACGAGCGATACTACGAGATGTACGCCGACCGGCAGTCGATCGACGGCGGCATGCCCGGCGCAGTTCATCCGAAGGAAGTCGCCGATACGATCCTCGATTCGGCAAACGTCCAACATCCGAACGCTCGGTATCCGGTCGGAACCGTAGCGGAACTCACCGACTACGCCCGAATCCTTCCGGCCGAGTGGTTGGACAATATATACGGAACGGTTTCGAACCTCACGTCCAGCGACTGGGCCAAGAAACTCCTCGGATGATTTCGAATCGGGAGGTGCTCGCGAAGACACCCGCTCGCGAAACCGCATTAGCCTGTCTCGAAGCAGGGATCGAAGCCGCTCATCCGAAAACCGTCATCCACGAACGGATGGCACTGCACGAGGATGACGACACACTCGAAATCGAAGGGACGACTTACGACCTCTCGGAGTACGAGGAAATCGTCGCCGTCGGTGGCGGAAAAGCCGCCGCACAAGTCGCTGTCGCGCTCGAATCACTCCTCGGCGAGCGGATCGACCGCGGAGCGGTCGTCACCAACGACCCGGAGGAAACGGCGCGAATCGACGTGCTGTCCGGCGACCACCCCGTTCCGAGCGAACGAGGCGTCGAGAGCACCCGACGGGTGCTCGAGCTCGCGGAGGAGGCTGGCGAGAACACGCTCATCCTCGCAGTCGTCACGGGCGGTGCAAGCGCGCTTCTTCCAGCGCCCGCGGAGGGTATCCCGCTGGGCGACGTGCAGTCAGTCACCCGCACCCTGCTCGATTCGGGTGCGGACATCGACGACATCAACGCGGTCAGGAAACACTGCTCGACGCTGAAGGGCGGACGGTTCGTACAAAAGGCATCCCCCGCAACGGTCGTCGGCTTGCTATTCAGCGATGTCGTTGGCGACGACCCGAGCACCATCGGAAGCGGACCGACCGCGCCGGACGAAACGAGTTTCGCCGACGCCCTGTCAGTCATCGACCGATACGGCCTCGAATCCGACGAAGGATCGCCGATCCGAACACGGTTGGAACGCGGCGACGATGGGGACGTTACCGAAACGCCCGGTCCGGACGATTCGATTTTCGAGCGCGTCACGAACCACGTCTTAGCCACCAACCTGACCGCCCTTCGTGCGGCACGCGAGGCTGCCGAAGACCGAGACTACGATGCGATGATTCTGTCATCTCGTATTCGTGGCGAGGCGCGGGAGTCCGCGAAAACGCACGTCGGCATCGCCGAGGAGATACTGGCAACCGAAAATCCACTGAGTCCTCCCGCGGTGCTGCTATCCGGCGGCGAGACGACGGTTTCAGTTCGAGGCGATGGAACCGGCGGCCCAAATCTGGAGTTCGCTCTCGGCTCGCTTCTCACTCTCGGCGGCGAAGTCACGGTCGCTAGCGTCGATACTGACGGAAAAGACGGGAGTACCGACGCGGCAGGTGCGCTCGTCGATGCTGGAACGAGAACTGGAGACGGCGCGAAAGCACTCCGCAAAAACGATTCCTACCGGTTTCTGAAATCCGTCGACGCACTCGTCGAAACCGGAGCGACCGGAACGAACGTCAACGACCTCCGGATTCTCGTCGTCGAGTAGCCGACCATCCGAATTCGTCCTCGGCCGCGCTTTAATGTGACGTTACGATTCGGTATGCTGGCGTTTACCGCTTACTCCAGACATGCAGCGACGACTCGGAGCATCTCCTCGCCCCGTACCTCGTCCGCAAACAGCGGAACCCGTTTGATATCGTGTCCGCGGAACACGTCCTGTGCCTCCCGGAGCGCCCCTTGCTGGACGTCCCATCGCTGCTGGCAGAACTCACAGCTGTCGAGGTTCGGCGTGACGAACTGACTCGAATCCACTGCCGGTGTCACGTCCGCCAAGTTTTCCATTACGCGATTGACGACGACGGTCCCGACGGGAATATCGAACACGTCCAACTGCGTGAGCAGTCGCTTGGATTCGAAGACGCTCATCTCCTCGGGGATCATCACGACGCGAAAGTCAGTTTTCGACGGGTTGCGCAGGGTCGTCCGAAGTCGCTCGATACGCGTTTTGAGCGCTTCGAGGTCGTCGATTCCCTCTTCGGGGTCGTCCCCACCGCCGAACATCCCTTTCACGCCGTCCATCATTCCCTGCAATCGCTGGCGAACCGACACCATTCGACCGACCATCGTGTCCATGACTTCGGGCAACTCGAGCAGTCGAAGCGTGTGTCCGGTCGGAGCGGTATCGACCACGACACGGTCGAACCGGTCGTCGTCGAGAAATTCGATGAGTTTCTGCATCGCAGCGGCTTCGTCGGCTCCGGGCATCGCACCGCCGAGAAGGGACGCCATCGGTCCATCCTCCTCGTCACCGAGCATGCCGCCGAGTGGGTTGTCGGTCCCGAGCATTCCGGCTTGCTCTTCCAGCGCCGCGTCCGGGTCGATTTCCGCGGCGTACAGCGGGATTTCGTCCCGAATTCGGGTCGCTTCCGCCGGGATATCACACTCGAAAGTGTCCGAGAGCGAATGTGCCGGGTCGGTCGAAACGACCAGCGTTCGGGTTCCGTCGCGGGCGCTCGCGAGGCCCGTGGCTGCAGCACAGGTCGTCTTCCCGACGCCACCTTTGCCGCCGTACAGTACGTACTCCGGAGCTTCGATACCCGCTGGAACGTCCCCCTCGTCGATTCGCTCGACGGCCTCCACGTCGATTTCGGCCATGAGTGGGGCTATCCGGTGGAGGTTTGTGTAGCTTCTGTATCGCTCGTCGTTGAAGTCGTGTGAGGGTGACGTGTCGTGATGTCGATTTCACCGATACCCCCATCCATGACGAACCGTTTTCGTGAATGGCGATCTCCAAGGGGACGTCGTTCGCAACTCACAGCAACAAACACCGCCTCCGCAGTCGCCCCATTCTTCCGCGCCAGCGCGGGAGCACATTCGCGCCTCGCTTCGTTCGTCGTACTTGTGAGTCCTGTGAACCCGCTGTGGCACGAGAGTTCAACTACGAAGCCGAAGCCAAACACGGTGGACGTTTCCGATCGACGAACGCAGAACTACCACAAAACGCGTCTCGGACCGGTCGTCCCCCGACCCCATCGTGTCGAACTCAAAAAGCACACCGGTTCACGGAGTGACGACAACCGAACGAAATCCCGCAGACCCCGAACCTACCCGAAGTAGTCGGCGAGTCGCTCTGCAGCCACCTCTACCTCCGGAGTGACGAGTGCGAACCGTATCCAGTCGTCGCGCGACGAGCCGAAGGTTTCACCGGGCATCCCAGCCACGCCCGCTTCGTCGATGAGCTTCTTGACGTTCGAGAGCGTGCCCGGGAACTCCGGAAAGCGCGCCATGACGTAGAACGCGCCGTCGGGGTCCGAGTAGTCCGCACCTGCGGCATCCAGTGCCGTGGTAAACGTCTCCACCCGTGATTCGAGCAATCTTCGGTTTTCCTCGTAATAGTCCACGCCCGTTTCGCGAAGTGCGTGCAACACCGCGTACTGCGCGGGACGACTCGTCGCTACGTTCGTCAGCATGTGGCGCGTCTTGGCCACGTCTACCAATTCCGGGGGGAAGATCGCATAACCGACGCGGAAACCGGTGATTGCGAGGGATTTCGAAAACGAATTCGTCACGACTCGGTGGTCGGAGTCGAGCGAGAGGGCGCTCGTGAACTTTCCGGAAAAGTCGAAGTGGTCGTACACCTCGTCGCTGATGAGGAGCGCGTCGTGCTCTTCCGCGATAGCTACCAGTTCGCGCATCGTTTCTTCGTCGTAGACGGTCCCGGTCGGATTGTTCGGCGAGTTGACGAGGATTCCCGCGGTATCCTCGCTGACCTGCTCACGAACCGCATCCGGGTCGAGGGTGCCATCCGTATCGGTGGCAACGAACCGAGCCGTCGCACCGAGCATCTTCGTCTTTCCCGGATAGTAGGGATACACTGGATCGGTCAACACGAACTCGTCGCCGGATTCGCGCTCCATCGCGCGAGCCATCGCCAGATAGTTCGCTTCGCCACCGCCGCACGTGACGATCACTTGTGAGAGGTCAACGTCGCGTCGGGCGGCGATTTCCTGGCGCAGTTCGAGCAGGCCCTCGCTCGGCGGGTACTGGAAATCCGCGCCACCGAGGTCGGCGTACTCGTGCAAACCGTCCGCAATTCCCGGCGGTGACCCCCAGTCGGGGTTCCCGCTGACCATGTCGATAACGTCGCGCTCTGCCTCCATCGCGTACGACATCACGTGGAAGAACAACGGCGTGTCGTAGTCCATACCGAGGGGTCGCAGTACTGGCAAGTGTTTCTTTCGCCCGAAACGATTAGCCGTCGGAAAATCACGATCGAAGTATGGATGCAGCTGTCAGTTCGGATGTCGTTCGGTCGTACTACGACTATATCGACGCCGAAGCGTACGATGACGTGTTCGCCCTGTTCGCCGAGGATATCGTCTACGAGCGTCCCGGACAACCGCCGTTGGACGGAATGGCCGAATTTCGCGAGTTCTATCTCGAAAGCCGACCACTCGAAGACGGTGAACACGTTGTCGAACAGATGGTCATCGGCGACGATACCGTCGCCGTCCGTGGGCGATTCAGTGGGGAACAAGACGGTGAACGCGTCTCATTCGGGTTTTCGGATTTCCACCAGTTCGACGAAAACGGAAAGATAACCGAGCGAACGACCTACACCGACCGCGATACGGTCTGACGACCGCGAATCGGTCTCATCACGCTGGCTTCCGACCCGCACTTTCTTTCCGGTTCGAGACGTTCTCCCTTCTATGAGTGCCTCTTCGATCGAACGCCAGCTCGGTACTGCCCTCCGGGATTCCGGGACGACGATCGCAACTGCTGAATCGTGTACGGGCGGTCTCATCGGGTCGCTGCTGACTGACGTTCCCGGGTCGAGCGACTACTTCGACCGTGGGTTCATCACATACTCGTACGACGCGAAATTGAAACATCTCGGCGTCACCCGCGAGATACTGGACGAACACGGAGCAGTAAGCGAACCAGTTGCCCGACAGATGGCCCGAGGCGCACGTGACGTCGCTGGCACCACGTGGGGCGTTGCGACGACGGGGATCGCGGGACCGACCGGCGGATCACCTGAAAAGCCGGTCGGAACCGTCTTCATCGGCGTTGCGTACGCCGGTGAATGGGAGAGTGGAGACAGCTGCTCGACCGTCGAACGCCACGAGTTCGACGGAACACGGGAGGAGATCAAAACACGGATCGCTCAGCAAGCGCTCACCGACGTTCTCGCCGAACTGGACTAAAAAGGAAAACCTTGATATCGCAGGGCGGGACGTGCAACCGAATGAATCGGAAAGAACACGTCCTGAACGCCGCACTCTTGAGTATCGGTCTCGGATATGTTCTGCACCCCGCTGGCGATACGACGACGTTCTATACGATCATCGAAGTCGGGGTGCCAGTCGTTCTCGGAGCGCTCTTTCCCGACGTGGATACGGCCTTCGGCAAACACAGAAAGACCCTCCACAACCTCCCGGTTCTTGGACTGTTCTACGTGTTTCCGATCGTGTTCGGGAACCTCGAATTCGTCTGGATCGGGGTATTGACTCACTACGCACTGGATATGCTCGGAAGCAAGCGTGGTCTCGCATGGTTCTATCCGTACGAGAAGGAGTTCGGTGCACCGTTCGGCGTCTCCGTGAGTAGTAAGCACGCAAGTGTGGTGACGCTCCTCGTCACCGGATTCGAACTCGTCGTCGCTGGCCTGTTCGTTCACCGCCAACTAGTCGTCGATGTCGGTCTCACTGCTGTTGGAATTCGCTGACCACGGGAGGGGTCGTTCAGTAAACGCTCACGTCGTCGAACCGGCCGCCGTATTCCTCGCGATTCGGATGCGTTGCTTCCATTCCCGAAAGCACTAACCGGTTGAACTTTCCCCACGTGTTCTCCCACCCGAGATGCGCGAACTCCGCTCGTCGCCGAAGTTCGTGGGAGCGACCGGTTCGATGGACGACACTGGAGACGCCTCCCTTCCGGATTCGTTCGACCAGTTCCGTGGCGGTTTTGACGTGCGTATCGAGGGTCGTCCAGGCCTCGCCGACACTTTGGCGAATATGGGCGTACGACGACCCGAACGCAGGTTTTTCGGTCTCTTCAGCGATCTCTTTCGCTCGACGGTTGTGTCGCCCGAGCTGTTTCGGGTTGTAGGTTTCGACGGCGTGAACGACGTCACCGTGGACACGAATGTCCGCCTCGGATACCCCCACGTTCAGGAACTCCGGATGTGGTATCAGGATAGCCGCATTTTGGCGGTCGAACTCACGCATGGCGCCGGTCAGCGAGATGAAGTCCGGAACCGGTTCAGTCAACCCCACCGCGAGGACGTGTTTACGATTGCGCCACGATCCGGTGAACACCTCGCGTGCGGGGACGACGAGCAACTCGTCGTCGGAAAATCGTTCTGCCCGACGACGTATCTCCGGAAGGCGGACGAAATGCGGTGCATACACCAGCGCATCGAGGCCACGATCTTTGGCCCGTTGAACGACGTTCTCGTCCAGCACTTTTACATGCATATCGACACGAAATTCGTCGCAGTCGGTCACGCCGTATTCTTACCAGGGTCGGACGATAGTGGTTCTGGTTTCAAGACCTAGAAGTAGCAGCGAGGGAAAGTTAACCCTGATGACAACTCTGTATTTCGACCTCGAACGGGATGTGCTTCCGGCCCAGCGAGCAGGAAAAGGTTTTATCATCGGGATTACAGAGTCAACACACGAATGCCTGCCTGGGAATGTGATATCGATGGCTGTGGAGACCGGTTCGACAGCGTCGAGAACGCTATCGTCCATCAGACGACGGAGCACGAGCGCAGGGAGTGCAAGGTATGTGGCACGGTCGTGCCGGACGGCTACTTCGCCATCCGACATGCCTTCGAAGAGCACTCACGCGCCGAGTACGTCCGCGCGTACGACGCCGACTCGAGCGACGTTCGGACACGGGAACGGATCCGCGACGAAATCGAGAAATCCGCGAATCTCCAGCAGGTGATCGAACGAATCGACGAAATCAAGGGTACCGAACTGCCCTGAACGAACGAAGTAAACTATTTTGAGGCGGGTGCGCAATCGTTTCCATATGGATACACTTGCGGACGTAGACGAAATCGTCCACGAACCGACGGAGGAGTTCGTGGAGTCCACGAACGTCTGGCAGTTCATGCAGGACCACGACATCGCGGATTACGACGAACTCATCGAGAAAACGTGTGGCGAGGTCGATTGGTTCTGGGACGAACTGGTCGACTATCTCGGCATCGAGTTCTACGAGGGATACGATGCCGTTCGGGACGATACGGAGGGACCACAGTTCTCCGATTGGTACCCCGGCGGGAAAATCAATATCGCGCACAACACGCTCGACCGTCACGCGCGGACCGACAGTTCGAACCGGAACAAAGTGGCCTGCATCTGGGAGGGCGAACCGGGCGACGTTCGGGAGGTTACGTACCACGAACTCCATCGTGAGTCGAACAAGGTCGCAAACGCGCTGGAGGAGCGCGGTATCGGGACGGGCGACACCGTCGGTCTCTACATGCCGATGGTTCCGGAGGTCAACTCGATTCTGTACGGTATTTTCAAGGTCGGCGCCGTTGCGGTACCCATCTTCTCCGGATTCGGCACCGATGCGACCGCGACACGAATCGACGACTCGGAATGCTCGGTGCTGTTCACCGGCGATGGTTTCTATCGCCGTGGGAGCGACATCGTCCTGAAGAACACGGCTGACGAGGCGATCGAAGCGGTCGGTCACGTCGAACACACCATCGTCTATGACCGGTTGGGGTCGGATGCGGATATTCCGTGGAACGACGAACGGGACGAACGATGGGACAAGGCCGTCCTGACGCAGGACGACGAGTACGAAACGAAGGAACTCGACGCGAGCGACGAGTCGATGCTGTTGTACTCGTCCGGGACGACGGGCAAACCGAAGGGCATCGTCCACACGCACGCCGGACAGTTGCTGCAGTGTGCGAAGGAGATCTATTTCGGCTTCGACCACAAGGACGCAGACCGCTTCTTCTGGGTCTCCGACATCGGATGGATGATGGGGCCGTGGACA
Source organism: Haladaptatus caseinilyticus (assembly GCF_026248685.1). Lineage (NCBI taxonomy): Archaea > Methanobacteriati > Methanobacteriota > Halobacteria > Halobacteriales > Haladaptataceae > Haladaptatus > Haladaptatus caseinilyticus. The sequence continues at coordinate 2,129,396 of NZ_CP111036.1, read as the reverse complement.
CTCATCGGGAATCACGCTTTCGGCGGCACCGTCTTCATGTACGAGGGTGCTCCGGACTACCCGGAACCGGACCGGTTCTGGGAGATGATAGACCGTCACGGTCTAACGACGTTCGGGATATCCCCGACCGCGATTCGAGCGCTTCGGCAGTACGGCGATGAATGGCTCGACGGGCACGACCTTTCGTCGCTTCGTCTGCTCGGTTCGACGGGCGAACCGTGGGACCCCGAGTCCTGGCAGTGGTTCTACGAGAACGTCGGGGGCGGCGAGGCACCCATCATCAACATCTCGGGCGGGACCGAAATCTGTGGCTGTTTCCTCATGCCGATGCCGATTCAGCCGCTCAAACCATGCACTCTCGGTGGGCCGGGACTCGGTATGGATATCGACATCGTGAACGCACAGGGCGAGTCCATCGTGAACACGCACGAACGCGGCTATCTTGTCGCACGCGATTCCTGTCCGAGCATGACCAAATCGCTCTGGTCGGGTGACGAGCGCTACCTCGAAACGTACTGGTCTACCTTCGAGGACATGTGGAACCACGGTGACTGGGCGCAAAAGGACGAGGACGGCTTCTGGTTCCTACACGGACGCTCCGACGATGCCATCAACGTGGCTGGACGAAAGGTCGGCCCTGCAGAAGTCGAGGGAGCACTCATGGACCACGAGGCGGTCAATCAGGCCGCCGCAGTCGGCGTCCCGGACGATACGACCGGGCAGGCCGTCGTCACGTACGTCATCCTCGAACCGAACGTGACGGTCAGTGACGACCTCCGGGCGGAACTGCGCGAACAGGTCGGCGACGACCTCGGCAAACCGTTCCGTCCTCGCGAAATCCTATTCGTGAACGAATTCCCGAAAACGCAGTCCGGTAAAATCATTCGACGAGCCATCGAGGCGGCCTACACGGGCGAGGAGTTGGGCGATATGAGCAGTATCGAGAACCCCGAATCCCTCGACAAACTCGAAGAGGCGAACTAACCGACTCGTGATTCAGTCGCCGACCGCGACTGAATCAGATGCCACGACCGAAATCTACTCGAACAACTGCTTTTCATGGTCGATGTCGTCGATTCGCGCCACGTCTTCGGACGAGAGTTCGATATCCGTCGCCGTTAAATTCTCGCGGAGGTGGCAGTCGCTCTTCGAGCGCGGGATGGGTACCGCACCTCGCTCCACGAGCCACGCGAGTGCGATCTGTGCTTCCGTGGCATCGTGTTTTTCCGCGAGGAGGGTCAGTTCGGGGAGGTCGAACACTTCTCCCTGCGCGATCGGAGAGTAGGCGACGAGTTGGGTATCGTGCCGACGAGCGTGAGTGAGGAGGTCCGGTCCGTGAAAGAGTGGATGCATTTCGACCTGGTGTGCGAAAATCGGCGCGTCGAGAACGTCACGTGCACAATCGAGTTGGTCGGGGGTGAAGTTGCTCACGCCGACGTGTTTGATTCGTCCCTGTTCGAGCAACGCGTCGAACGCGGGAAGCGTTTCTTCGGGCTCGTAGGCGTCGATCGGGCGATGAACGTAGAGCAAATCGACGTACTCGACGCCGAGTTTCGAGAGGCTGGCTTCCGTGCTCGCGATCACGTCGTCGGGTGCGAGACTGTCAGCCCACACCTTCGTCGCGACGAACAGATCCTCCCGCGGTACGTCCGCGAGTTCGATCCCCCGCCCGACGACCGCTTCGTTCTCGTAGATCTGAGCGGTGTCGAGGTGGCGATAGCCCATTTCGATCGCGCTGGCGATTCGTTCTGGGTCGTCGATTCCCATCGTCCCGAGGCCGATTTCGGGAAACGTGGTGGTTGACATAGGGATGGATTCACGGGGCGCGAACGTAATCGATGTGGTTCCGCACCTTCACACGGAAACGTCGCCCGCGGTGAGAACCGAACCGTCCGGAACGTCGTCGCCATCGCAAGCGATGGCGAATTCACCGATTCGGTCGGTATCGAGTACGATTTCGGCACCGGCGATGAGTGGTGCGACGATCCCGCCACCGACCGCTCTCGGATCGGCGAGTGGTGCGCGGACGACGACCGCATTGCCGGGTTTGAGGTTCCATTGGTCCGCGATTCGCCTTCCTGCGCCGATCAGTTCTTCGTGAGAGACGTCCGTTTCACCGGTCAATGCGGTCGTTTCGGGCGGGATTGGCGTCTCAGGAAAGGTCGGATTTTCGCTCCACACGTCGGTTTCGAAATGCGAAACGTTCGGGTCGGTGGGTGATTTCCCATACGCGACGTACTGGCCACCCGGCGGGAGTTCGTAGTCGCCGACGCCCTCGGTCGGTGCGAGAAGTACCCGAGCGTCGAATTCGTTCGGTGGGTCGAATCGCACGGTAGAGCCGAGTAACATCGCCCCGAGAAAGCCGAGGACAGGTTGAGCGGAGGGAGACGTGACGATACCGACCGAGACGCCTTCTCGAACGCCGAGATGACGGAGGAAGTTCCCGGTCTTCCACGCGGTCGTACAAAGGCGATGGTAGTCGTATCCCCCCGAGTGAGGAATCGAAAGCGCCGGGTCGTCGCTCCGTCGTTCGCGGGCAACGAGGTCACCGAGTGCATTCATGTCGGTTTTCGTTTCGGTGTGCGCAAAAACACGACGGTTCGTTTGATCGTAAACGGGAATCGCAACACGGACGAACGGTTCACTACTGAGCCATCTGGCAACGTTTATATCGCATTGCTAGACACACTCTGGCGGGACTATGGCAAACGTAATTCGAAAGATGGCGGAAGGAAGTTCTCGGGTCGTCGAGCGCTACCTTCCGGACGCATTCCTGTTCGCAATCATCCTCACCCTCGTCGCATACGGACTAGCATTCGTCGCGGTTGCCTCGCAATCGGGCCCCCTCGAACATGCGGAGAACCTCCTCGTCACCGGTTGGTACGGTGGGTTTTGGGGACTACTCACGTTCGCGATGCAGATGACGCTCATCCTGATGACCGGCTACGGACTCGCGAAGACGGACTTCGTGGATGGTCTTTTGACGCGCGCGGCGGCCATCCCATCGAGTGAACGGGGCGCCGTCGCACTCGTCCCCGTCGTCGCCGCGTTAGCGTCGTTCGTCCACTGGGGTCTCGGCCTCGTCGTCGGGGGGATCTTCGCCCGAAAGGTGGCAGAAGAAATCCGGACCATCGACTTTCCGATCGTCGTCGCCGGAGCGTACGCCGGGTTCATCGTGTGGCACGGCGGCCTCGCCGCTTCGATCCCGTTGAACCTGAATTCGAGCGGGGAAGCGGGGAACTTCCTGCTCGCGGATGGCATCCTCACCGCGACGATCGGAACCAGTCAAACAATCTTCACGACGGCCAACCTCGTCCTGTTCGTCGTCGTCGGCCTCGTCTTCCTCCCGGCACTTTTCGTGTTGATGTACCCGGAGAGCGACGATAAAAAGCGGCCAATCGACCCTGCTACCCTCGAAACTGCTACTGACGGCGGTGAGACGGGGGCCAAGGCGACCACCGTCGCCGTGGGAACGACGACGTTCGCGGACCGAATCGAACACTCGCGCGCCGTCGCGTGGGTCATCGGGTTCGGTGGCTTGCTGGCCGTTTTCGGTTACTTCGGACGTGGGGTCGCGGATGGAACGATGCCGTGGAACAATCTCAACCTCGACATCGTCAACTTCACGTTCCTCTTTCTCGGACTGGTACTCCACAGGACGCCCGCGGCTTACATCGGTGCGATGAAAGAAGCAGTCGAGAACGTTTGGGGGATCATCCTTCAGTTCCCGTTCTACGCAGGTATCATGGGAATCATGGGCTACGCGCCGGAGGGTTCGACCAGTCTCGCGACGCAAATCGCACAGGGAATGGTACAGGTGTCGCCCGAGGGAACGCTCCCCGCCGTGGCGTTTCTCACCGCGGGTGTCGTCAACTTCTTCGTCCCGAGCGGTGGCGGCGAGTGGGCAGTCGTCGGCGAAACGCTCGTGACGGCCGCTCAGGCCAGCGGAACCAGCGTCCCTCGTGTCGCCATGGCCGCCGCGTGGGGCGATGCGTGGACGAACATGATTCAACCGTTCTGGGCCATTCCGCTGCTCGCAATCAGCGGTCTCTCGGTTCGTGACATCATGGGCTACTGCGTGCTCGTCCTGCTCGGGAGCGGTATCATCATCGCGGTCGGAATAACCGTCCTGCCGATGTAACGCGACCCTTCACGACGGTCGCGACCAGAGTAGAGCGACGGTTACCTCCCCTTCCGACGGCCCCCCGTAAAAGCTCGACAACGCACTCCGCTTTCATTTGCCGGGACTACTCGCTCCGCGAGGTTCCCGGCTCCGTTCTGTCGCCGACTCGCTCGTTATTTCATTCCTCGTTCGCGGTGAGTGTACTAGTCCTCTGGCGGTTGTGTCGATTGCAGATTTCTGGTGCCGGTGAAAATTCACGAACCTGTCGGGTGGTTTTCCGCCGACTCTCGTCGGTCGTGTCACTTGCCAACCGCGCACTCTCCGTCGTGACTCGCCGAATCAGTCGTTTCGCCGGAGCAGATATCCCACTCCCGCGATACTGCCGAGTGCGGCGAGGAACCCGAATCCCGGCAGACTGCCGCCGTCCGTCGTCCCCCCGGCAGTCGTACTCGTCGCTTCCATCGATGTCGTCGTGGACGACTGCGTCGTGGTCGCCGAACTCGTCGTCGTGGGAGTTACACTCCCGACGGTAGTCGTCGCCGTCGTGTTGTTCGTCCCGTTGATCGTCGCGGTGGTCGTCGGTTGCTCCACGACGATTTCTCCTCGCATCGTCTCCTCATCGACTTGCGAAAAGTAGGTCGCCATGGCCGGTTTCGCGGTGAATTCGAGCGTTTGTACCTGTCCCTTCGTGCTCATGACTTCGGTTTCTTCCATCACGTTCCCTTGACCGTCCGCGATGGCGATGTTATGCGGATTTCCATCGACGTTCTCCCACGCAATGACGTACGTTTTCCCGGCTTGCATCTGTATCGTCGGGTTCGTCTTGTCGGCGATCGGTTCGGGGGACCGGCCGATCCAACCTGACAACTGGCCGCCGAGTTCGAACGTCGCGGCTTGCCCTCGTGTGAACCCGACGAACGCGGTCACTCCGGCCATCGTCTGTACGAACTGTCTGCGGGAAAACTCAACGTGAGACATTCGAGCGTATACGACCTATCTCTGGACGTGCATATGCTTAGCTCATTCGGCTAGAAATAGAGATTAGACCGGGACGGAGTGGATTAGAAGCTGTTTTTGATTCGCTCGAAAAAGCCCTTGCCCACGTTCACGTTCTCGCCACCTGCCTCCGCGAACGCCTCCAACGCTTCCTTCTGCTCGTCATTGAGCGAATCCGGCGTGACGACTTGCACCTTCACGTAGAGGTCACCGTGCCCCCGCCGTCGCAGGTGAGGCATTCCCTTCCCCTGCAGGCGGAACGTCTCGCCGCTCTGTGTTCCCGACGGAACGTCCATCTCGACGGAGCCGTCGAGTGTCGTGATTTCTAGCTCGTCGCCGAACACGGCCTGCGGGAACGAAATCGGCTTGCGATGGACGAGGTCGGCCCCTTCCCGTTCGAAGTCCGGATGGTCGCGAACTCGGATCTCGATGAGAAGGTCGCCGTTCGGTCCGCCGTTTTCGCCCGGCGCACCCTCGCGTTCCATCTGAAGCGTCTGACCGTCGGCGATACCCGCAGGAATATCCACCTGGAGCTTCGCTCGTCGGTGGACGACGCCGTCGCCGCCACAGTCGTCACACGTCTCCTCGTACAGTTCCCCTTCGCCGTTACAGCGCCCACAGGTACGGGACTGCTGGACACGACCGAACGGCGTCTGCTGTACCTGCGTAACCTGCCCTTGGCCTTGACATTCCGGACAGGTTTGTACGTCGGCCCCTTTCGGATGACCCTTCCCGTCGCAGGAACCACAGCGCTCCGGCCGGCGAACCGTCACTTGTTTTTTCGCGCCCTCGAAGGCCTCTTGGAGGTCGATCTCTAGCCCGGTCCGCAGGTTCTGTCCCTGCTGTGGTCGGTTCGGGTTCCGGCCGCCACCGCCACCGAAGAACTGCTCGAAGATGTCGCCCATGCCACCCATGCCGCCACCGCCACCGAACGGGTTGCCACCACCGGCGCCGGCTCCGTTACCGTCGAAACCGCCGCGTTTTTCGGCCTGTTCGAACCGGTCGTGACCCATCTGGTCATAGGCTCTGCGCTTCTCGTCGTCCGAGAGCACTTCCTTTGCCTTCTTGACCTGCTTGAACTTCTCTTCCGCGTCCGGGTCATCGCTCACGTCTGGGTGGTACTCGGCCGCTTTCTTTCGGTATGCGCTCTTGATATCGCTCTCGTCGGCGTCCCGACTCACACCGAGCACGTCGTAGAAGTCCTCACTCATCAGTTATCCTCTCTAAAGTAGGGGAATACTTGAATCGCCCGTCTATTCGTCGTCGTCCACGTCTTCGAAGTCGGCATCGACGTACTCGTCCGCGTCCTGTCCGTCGGGGCCCGCGCCCGCACCTGGACCGCCGCCCATGCCGCCGGGACCGGCGCCACCACCCATTCCGCCGGGGCCTGCGGCACCGGCTTGCTGGGCTTGCTCCTGTTGCTGGTACATCTGTTTCCCGATCTCCTGGAGCGCCTTGCTCAGGTCTTCGGTCGCGGATTCGAGGTCCTCCTTCGTCGCGTCCTCGTCTTCGAGCGCCTCCTGAACGTCCTCGATCGCGTCGCGGATGTCAGCTTCGAGGTCGTCGTCGATGTTCTCCTCGTTCTCTTCGAGGAGCGTTTCTGCGCGCTGGATCGAGCCTTCGGCGGCGTTGCGCGCTTCGATGAGTTCTCGGCGCTCCTTGTCCTCTTCCGCGTGCTGTTCGGCTTCCTCCTGCATCCGCTCGACCTCCTCGTCCGAGAGACCGGCACCACCTTCGATGGTGATCTCCTCGCTGTTACCGGAGCCATGATCTTCGGCGGAGACGTTGACAATGCCGTTTTCGTCGATGTTGAATGCGACTTCGATCTGAGGCGTTCCGGCTGGTGCGGGTGGAATGCCTGCGAGATGGAACTCGCCGAGTAGTTCGTTGTCGGCCGCCATCTCCCGCTCACCTTGGAAAACGCGAACCTGCACCGAGGTCTGGTTGGCAGCGGCGGTCGTGAATATCTTCGACTCCTCGGTCGGGATGGTCGTGTTCTTGTCGATGAGTCGCTCGAACAGCCCGCCTTTCACCTCGATACCGAGCGAGAGCGGCGTCACGTCGAGCAGCACGATGTCGTCCACGTCGCCGGAGAGGACGCCACCCTGAATCGCCGCACCAAGTGCGACGGCTTCGTCGGGATTGACGTTCTTTTTCGGTTCCTGTCCGGTCAGCTCTTCGACTTGCTCTGCGACCTGTGGCATACGGGTCGAACCGCCGACGAGGATGACCTCGTCGATGTCGCTCTTCTCGTAGCCTGCGTCCGAAAGCGCCTGTTCCGTCGGTTCGACGGTGCGCTCGATGAGGTCGCTCGTCAGCGATTCGAACTTCGCACGGGTGAGGCTGTTTTCCAGGTGAACAGGGCCGTCGTCCGTTGCCGTGATGAACGGAAGGTTGATGTCCGCCTCCTTGCGCGAGGAGAGTTCGATTTTCGCCTCCTCGGCGGCGTCCTTGAGTCGCTGGAGCGCCTGCCGGTCGTCGCGGAGGTCGATACCGTGTTCCGACTCGAACTCCTCGGCGAGGTAGTCGATGATAGCGTGGTCCCAGTCGTCGCCACCGAGGTCGTTGTCACCGTTCGTGGCGACGACCTCGTAGACGCCGCCACCGAGGTCGAGGATGGAAACGTCGAACGTTCCGCCACCGAGGTCGTAGACGAGAACCGTCTGGTCGGATTCGTCGTCCAACCCGTAGGCCATCGATGCGGCGGTCGGCTCGTTGACGATGCGCTCCACGTCGAAGCCAGCGATTTCGCCCGCGTTCTTCGTCGCCTGTCGCTGTTTGTCGTTGAAGTATGCGGGCACCGTGATGACTGCCTTCTCCACGTCGTCGCCGAGATACTCCTCGGCGTCGCGTTTGATCTTCTGGAGGATCATCGCCGAAATCTGCTCCGGCGTGTACTCCTCGTCCTCGATTTCGACGGTGTAATCCTCGTCGCCCATGTGTCGCTTGATGGACTGGATCGTCTTTTCGGGGTTCTGGACGGCCTGATTTTTGGCCGGTTTCCCGACGAGACGCTCACCGTCGTCGGAGAACGCGACGATCGATGGTGTGGTTCGGTCACCTTCCCCGTTGACGATGATTTCTGGGTCGCCACCTTCCATGACCGCGAACGCGCTGTTCGTGGTACCGAGGTCGATACCGAGAATCTTGTTACTCGCCATTGTTGGATTACCCTACCCGTTTGCGCCGGTTAAAGGTTACTAGATGTGGTGAGGACGGTGGAAACGTCACCCCGTCGCAGTCACACGGTTTTAATTTTTCACGGCTCTTCGCTCCGGGACATTTATATCGAACCGGTACACAACCTCCCGACTCATCGTGGATCGGTTTTTTCCCGCACTTGCCCGATTTGGGAGGAAGAACGAACCGCGGAAAACAGCGGGAGTTTCGTGTTATTCTTCGGTCTCGCCGCTTCCGTCGCTGACCGTAACCTGTGCGGCCTGCAGAACTTTATCCGCCATTTCGTAGCCCGGTTGGAACACGTCAGCGATGGTGTCTTCGGGATGCTCGCTTTCGACACGGAGCATCACCTCGTGGCGCTGGGGGTCGACGTCCGCGCCGGGGTGGGGGTCGATTTCGGCGACGTTCTCCTCCTCGAACACGCGGTCGAGTTCTTTCAGCGTGAGTTCGACGCCGCTACGGAGACTTTCGACGTCTTCGTGCTCCTCTTCGACGGCGCGTTTCAGGTTATCACGCACGTCGATGAGTCGATGGACGACGTCCTCCGTCGCTCGCTTTTCGAGTTGTTCCTGTCGCTTTTTCGCGCGTTTCTTGTAGTTCTGGAAGTCGGCCTGTTTTCGCTTCAGACGTGTTCGGAGGTCGTCCACTTCGGCCTCCAGCTCCTGTCGTTCGGATTCGATCGCGACGAAGTGATCTTCTACATCTTGGGCGAGGGTCTCGTCGTCGTCGGCGATCCGTTCGACGAGGTCGGTTTCCTGTTGGTCGAGAACGTCTTCGTCCGGTGCTTTTTCGTCCGATGGTTCTCCATCCATGTCTTCGACTTGCTCATCTGCTCCCGTCTGAGCAGGCTCCTCGGTCATACATACCGAAAGCCCTTCCGTGCGTTTAAGGGTTCAGAAACGGAGCGAGTTCGATACGAATTAAAAGGGAAACGAGGCGGTCCGCCAAAAGCGAGTACCGCGGCCGTCCAACGAGTCCACTGAGAGGATCGTATTCGACTAATCCACGATAGGAGAGGGAGGGAAGACAGTTTCGAGAGAGGTCGTCGAGCACTGCCTCGAACGTCTCGTCGGGGACCGATTCAGGTGGAACGCCGTTTTCCCATCCGGCGACTTCCCTGGAGAGCACTTCCACCCCCATCGGTGCAGTTTTGGAATGCTGATAGAGCGAGTACAACACGTACCGGTTGCGGCGCTCTCCCAGGCTGATAACCACTGAGCCGACGGACCCGCGAGCCATTGAAGTCCTTTCCAGTAACGCTATCGGCGAATTTTAACCCTGTCAACCGTTTCCATCGTTCAGTGTTCGTAACGTGGGGCGATGCCGGAGCAACGACGGTCCTCTCCGAGTGTTCCGAACTACGAATTCGGATGTGACTGTTTCGCCCCCGGTGATTCGCTGGTAACGACCGCTTCAGGTCGCTAAGCCACCGTTCGACCGCTGCCATCCGGAGGTATTCCGCCGTACCGTATGGTCGCATCGGGATTCGGTAGCTAACTCTGCCAGCATGGGACACAACCCTTTTCGGGCGTGCGCTAGAACGGACGAGTATGGCAGATGAGGAAGCCAACGAAGACGAAAATGGAACCGACAGCGAAGAGAAATCGTTCCGAGAGCGTGTCGAGGAAATCCGCGAAAAGCGCGCCGAGGAGGGCGACGAAGACCGTGAAGAGCGCCTGAAAGAGGCACTCGGTGGCGAGGGCGGCGGCCCCGGCGGCATGGGCGGTAACCCGTTCGCACAGATGATGGGTGGTATGATGGGCGGCGGCCCCGGCGGCCCCGGCGGCATGGGTGGCGGACCGGGCGGCCCGAGTGGTCGCGGTGAATCCGCAGGAAACGAGGAACTCACCCGGGAAGTTCGACAGCTTCGAGACGAAGTCCGAGACGTAACGCGACAGCTTCAACGCATCGCTGACGCGCTCGAAGACGACTAAACGGTCACAACCTGTCACCTATCTTTCGGCAATTCACGGACTAAAAACGGGGATTCTTATAGCTCGCACACCTGTTTCGGTTCGTAACAGTGTCCGGTGAGACGAGCGGCGGGAGTTCGCTCCGCCTCTTCAAAAACCGCGAGTTCATCGCAGTCGCCAGCACCGCGTTCGCGCGCAGTCAAGCGTACTCGACTATTCTCATCGCACTCGCGTTGTACGCCGACATCTTCCAGACGACGAGCACCATGGAGGGACTGTTCGGCACGGCGTTCGCGATCGTCCAGTTGTTCATCGTCCTCCCGCTGGGTCGATACATCGACACGCGAAACTCGAAGCGAATCCTGCTGTTCGGACTCCTGCTCAACGTGGTCGTCTTCATCGGCTTCATGTTCGTCGAAAACGTCACGCAGGTCATTTTGGTCCGCGTCCTACAGGGAACTGCCGCGAGTATCCTCTGGCTGACCGGGATGACCGTCGTCGGCGAAATCAGCGAGGAGAGTTCGCGTGGACTGTGGATCGGGACGTACAATCAGGTCGGCGCGCTATCGAGCCTCATCGGTGACATCTTCGGCGGTCTCCTGCTGTATCTGTACGGGTTTCAGGAGACCTATATCGCGCTGAGCGTCGTGACCGTTCTGGCGTTCATCTCGGTTCTCCTGTTCCTCCGGGACAACCCCGGCGGGAGAAAGGACCCCGAGGAGTCCAGCGGTCGCGAGACCATCGAGATGCTTCTCGGGCGATCGGCCATCAAAGCCCTCGTCTTCTTCCGTCTCTCGTTCAGCGTCGGGAAGATGGCCGTCATCACCTTCCTTCCCATCTACGCCGTTACGGAGTTCGGCATCAACCCGTTCATCGTCGGCGGCATCATGGCGGGCGGAAAGCTGACCAAATCCATCACGCAGGGTAAAGTCGGCGACTGGACCGACCGCGTGGAACATACCCACCGATTTATCCTCGCGGGCGCGTTGGTCTATGCAGTTGGAACCGCGCTCATCCCCCTGGCCGGGTTCGCTCACGTCTACATTCCGGATATGATCGTCAACGCCTTCGGCGAGGAGATGGCACTCCCCGGCGCCTTCTTCGTCCTCTTCGCGGCGTACGCGGTGCTCGGAATCGGCGACAGCCTCCGCCTGCCCGCAAGCATGGCCCTGTTCGTCGGCGAGGGCGAGCAGTTCGATGCCGTGGCCTCCAGCCTCTCTCTTCGCTCCATCGCGTGGAAAGTCGGGCAGGTCGGTGGTCCGGTTTTCGTGGGGGCTATTTGGGACGCCACCAGCGTCCTCGTCGCCTTCTGGACCGCATCGGCGTTCATCGTCGTCTCGTCCATCGTGTTCGCGATGCTGTACAGTGCCGAACCTGCGCCCGGCGAACAAGTCGATGCCGTCAGTGGAGATTAGTGAAATTCGGGACGAGTCGGTTGCTCCCGACTTGAAATGGTAGTGACGGATCGGAACGAAGGCTTCCACGACGGTCGGTTCCCGGTGTGCCCGTGATGTGCTACGGTGGGTGTGAACGGGACGACCCATCTTCGCTGTCACCCGTCCTCATCACCGGAACCGGAACCGCATTGCGATCTCGCTAGTCGAAGACGCAACCGTGAAACCACTGAAGCCCCAAGCGCGACCATGGACGAACAACCGGGGCTCTCCGACCAATACCGAAAATCCAGTCCGTGGCCGCTGTTCGTCGCGTTCGGGTTGGCCCTGTTCGAGACCGGTATCGTGATGGCCGAATACCTCTTTCCCGTTGCCGTCGGTGGCATGCTGATGTTCGTCGGTAGCTGCGTCGGTATCCTCCGCGAATCGGAATATATCAACAGTCCGTGGAAAGGCCTCATCGCGTCGGCGGGACTGGCGTTCGTCGTCGGGGGCGTTATCTGGACGCTGACGACTGGATCGGTCAGGCTTCGCGGCACTGCTATCCTCATCGGCGGTGCCATCCTGCTCGTCGGCGGTATCGCGGGGTCGCTTTGGCAACCGGAATCGGTCTGAAACGAGTCGGAATCAGCGACGAATGATCCGATACGGGGACGATTTTCAGCTACCACGAATCATTAACCTATTTGATGCCCCCATTGCTATCGTTACCTACTATGGCAGAACGCGTCTTCGACCGGGAAACGCTCCTCGACATCACGGTCAACGTCGTCCCACTCGGGATATTGGCATTCTTCTTCGCCGTCTTCCTCGCCTTCAGCCCGTGGAGTGACGGTAGTTCGCTGGTCGGCCTCATCAGCTTGGCACTGGTCGTCATCCCGTTCGTCGGATTGGCAGTGCTAACGTATCTCACGGCACGGGAAATCTAGCGCGAAGTCGTAACCTAACCTTTCTTTACCCCGCAGTCCTCACCCTTTCGCATGGCAGCTACAGGGCAGATAGCTCTCACCGTAGTTATGGGAGTGTTTTTGCTGGCGGTCGCCACGTTCCTCGCCCGAATCGAGGACTGGCGGTCTTACACGCCTCTCACTGGGGGAGGCTACGGGTATGCAGAACCGACCGGGCAGGCCCACGAGGAAAAACCTGCTGGAATCATTCGGTGGTTAACCACGGTTGACCACAAGGACATCGGCCTCCTATACGGAACGTATGGTATCATTGCGTTCGCGTGGGGTGGCATTGCCGTCCTTCTCATGCGCGCGGAGCTGGCCGGTGCGGAACTCGACTTCATGAGCGGGAACCTCTACAACGGTCTCTTGACCACGCACGGGATCACGATGCTGTTCCTGTTCGGGACGCCCATCATCGCGGCGTTCTCGAACTACTTCATTCCGCTCCTCATCGGCGCGGACGACATGGCGTTCCCGCGAATCAACGCCATCGCGTTCTGGCTCCTGCCACCCGCGGCCATGCTCATCTGGCTCGGCTTCCCGCTCGCGATGCTCGGGTTCAACGTCGAACCCGCTCAGTCCAGCTGGACGATGTACACGCCGATTTCCGCGGAGCGCGGGCTGTCGTCCAACCCGGAGGTGCTGAATCCAGGGATGGACTTCATGCTCCTCGGGTTACACCTCTCCGGTGTCAGTGCTACGATGGGTGCAATCAACTTCATCGCCACCATCTTCACCGAGCGTGGCGACGACGTCGGATGGCCCGACCTCGACATCTTCTCGTGGACCATCCTGACCCAGTCGGGACTCATCCTGTTCGCGTTCCCGCTGCTCGGGAGCGCGCTGATCATGCTCCTGCTCGACCGGAACTTCGCCACGACGTTCTTCGCCGCCGAAGGTGGCGGCCCACTGCTGTGGCAACACCTGTTCTGGTTCTTCGGCCACCCCGAAGTGTACATCCTCGTCCTCCCGCCGATGGGATTGGTTAGCCTCATCCTCCCACGGTTTGCGGGCCGGAAACTGTTCGGGTTCAAATTCATCGTCTACTCGACGCTCGCAATCGGTGTGCTCTCCTTCGGTGTTTGGGCCCACCACATGTTCGCGACGGGAATCGACCCACGCCTCCGTGCGAGTTTCATGGCGGTGTCGATGGCGATCGCAATACCGAGTGCGGTGAAGGTGTTCAACTGGATTACGACGATGTGGAACGGTCGGCTTCGGATGACTGCGCCGATGCTGTTCTGTATCGGATTCGTCTCCAACTTCATCATCGGCGGCGTCACCGGCGTGTTCCTCGCGGCCATCCCGGTCGACCTCGTCCTCCACGACACCTACTACGTCGTGGGTCACTTCCACTATATCGTGATGGGAGCAATCGCCGTCGCTGGCTTCGCCGGTATCTACTACTGGTTCCCCATCTACACCGGACGAATGTACCAGAAGAAACTCGCCCACATGCACTTCTGGCTCACGATGATCGGGACGAACATCACGTTCTTCGCCATGCTGTTCCTCGGCTACGGCGGCATGCCGCGCCGCTACGCGACGTACCTCCCACAGTTCGCCACGTGGCACCAGCTCGCCACCGCCGGTGCGTTCATCATGGGTATCGGTCAGCTCATCTTCGTCTGGAACATCGTCCAGTCGTGGCTCGAAGGGCCACACGCCCCTGCCGACCCGTGGAAACTCAAGGCGGACGATTTGGTCACGAAAGAGTGGACCTGGTTCGAAAAGAGGCAGGAGACCGCGCTGACGGACGGCGGCGAAGAAGAGCAGTAAGTACAACCCCTCTGGTTTTCTCGTTTTGTGAGTCGATAGGTTCGGGTATGGAGAGCGAAGTGAACGTGACCGGACCCGGTATCAGATCGTCATCAACACTGCGTCAAAATGCGTCGCTTCGAGACCGGGACCGATACAGTGACATCCGCAAATTCACGTACTCGTTCGTTCATCGCTCGATAGCACGCCGTCTTCTCACGTCGTCGCGAGGATGATTCCCATCGCGAACATGAGTACGGCTATCCCACCGAGGATGACCAACAGCAGCTCTTTTTCGGACATACCGGAACTAGGGACGAATGGATGAAAAGGCTAATCCTTGCCCTGTCGCAAGGTTCGTTCGTGCCATTCCGACTACAAGGACGGTCGCTCGTCGTCGGCTTATACGCCCTCATCGTCTCGTTTGCCGGGTTCGTTGGCGTTCTACTCGGTCTATTCGGTCCGGAAAATTTGCGCCCCGTGCAACTGTTCGGCGTTATCGAACTCCAACCGACACCGGTCGGGTTAGCGGCGTTCGGCATGGCAACCATCGGCCTGTTTCTCGGCGTGCTGCTCTTTCTGGTTATGTTCGTCTCGGAGCGCTACGACGACGCTCACCCGAAGGGCTAAGCCGACCCACTTCGATGTGTCACCATGTACCACGTCCTGGTTGCCGTGGATGAAACCGAATCGCGCGCACTGGCGCAAGCAACCGCGGTTATCGACCTTCCCGAGTCGGCAACGGCGGTACGCGCCACACTATTACACTCCTTTACCGACAATCCCAGCGGCGCAACCGCGATGCAGGTAGCGGGCGTTCGGCGAGCACAGGAATCCTTGGAGGATGCGGGAATCGAAACCGACGTCGTCGAGACGAGTGGAAGTCCGGCGGATACCATCCTCGACGTGGCCGAGGAACACGACGTCGATTGTATCTGTGTCGGCGGGCGAAAACGTTCACCGGCCGGAAAGGCTCTGTTCGGAAGCGTCGCACAGTCCGTCATCCTGACCGCGAGGCGACCCGTCCTCGTCGCGGGAGAGTGACAGCAGCAACTCGCGGAAAAACAGCGGAACGATGGGGTCGGTGGCTGTATCGAAGAGCGATGTCGCTTTTTCAGATGTAGACCGACCGAACCGACTCGACAAGGTCGTCGGGTTCCGCGCTTCCCGTCACCGTCTCGCGGCACTCGCCGTCGCGAAAACAGAGGAACGACGGTGCCGCCGTCACGTCGAACTCACGTCGAAACGCCACGACGTCGTCACCATCCACACCAGCGAACCCTACCTTCTCGGGGATCCCCGCCCTGATTTCGGATAGTTCGTTCGCAATCGCCGCACACGGTTCGCAGTCGCGTTTCCACACCGAAATGATGCAATCGGGGTGCCGCCCGAGAAAGTCGGAGTAGGTTTCGTCGGTGAGCGTTTCTATCCCGTCGGGAACCGGCGATGATGGACCGATACGTGCGACCATCTCGGCCATCACTCCGAGTTCCGCGACCGTATACTCGCCGTTTACGTGTGCGCGGAGCGCGAGGTAGTAGCTGAACCCGGTCCGGGTCACGTCGCTGTCGCGAGCTTCCTCGCACGAGATGTCGAACGTTTCGGCGACGCTTTCATCGAACGCGTCGGGTGTAATGCTCGCGTAGGTGTCGAGGTATATCGACCAACGATGTTCGAAATCGTCCGCCAGCGAGACGGTGCCGTTCTCGATGACGACGTCCTCCGCGACGAGTGCGTCGAACAGCGCGTCCGGGTCGTTGGGTTCAGACGCCAAGGTATCGCTCCCTCGTGCCTTCGTCGTCACGGAGTTCGTCCGCGGTGCCGTCGAAGACGATTTCACCCTGATCGACGACGTAACACCTGTCGGCGAGTTTGATCGCGGCCGCTGCGTTCTGCTCGACCAGCAGAATGGTCGTTCCGGTCTCGCTGATTCGGCGGATGGCGTCCTCGACGTTGGCGATTATTTGTGGAGCCAGTCCCTCGTACGGTTCGTCCAACATCAGTAGGTCGGTGTTCTGTTTCAACGCTCTCGCGATGGCGAGCATCTGTTGTTCGCCGCCCGACAGCGTTCCGGCCCTCTGGGTCTGTCGCTCCCGAAGGCGCTCGAATTCGTCGTACACGTCCTCGGTCGTCATGCCGACGTGTTCGACCTGCGGTATCGAGCGTCCGACCGTGTTCGACTTGTTGTGAACGACCTCCGCGAGGTGAAGGTTTTCCTCGACGGTGAGGTTGGGGAAGACGCGCCGTTCCTCGGGGACGAGCGAGATTCCACGAGTGGAGATGTCTTCCGGTTCCATCGTCGTAATGTCTTCATCCCTGAATCGAACCGACCCATCGCGAACGTCCGGCGGACGTGCGCCAGCGATGCTCCGGAGCGTCGTCGTCTTGCCCGCGCCGTTGCGCCCCAGGAGTGCGCACACCTCGCCTTCCTCGACGCGCATCGTCACGTCCCGTAGGATGTGGCTTTCACCATAGTATGCGTCCACGTTATCGAGGCTGAGAAGGCTCATAACTCGACACCTCCGAGATATGCCTCCTGAACCTCCGGATGACCCTGCACCTCGTCGGGAGTTCCCTGAGTGATGACGCGCCCACGATTCAGCACGACGATGCGGTCGGAGACGTTGAACACGATTTCCATGTCGTGTTCGACCAGCAGGATAGTAAGGCCGAGTTCCTCCTTGATCCGTTCGATGAGGTCAACTGTCGCATGCGTCTCTTCGGGCGACATCCCGGCCGTAGGTTCGTCCATCAGCAGTAGGTCGGGTTCGCTCGCCAGCGCGATACCGAGTTCGAGACGGCGTTTGTCGCCGTACGGCAAGTCGGCGGCCGTAACCTCACGCTGACCGAGCAATCCGACCGAATCCAACGTCTCTCGGGTCAGCGTGTCCACCGCCGAATACTGTCGCTGATGCCGAAGGAAGTTGAACCTGAACGATCCGTGTTCGGCGGCGAGCGCCGCGATTCGGGCATTTTCCTCGACGGTCAGGTCAGGGAAGATGGATGCTGTCTGGAACGATTTGCTGATGCCGGATTGAACGACGTCGTGCGGTTCGAGGCCGATTATCGACTCGCCCTTGAACCGGATATCCCCCTCGGTCGGGTCGAGCATTCGCGTAATGAGGTTGATAAGCGTCGACTTTCCGGCACCGTTCGGACCGATGACGCTGATGCTCTCGTTCTCGTGGACTTCGAGGTCTACATCGTCCACCGCGACGAGGCCGCCGAACTCCTTGGTGAGCCCGTTGGTTTTCAGGAGCGCCATCAGTTATCACCCTCCTGTTCGGTATCGGGTGATGGAGTCGAAATCATATCACGCAATCGACCCACGATTCCCCAGATTCCCTCCGGAAAGAGGGCGATGACGGCGACGAAGACGAGACCGAGGATGAGATGCCAGTACGGTTGGATTGCGGAATTGGCGCTGACGACGTTCTCGACGTAGAGGTAGACGCCGGCACCGACCATCGGGCCGACCATCGACCCGACGCCGCCGAGGACGGTCATGATGACGATTTCACCGCTGGTCGTCCAGTACAGCGATTCGACGGGGACGTATGACCCGTGGACGACGAACAGGCTTCCGGCGACACCGGCGAACGCCCCCGAGAGGATGAACGCCATCAGCTTGTACCGCCAGACGTTCAGCCCGACGAACGACGCGCGTTGTTCGTTCTCCCGAATCGCCTTGAACACCAACCCGTAGGGGGAATGAAGGATTCGAACGACGGCGGCCACACAGAGAACGGTGATGGCCCCGACGAAAATGTAGAGCCAATCGCCGAGCAGTGGAACCGGCGTGTTGAGTGGAATCGACTCGAACGCGGCGAACGCATCGAGGAAGCCGAAGAGATTCCCCACCGTCACGTCGGTAAAACCGTTCTCCCCGTTCGTCAGCCCCTGAAGGGGGGAAAGCGCGAGATAGTAGGCCATCTGGCCGAACGCGAGCGTCAGAATGGAGAAGTAGATACCGCCACGTCGGAGCGAGACGAAGCCGAGTATCCACGCCAACAGCACGGCGAACAGGGTTCCGAACAGCACCATGAGTATTGGACTGCCGCTCACGCTCGCGCTGAAAATGCCGGCAGCGTAGGCCGCGCCGCCCCAGAAGGCGGCGTGGCCGAACGACAACAGCCCCGTATAGCCGAGGAGCAAATTGAACCCGAGCGCGAAGATTCCCCAGATGAGTATGAGCGACGCCAGCGACTGATAGCCCTGAAGAAGGTCGCTGATGACGGGCGCACGAACGAACAACCACGGGAAGATCGCGACGACGATTGCCGTGAGGGCGACGACCGAGCGCTCACTATCGCCGACTCGTTCCCACATCGAGACGCGTCCCGATTCGACGACCGAACCACCGTCACCGGTCGGTTGTTCGGCAGTCTCGTCGTTCATGGTGCTACCTCCTCGCTCCCGAGCAGGCCTTGTGGGCGCGTTAGCAGGATGATCGCGGCGAGAACGTAGATGCCGACCTGCGACCACTGTGGCGCGACTGCGACGAGCGACGAGAGGGTAAGCCCGATGAGGATTCCGCCGACGACAGCGCCCCGAATGCTACCCACACCGCCGATAACGACGACGAGGAAGGAGGGAACGAGAACGTCCATCCCGATGTTCGGATTCACCGCGTAGAGCGTCCCACCGACCACGCCGGCGATACCTGCGAGTGCTGCACCGACTCCGAACACCATGAGATACGGTCGGGTGATTTTCACGCCGAGCAGCCGAACCATCTCGGCGTCGCGTGTCCCCGCACGCACGACGAGGCCGAAATCCGTGTATTCGATGAGGAGGTACACGAGCGCGACCAAAACGGCAGTGATAGCGATGACGTAGAGCCGCCAGATTCCGATAGTACCTACCACTGGGAGGCTGATCGGACCGCTCAGTTGGAGTTCGAGCGGACCCAAACTGGTCCGGGCGGGTCGAGCGAAGTTGTAGCTCTGACCGCCGAACAGGATCTTGAACGCTTCCTGCACGACGATAGCGAGGCCGAACGTGAGCAGGATTTGGTCGGTATCGGGGCGATCGTAGAACGGTCTGGCGACAAACCGTTCCATCAGAAGACCGACCCCAAACACGATTATCGGAACGATGATGAGTGCTGGGAGGAATCCCCAACCGAGACCGACTTGCCCGAATCCCCACTCGGCCAGTTTCCCGTCGCTAACTCGAATGGTAAGCGTAATGAGGAGCCCGAGATACGTCCCGATGAGATACAACGCCCCGTGAGCGAAGTTGACGAACTTCAGCGTACCGAGAATTATCGACAGACCAATAGCGACCAACACGTAGATGGCCCCCTGCTGAAGGCCGTTCAGCAGGATCGTCGCTAGTTGTGAAACGATGCTCACGTCTTCCCCTCCCCGCGATGTATAGATATCATGTGTCTGTAATTTGTATCGTCTATGGTAGTCATACTCTCTCACTGTGGTCACGTGCTACCGAGCATAGGCGTTGGCGTGCATCGTAACCGACCCGATTATTTGTACGGACCCAGGTCACACTCCGCGGCTGGCCCCTGCCCACACTCGTATCCGAGTTTGTCACGGGACGTGATTTGGACGATTTCGAAGTACTTGCCGGATTTTTGCTCGGATTTCGGCAGTCCCTTCACGACCGGTACCGCGCGTTGGGCTTGGTGGTCGCACTTGCGCATCGTCTCCTGTTCCATCCCGAGGTTGCTATACTCGTGACCTTCGAGCTGTTTGATGACCTCCGGGGGATAGAACGTCCCGGCTCGCTCGGCCGCCGCCGCGTACTGGAGCGTCTGGGCGTACGCGAGCTGGGCGGGTCCCGATGGAACCCGGCCGTTGTACTCCTGTCCGAAGAACTTCGTGAACGAGTTCGAGGGCTCGTTGTCGATCTGTGAGTCCCACGCGACGGTGCCGTAAATCCCCTCGATTGCGCCGCCCGCGGCCTGCGCCATCGGACGGTTGTAGAGGGGCATCACGATTTCCATATTCTGATCTAGCCCCGCTTGAATCGCCCCTTTGAGCGAGTTCGCACCGTCGAGCCCGTAGTGGTTCAAGAACAGGGCGTCGGCTCCGGAGTTGGCCGCCTCCGAGAGATACGAGTTGTAATCCTTGGTTCCCAGCGGCGTGGCCACGCTATTGACCTGCGTCCACCCCTCCTTCTCGAAGAACTGCTTCATCGATGCCTGCTGTGTTTTCCCCCAACTGTAGTCGGCGTACAGTTGGTAGAACTTGAGATCCTTTCCGTACTCCTTCGTCACCACGGGTGCGAGTGCCTGCCCCGTCATGTAGGCGTTGAACATCTCACGGAAGCCGTATCGTTCGCAGTCTTTCCCCGTCGTATCGTTGGAGTGCGTCAGACAGGCCATGAACATGACCTTCTTCTGCTGACAGAGCCCTTGGACGGCGATAGCCACCGCACTCGACGACCCGCCGGATATCATCATGACGTTGTCACGGCTTATCATCCGCGACGCTTGCTTGCGGGCTTGGTCCGAGTCGGTGCCCGTGTCGCCGGTCACGTAATCGACTTGTTTGTCGAGGATGCCGTCGCCAGAGAGGTCTTCCCAGTTGTCGACCCAGCCGCCGCCGTTGTTCAGATGTTTTACCGCGAGTTTGTACGCTCGAAGTTCGTCCTTTCCCTCTGAAGCGTAGGGACCCGACTGGGGTACGTTGAATCCGAACGTGACCTTGTCTCCTTGGACCGGGAAGTTCCCGAGCGCTGGGTAATCCCCGTTGTTACCACCGCCGCCGCCACCGCCGCCGTCACTCAAACAGCCAGTGAGTCCAGCGATACCTGCAACGCCTGCCGCACCGGTCATCTTCACCACGTCTCGACGGGTTTGACCCGTGCCATCATTTGCCATGACACCAGATGTAGATTTAGGACTATTAATTGTTTCTATGCTTTTTTACACTATATACTGATTAAAATGTCTCCATTCCGGAAGTTAAATGTGAGTAAAACCGCCTCCGTCTACGGGATCGCCGTTCTCGCGAGCCACCGCTTACACGACGCAGAGCAGTTCCTGTTTTCTTCGGATCATATTCATCCCTGTCCGACCATCCGGTCCTCGTCGTCCCACTCCCGTTCGCGAAGTTCGTACTTTTGGACCTTTCCGGTCGCTGTCGTCGGCAACTCGTCCACGAACTCCACATGGCTGACCGCTTTGTACCCGGCCATCTGCTCCCGCGTGAACTCGCGGATTTCCTCCTCCGTAACGCCCGGTTCGTCGGGGTCCCCGGTCGCCGGAATGATGAACGCCTTCGGCGTCTCTCCCCACTCGTCGCTCGGTGCCGGAATAACCGCCACGTCGCTCACTTTCTCGTGATCGAAGAGGGTATCCTCCAGTTCGATGCTGGAGATGTTTTCGCCTCCACTGATGATGATATCCTTTTTGCGGTCCTGTATCGACACCATGCCGTGTTCGTCAACGACCGCGAGGTCGCCCGTGTGATACCAACCCTCCCGACGGTCGGTAAACGCCTCCTCGGTCGCGTCCGGTTTCTCCCAGTAGCCTTCCATCACCTGATTGCCACGGACCACGATTTCGCCGATGGAGGCGTTATCCCGCGCCACGTCCTCGCCGTCCTCGTCCACCACTGCGACTTCGGTGCCGAGGTAGCCGATTCCCTGTCGCTTCTTCAAGGAGAACCGCTCCGAGCCATCGCCCAACAGCCGTCTGGCGTCCGAGGTGGTGATGAGCGGTCCCGTCTCGGTCGCGCCGTAGACGTGTTTCAGATACCACCCGAAATCGTCCTCGACGGTCCGGATAGTCGCTTCCGGCGGGGCACTTCCCGCGGTCCCGACACGAACCTCGTTCTCGCCGGTCGTCTCAGGATCGTGTTCCTCGTAGTATTCGATGAGCATGTTTAGCACCGTCGGCGCGGCACAGAAGTACGACACGTCCTCGTCCATCACCGTCTCGAAAATCGCCGCCGCGTCGATACCGCGGGTGCAGACGTGTTTCGCACCCATTCCCGTGACTGCGTAGATGTGTCCCCACCCGTTGACGTGGAACATCGGGAGCGTCCAGAGGTAGGTATCGTCGTCTCGAATTTCCTGATGAATCGTGATGAGATAGGCGTGGAGCGCCTCGGTTCGATGGGTTCGCATTACTCCTTTCGGGTCACCCGTCGTTCCGGACGTGTAGTTGATGGTGATTACCTCGTCCTCGTCCATCTCCGGCCGTTCGTAAACAGGGTCGGTCTCCGCGATGATGTCCTCGAAGTCCTCCCAGTCGCCCTCGGTTTTTTCGGCGTCGTTGCTGATGAACGTCTTCGTCGGCACGTCGTCGCGAATCGCCTCGATCTTCGGAGCATATTCGTGATCCGCGATTATCGCATCGACTCCGGCGTCGCTCAGGATGTAGGCGAAATCGTTCGACGTGAGGCGGTAGTTGAGCGGCGTGTGAATCGCGCCCAACTGCATGATTCCGTAGGCCGATTCGAGGTGGTAATGCGTGTTCGGGTCGAGAACGGCAACCCGGTCACCTTTCTCGATACCGCGCTCCGCGAGCGCGGCCGAGACGCGGTCGGCGCGCTCGCCGAATTCGCTGTAGGTGTATCGTTCCCCCGTCGTCGCCACGACCGCTTCCTCGTCGCCATAATAGTCCCGTGCTCGGTCTAAAAAGTCGGTCACGAGTAGTTCCCGCTTCATACTGGATTTTCCATCACAGTTCATGATATAGATTTGGGTCACGGGAACAGTTGCGAAATGATGGGACGAGTTGGATGATGACACCAATCCGTACGAGTAACTCCCCGCGAAACGGGTTCCGGTTTAGTAGCGAGCGGATGGTCGCGGAGAATGAGTCACTCCACGACTATATCTACCGTTTTCGTACGACATCGGATCGTGGCAGGTCGCTCAACGATAACCAGACCGCTCGACACTGGTAACCGACAAAAAATTCCTCTCGAAGTCCGTCGTCGGACGCTACTCCTGAACCTTTCGCTGGATGTCCTGAACCACGTCCGGGTTCCGGAGCGTGGACGTGTCGCCGAGTTCCTCGTCGTTGGCGATATCCTCCAGTAGACGCCGCATGATTTTTCCGGAGCGCGTCTTCGGCAGTTCGGGAGTGAAGATGACGTCCTCAGGTCGCGCAATCGGGCCGATGGCGTCTTCGACGCCCGCGACGATTCGGTCGTACAGTTCCTCGTCGCCCTCGGTCCCTTCCTCCGTGATGACGTAAGCGTAGACCGCCTCGCCCTTTACGTCGTGATGGCCACCGACGACTGCGGACTCCGCGACGCCTTCCACGCCGACGATGGCGCTCTCGATTTCCATCGTTCCGAGGCGATGGCCCGAAACGTTGAGCACGTCGTCCACGCGGCCGAGAACGGTAATGTAGCCGTCATCGTCCAGTTTCGCGCCGTCCTCGGGGAAGTACACCCACTCGTCCGCGTCGGGGTCTGAGTACTCCTGCCAGTATTCGGAAATGAAGCGGTCGTCGTTGTTGTAGAGCGTCCGCAACATCCCTGGCCACGGTTTCTGTACGGTCAAATATCCCGCGCGTCCCGCGCCGACTTCTTCACCCTTCGTGTCAACGACCGTTGCGTCGATTCCGGGGAGCGGAGGTCCCGCACTGCCGGGTTTCATCGTCCCGATACCGGGCAGGGTCGTCACCATCATCCCGCCGGTTTCCGTCTGCCACCACGTGTCCACGATGGGACATTCCTCGTGGCCGATGTGTTTGTAATACCACTTCCACGCCCGCGGGTTGATGGGTTCGCCGACCGTTCCGAGCAGTCGGAGCGACGAGAGGTCGTGTTTGTCCGGATGTTGGTGGCCCCACTTCATGAACGCCCGAATCGCCGTCGGGGCGGTGTACAGTTGGGTCACCTCGTAGTCCTCCACGATTTCCCAGAGACGGTCTTTGTCCGGGTAATCCGGCGTCCCTTCGTACATCACGCTGGTCGTTCCGAGCGCGAGGGGTCCGTAGACGATGTACGAATGGCCGGTAATCCAGCCGATGTCGGCCGAACACCAGTAGGTATCCTCCGGTTTGACGTCGAGGACGGCGTGACTCGTCCACGCCGCATACGACAGATAGCCCGCCGTGGTGTGCTTGACACCTTTCGGCTGGCCGGTCGTCCCCGAGGTGTACATCAAAAAGAGCATATCCTCGGCGTCGCGCTGGACGGGTTCGACCTCCGCGCCCTCCTGTTCGGCCACGAGGTCATCGTAATCGAGTTCCCCGTTCTCCATCGGGTGGTCGTAGTCGTCGCCGAGACGGTCCACCACGATGACGCTTTCCACGTCGTGGCCTACATTCGAGAGGCCTTCGTCGGCTTTCTCCTTGTGCTGGAGCGGGTCGCCGCGGCGGTAATAGCCGTCGCAGGTGACGAGGTACTCCGAGTCCGCGCTTTCCATTCGTGTGGCTAACGCGTCCGCAGAGAATCCGGCGAAGACGACGCTGTGGGGTGCGCCGATTCGCGCGCAGGCCAGCATGGCGATGGGAAGTTCCGGAACCATCGGCATGTACAGCGTCACTACGTCGTCTTCCTCGACGCCTTGCTCACGCAGCGCTGAAGCGAACTCGTTCACCTCGCGGTGGAGGTCTTCGTAGCTGTACGTTCGCGTCTCGCCGAGCTCGCCGACCCACTCGATGGCCGCCTCGTCCCCTCGGTCATCCAAGTGGCGGTCGAGGCAGTTGTACGAGGCGTTCAGCGACCCGCCCGTGAACCATTCGTAAAATGGCGCGTTGCCGTCGTCCAGAACGGTGTCGTAGTCCTCGTACCAGTCGAGCAGGTCTCCTGCCCGTTCCCAGCACTCCGGCCAGTTCTCCTCGAACTCCTCGTAGATTTGCTCGTCGGCGACGTTCGCCTGTGCAACGAACGATTCCGGTGGCTCGAATGATTCCGCCTCTTCGAGCCGTGCTTCGAGTTCCACGGTATCGTCTGGCATATATCCATGCTAGCATGCTTTAAGGAGCGGTATAAAGATATGCTATCTTCACCGACCAGTTCGAGAACTGAAGTCCACCTGCCGTTCGGTTCGTCCGTCGAACCCCTACCGGGTCCCCGAATCGGATATCTCGTCGGGCTCGCTCCAGTCCCCCGATTTCGACCCCGATTCGTTCACGTTCGCGATCTCGACGTTGTCCCGAAGCCACGCAACCGCCGCCGAAATCTCGTCCGCATCCGTCGATGTTACCTTGAGACGACCGGGCGTGTCACCCCGTCCCGGATAGCTTCCGACCGCGACATCGAACCGGTCTCGAACGCCGGCGAGGACGGTTCCCAATGCCCCCTCCGGGGCTGGCGTATGTATCGTCTCGGAAACGACCGCACCGTCGAACTCGTCCGCGATGAGTTCGAACATCGCTTTCATCTCGCGAGGAATGCCGGGAAGTACGTATACGTTCTCGACGACACACCCCGGTGCCCATCCCGCATCAGTAATCAGCGGCCGCCCTCCCGTCGGTAGTTCCGCGGCTTCGTCCAGATCCAGTTCGAGGTCGTACTCGTCAGTCAGTTCGAGATTTTCGGCCGCGAACTTCCGCGCCTTCGCTTCGAGTCGATCTCGTATCTCGGTATCGACCGTGGCGTTTCGGTCGAACGCCATCGCCACCGCATCCATCGTCACGTCGTCGGGCGTCCCACCGAGACCGCCGGTGACGACTACCGCGTCGAACGATTCGTGCCAATCGTAGACGCGACGAGCGATGACGTCGGCATCGTCGGGGACGGTCAGGATTCGCCGCACTGACCCGCCACGGTCGTGTATCTCCTCGGCCAACCACGCCGCGTTCGTGTTCACGGTGTCGCCCGCGAGGAGTTCGTCACCGACGGTGAGGATCGCGACCTGCATGAGGTCACACTAAGGGACTCGATGGGTAAAGTCGCTCCGCTGAAGGCGAGCGTCGTCGATCATCGTGTATCATAACCGCTACGAAATAAAGCACAATAACGCTAGCCGAACCGTCCCCCGCTCAGGCCAGTCCGATTTTCTCCTGATAGCTTCCGTGCTCCGCCTCGAACACGTCCATGATCTCGCCCATCGTCGCGTACGCTTTCACCGCATCGACGATGGCGGGCATGACGTTCTCGTCGTTCTGGATGGCGTCGTCAAGTTCGTCCAGTGCAGCCTCGACGGCCTCGTCGTCGCGTTCCTCTTTGACTTCCGCGAGACGCGCGAGCTGGCGGTCCTGGGTCTCTTCGTCCACCTTCAGAATCTCCGGTTTCGTGTCCTCCTCCATGTCGTACTTGTTGACGCCGACAACGATTTCCTCGCCGTCCTCGACGCGCTCCTGGTATTCGTAGGAGGATTCCTGAATTTCGCGGTGGAAGTAACCGCGGTCGATGCCTTCGAGCACACCGTCGCGCACCGAGCCATCGCCCATCTCCTTGATCTCCTCGATGTACGCCATCGTCTTTTCCTCGACTTCCTCGGTCAGGGATTCGACCGCAAAGCTGCCGCCGAGCGGGTCGATGATGTCCGCCGCGCCGCTCTCCTCCGCGATGATCTGTTGGGTACGTAGGGCGACCCGAACGGCCTCCTCGCTCGGCAATGCGAGTGCTTCGTCGAAGCTGTTCGTGTGGAGGCTTTGGGTACCCCCGAGCACCCCGGCAAGCGCCTGAATCGTCACGCGGACGATGTTGTTCAGCGGTTGCTGGGCGGTCAGCGACTGTCCAGCAGTCTGCGTGTGGAACTTGAGCTGTTTCGATTTCGGGTCTTCCGCGCCGTACCACTCGTCCATCACTGTGGCGTAGATCTTCCGGGCCGCGCGGAACTTGGCGATCTCCTCGAACAGCGAGTTGTGGGAGTTGAAGAAAAAGGAAAGCTGTGGCGCGAACTCGTCCACGTCGAGGCCACGCTCCATCGCGTCCTCGACGTAGGCGAAGCCATCGGCGAGCGTGAACGCGAGTTCCTGCACCGCGGTCGAACCGGCCTCGCGGATGTGATAGCCGGAGATCGAGATCGGTTTGATGTTCGGCGTCTCCTCCACCGCGAACTCCACGGTGTCGGTGACGACGTCCAGTGACGGCTTTGGCGGGACGACCCACTCCTTCTGGGCGATGAACTCCTTCAGCATGTCGTTCTGGAAGGTGCCGCGAATCTGATCGCGCGGGACGCCCTGCTGGTCGGCCAGCGCGACGTACATCGCGAAGATGACCGGCGCGCTCGGGTTGATGGTAAAACTCGTCGAGACCTCGTCCAAGTCGATGCCGTCGAAGAGGATTTCCATGTCGCGGAGGGTGTCCACCGCGACACCCTCCTTGCCGACTTCGCCGTCGGAAAGCGGGTCGTCCGAGTCCTTACCCATCAGGCTTGGCATGTCGAACGCCGTCGAGAGGCCGGTTTGCCCGTTGTCGGTGAGGTAGTGGAATCGGTCGTTGGTCTCCTCCGCCGTGCCGAATCCAGCGAACTGGCGCATCGTCCACGTCCGACCGCGGTACATCGTCGGGTAGACGCCGCGCGTGTAGGGGTCCTCACCTGGGAAGCCGAGTTCCTCGTCGTAGTCGATGTCGGCCACGTCATTCGCGTCGTACAGGCGGTCCACTTCGAGATTGGAGACCGTCGCGAAGCGGTCCTTCCGCTCGCCGAACCGCTCCAGCACGGGCGAGAGGGTGTCTTCGTCCCACTCCTCTCGTTCCTGCTGAATCTTCTTCAAATCGTCCTCGTCGTACATGTACGTCATTTCTTCCGGGCAATCCATTAAGGATTCGGTGGCGGGTTGGGAAGTGAGTGGGGTGTCGTCTATCCGGTCAAAGCAGTGCGTTCAACGCTTAAACCACCAGTGTTGGAACGAGCGTAATGCAGTTCTTGAATGGGTTACGATTTATTTTCGGATTTCTACCTCGGCAGGCGCATACGCAGTCCTCTTCATCCACCTTCAGGACCGAACGCCACCCATCCACATTCTCTCTCACCCGAGAACCGACACGGAAACGCGGTGCGACCCACCCACCGTCTCAATTTCAACCGTCTCCACGATATGTTCTCGAACCCCCTTCCGCCACGCCGACACCACCGCAGTGTGGCGCTCGTGGTGGGCTTCCACGTCGTACTCACTTCTGGTTTCGGCCACACTCGGATCGGTGTCGTCAATTTGTGGATACGGCGGCACCTCGTCAGCGACGAGGTGCCGCGGTGGGATTCGAATCGGGGCGGAACCACCTCGTCCGTCGTCCGCCGGTTCCGTCGCCTGCACCACGTGGAGGCGGGCGCGCACCCGTCCGGCGAAGGGGGCCGTGATTCGAAGGACGGCCTCTCGACCCCGTTCGGTCGCTTCGAGCGCGGTCACCACGTCGTCCGCGTGAATCACGACGACACGGATAACTGTCGGGTCGTCGCTCTCACCGGGCATGAGTTTCGATGGGCACCGAGGCGAATTGTAGATGTCGGTGGGGTTCGATGGGCTCGACGAGTACACCCACTGCACGCCAAAACCACCACAAAGCGTTTACTACACTGAGTGAAACCTCAAATCGATGCCCTCCGGTTCGAAGTTCACCGCCGCGTTTTGCTACGCGTCGCTCGCCTTCGGCGTCCTCACGGGACTCAATTCCGTTCGGATCCTCGCCGAACTCCTCCTTTGGCCATCGGCACCCTCCGGTTGGTACGTCGCCGCGCTGTTACCGAACGCTTGCATTGCAATCATCGCGCTCAGTATCGGATTGATGGTTCAGTACACGCTGGACAATCCACACTCCTACGGAGTCAGTGACACGGCTATCGCCAAATGGAAGCAGTGGTAGAAGAGGTCACATCGGTTCGTCTCTACTGCAATCGGTTCGTCTCTACTGCAATCGCTTCGTCGTCTCTACCAGCGGATGGCGAGCGTAGTCTACGACCTGAATGTCGTCGATGGTTTCCAGTCCTTCCTTCTCGGCCGTCTTGGACATTCCGAGTTCGAGGCGGTGGTCGGTGACGATGACGTAGGCGTCCATCTCCTCGATGTCGAGGCGGTCCGCGGCCTTCGCGCGGTGGTGGCCGTCCGCCAGCAGGAGGGTGTGGCCGTTCTCGATGACGACGAGGGGTTCTGCCAGTCCGCGCTCCATCTCGTACACCCGGCCCTCCAGTTCGTCGGCGTAGACTTTCCCCTGTGTCGGCACGAGGTTGGCGAGGCGAACCTTCCGGCGACGCTGAGTCACCTCCGTGTCGTGGATGGATTCGAGCGTACGCATCAGCTTGCCTACCTTCTCGGGCGTCACGCGCTCGATTTGGCTCCGAATAACGTCCGTGTTGCTGATGATGCCGACGAGATTACCCGCGTCGTCGACCACCGGCAGTTTCTGAATCCCGGAGCGGAGAATGACACGCGCGGCGTCGTTCACGTCCATGTCCGGATGGGCCACGATGAGTTCCTGGCTCATCACCTTGAAAATCGGTTCTTGGTCGCTCGCCAGTAGCAAGTCGCGAGCGCTGACGAACCCTTCGACACGTCGTCCGTCACAGACCGGAAACCCGTTGTGACCGTCGCTCTCCGCGATTCGCCGGGCAACCGATTCGACGGTTGCGTCGGGGGAAACGGTCGCCACGTCGCGCGTCATGTAATCCTTGACTTTCGCTTTGATACCCTCCGTTCCTCCGTCGGAGAGGGTACGAACCGTTGGTGATGTGCGGCGACCGTTTTCCTCCTCGGCCTCGTCCATGCAGAGTACCCATGCTGTGACGAGCAAAAAACTTCCCGACCGTCGCTCCGATCTTTGCCCGAACCGACAAACCGATCCCTACTCGTCGTCGCTTTCGGCGAGTTGGATGTCGAACGCGGCGACGTGTTCCCTACTCGAATCGAACTCGTCGGGGCCGGGTCGGGAGCGAACCGTTTCGAAGAACCGGTCGGTGATTATCTCGCCGACGATGGTCGAAAGCGACGCTTCCTCTTCGTCCTCTACCTCCCCGAGCAGACCGAGCGGAATCTGTGCACCGGCCATATCGGCATGCCCACCCGCGCTTCCGATCTGCCCGAACGCGGCCCGCATGGTTTCACCGAGGTCCACATCAGTTCCCCTGGCACGCGCGGAAACGTATACCGTCCCCTCCATGAACCCGAAAACGAGCGTGACGTTGACGCCGTCCATGTTGAGCAGGCGGTCTGCGGCCTGCGCCAGCGCATCCCTGTCCGAAAGCGCGCCGACGCAACTCGCCAGCACCGTCCCGTCGAGTTTGCGGTTTCGAATCGCTCGGGAAATCGTATCGAAGGTGTCGGGCGTGATGGATGGGCTCTCGACGCGCTCCAGCGTGCCGGTATCGGCATGTGGGAGGAGGAACGCCGCCGCTTCGAAGTCCGCCTCGGACACCTCGCGGGTGAAATCCTTGGTATCAACGCGAATGCCGTACAGAAGTCCGGTTGCGACTCGCTGGTTGGGGTCGATACCGAGGTGTTCCAAATGATCCGCGAGCAGTGAACTCGTCGCACCCACGTCGCTGCGCAGGTCCACGAATCGCGCCTCGACCGGATGGTTCGGCGGATGGTGGTCGATAACCACATCGACCGGCGTGTCTTCGGGGAGTTGGTCGTTGACCCCCGGACTGGAGTGGTCCACCAACGCGATGCCATCGAACTCCGAGAGGTCCTCTCCCGGGTCGAGATTGCGCAAGTCCAGTTCGAGCAGGTTGACGAACGCCCGGTTCTCTTGATGGGAAATCGCCCCATAGTAGCACGTTTCGGCCTCGGTGCCGACCGACTCGGCCAACCCTTCCAGCGCAACCGCGCTGGCGATGGCGTCCGGGTCGGGGTTGTCGTGCATGAATATTCCGAGTTTACCGTCGATATCGCGGAGCACACGCTGGAGTTCGTGCGTTCGAAACGTCGTCTCCCTGTCCGTTATCGACAGGACGTGATCGACGATGAGCGTACCGGGGTCTACCAGTCGGTCGGCTATCTCGGCTAACTCCGTGGACTCATTCGTCGTCGGATTTTCGCCCGCGTAGGCGATGATGTAGGTGTTCGGGTACGCGTCACGGACGACGCGTGCCGCGTCCCGGTTCTGCTTGGGGTCGTCGCCCCCGACGAACGCGATATCGACGTGTGGCCGTCCAGCAGTCACCGCCGGGTCCGTGGGGTCGCCACGGGTCGCCGAAATTCCTTCCGTTCGGAGGGTTTCGACCCTGCTCTCGCTCTCATCGACGACGACGAGGCTCCCCGGCCAGTCGGCCACTTCCTCGACGATTGCATGCCCGACGGAGCCACAGCCGAGCATGAGCCGCGAAACCATTCTACCTCCGATTGCTAGTCGGGCACCTAAAACCTGTTGGGAATCACTCGACGGATGTTCACGAATCAAATCGGTGTACGTGATGGTGAGCGACGGCCCTTCGCTCGCCAGAATTTCGTCGTTCACCAGTCGTCACGTGACGGAACGACGAATCTCGTTCGCATAAACGATCCGTCGGCTGTGTCTTTGGCGGGCAGGCCGCTTGCCTGCCCGCCCTGCTGGTGTTCCCGAATAGAGTCACAGCTACGAACGAAACGCCGTCAAAAAAACCGCAAACGGTCCGATTCGGTTTCGTGACGGTTATCCGAGCAGCGTCAGCGCGGCGTTGATGGCCGTGTCGGCAACCGGGCTGAATGCCGGAAGCAGCAGAACCGTCGCCGCGGCAGCGGCGAGGACGGCAACGTAGAGTCCGGTCGGCGTACTTCGAATCGTCAGTTCGCCTTCCGGTTCCTCGATCCACATCGCCTTGACGACGCGGCTGTAGTAGAACAGCGACAGTGCGCTGTTAACGGCACCGACAGCCGCGAGCCACCAGAATCCGGCACCGACTGCGGCGCCGAACAGGACGTATTTGCTCATGAATCCGGCACCGATCGGCAGGCCAGCGAGGTTGAACATGAACACCGTCATGGCGACACAGGCAATCGGGGCCTTCGTCGCCAGTCCGTTGTAATCCTCGAACGTCCGACCGACGCCCCAGTTTTCCACCAGCGCGATGAACAGGAACGCACCCGTGTTCATGAAGCCGTAGACGAGCAGGTGCATCATCGCACCGCCCATCACCCAATCGTCGTTACCGCCGGTGAGGGCGGCGAGGCCGATCAGTACGTAGCCCGCGTGTCCGATCGAGGAGTACGCGAGCATGCGTTTGACTTTGTCTTGGGTCGCCGCGGCGAAGTTCCCGAGCGTCATCGTGATGACGGCGAGAATCTGGAACGCCAACACCCAGTCCACGGTCGTCGCCACGTCCCCGATCGGGAACGCGGTGACAAACACGCGGAACGCGACGGCGAATCCCGCGGCTTTCGAGGCCGACGAGAGGAACGCCGAGATAGGTGCCGGTGCGCCCTCGTACGCCTCGGGTGCCCAGAAGTGGAACGGCACGGAGGCCGTCTTGAACGCGAACCCGCCGAGCACCATCAGCACGCCGACGCCGAGGATGCCGGGAAGCGCCTCGACGTTGAGGTTGCTCGCGACCCGTCCGAGCTGGAGGTGTCCGGTGACACCGTAGACCAGGCTGATACCGTAGGCGAAGATGGCCGACGAGAGCGCGCCGATGAGGAAGTACTTGAGACCTGCCTCGACGCTTCCGCGGTTTTTCTTCAGGATGGCGACCAGCGCGTAGGACGGGAGGCTGGCCAGTTCGAGGCTGATGAACACCGTCGCCAGACTGTTGGAGTTCGCCATCAGCGTCATCCCCGTCGCCGCGAGGATGACGAGCGAGTAGAACTCGGCCTGATACGGCCGACCTTTCATGTAGTCGTAGCTCGCAACACAGACCAGCGCGGTGACGCTGGTGAAGATGAGCGTGAAGAACAGGCTCATCGTGTCCACGACGAGTGCGCCGTCGTAGAGTCTGATCGCCTCGTCTCCCGTTCCGGAGACGAGTAATAGGACAGCGACCGCGCCAGCGACGACCGCCCCGAGCGTCGAGAGGCCCGCGAGGAGCGGACGGTTGCTCGTATCGGGCGTGATACTGTCCACGAGGAGCAGCACCAGCGCCGTCAGCGCGAGGACGATCGCGGGAGCCATCGCGGTCCAGTCGGCACCTGCACCGAGTGCTTGTGCCATCAGTGACCACCTCCCGTGATGAGCGCCATATCACGAACGGAATCCTGAATCATCCCGTAGAAGATGTCCGGTTGGACACCCAGCAGGATGACGAGCAGGATGAGCACCACGAGCGGTGCCACGTCGTGGAAGTCGGCGCGCCCGACTTCGTAATCGGTTTCGAGGCGGAACGGGCCGAACAGGGTTCGCTGCATGGCGAACAACAGGTAGCCCGCGACGATGACGATGCCGAACATCGCCGCACCGGTGAACAGTGCGAGCGTGTTGCCTGCGAGCACGGTGGATTGGAACGCGCCGACGAAGATGAAGAACTCCGCGGCGAACCCGGCCATCAGCGGCAGTCCCATGTAGCCGAACGCGCCCGCGACGAACACCGCGACGGTGATCGGCATCTTGTCCGCGAGTCCGGACATGTCCGAGACCATGCGGGTGTGCGTCGTGTTGTAGATGACGCCGACCGCCATGAACATCAGGCCCGAGATGAGACCGTGCGCGATCATCTGGAACGTCGCACCGCCAACGCCGTACATGTTGTACGCGACCAATCCGAGGATGACGTACCCCATCGACGAAACCGAGGAGTACGCAACGATGCGTTTCAGGTCGGACTGGGCCAACGCGAGCATCGCGCCGTAGATGACGCTCACGACCGCCACGATGGCGATGATGAGCGCGAAGTCCTTCGCAACGCCCGGCAGCATCGTGAAGTTGAACCGCAGAAGCGCGTAGGTACCCATCTTCAGCATGACGCCCGCCAGCATGATGGACACCGGCGTCGGTGCCTCAACGTGGGCGTCCGGCAGCCACGTGTGGAACGGGACGATCGGGACCTTCACGCCGAAACCGGCAAACATGGCGAAGAACGCGACCACTTTCAGCGTGTTCGCGTCGATTCCGCCGAGTCCGCTGAGTTCGCCGTTGTTGAGTGCGGTGGTAATCGCTGGCAAGTCGAGCGAGGTCACCGAATCACCCAGTCCGAAGACGAGTGCGATGAACCCGATGAACATCACCAGCGAGGCCACGTTCGTGTAGACGAAGAACTTGATAGCCGCATACTTCCGGCGTGGGCCGCCCCACACGCCGATGAGGAAGTACATCGGCACCAAGACCATCTCCCAGAAGATGAACCAGACGAAGAAATCGAGCGCCGAGAAGACGCCAAGGAGGCTCATCTCCATGAACAGCATCAGGCCATAGAACTGGCTCTGGCGCGACTGTACCGGCGTCCACGCCGCCAGGATCGAGAGGGGCGTGAGCACCGTCGTCAGCACCAGGAGCGGCAGACTGATGCCGTCCAGTCCGACGTGCCAGTTGAGCGCGTACGGGCCGATAGCGACCCATTTTGCCATCGTTTCGAAAGCGAGGGTACCGCCCAACAGGGCATTACCCTGCGCTCCCGTCGCCTCGAAAGAGCTGTACATCCAGAGGCTCCCGCCGAGCGGGAGCAGGCTCAGTACGAACGCGAGTTTTCCTGCGACCTTGTCGGGCGCGAGGAACACCACGAACGCGCTGAGGAGTGTAACCGCGAGCAGTGCTTCGATCATCATCTAGAACCAACCTCCCGTGAAGCCGATGACGAGAAGCAGGACGACGAACGATGCCGTGAGAAGCAGCGCGTAGTTCGTCACGATACCGCTCTGGATCCGCTTCATCCTGCTTCCGCCGAACAGGCTCACGCTGGAGATGCCGTTGACGACGCCGTCGATGACGCCGCCGTCGAACTTGTCAGACGCCCGGGAGAGCGGGAGCGTGACGCCAGTTGCGAGCCACACCTGCGACTCGTCGAGGTAGTAGTTGTTGAACAGGACCGTCTTCGCACCACCCAGTTTGTCGGTGTGCTCGACGGGCTCCGGAACGTTGTAGAGCGTCCACGCGAGTCCCGCGCCCCCGAAGGCGAGGGCGAGCGACACCAGACCGGGAAGGAGCGGACTGAGATGTGACGGTTCACCGTAGGCGAACTCCTCGATGAGGTGTTCGTAGTGGTGCGCACCGGTCGCCTCGACCGGGCCGTTGAGCCACGCGTGAAGGAACTCGATGTTTTCCAAGTGCAGGAGTTCCGCGACCGGCGTCATGTTGACCAGGCCGGAAACGGCGGCGAGGATGCCGAGCACGACGAGCGGGAACTTGACGTTCCAACCGACGCCGTGCGGATTACGCGCCGTTTCGGACCGCGGCTTCCCGTGGAAGGTCAGGAAGACCATCCGGAACGTGTAGAAGCCGGTGAAGAACACCGCAATGAGGCCCATCACGTATGCGCCGAGTAGGACTGGGTTCTCCATGCCGTGGATGAGTGCCTCGTAGAGCACCTCGTCCTTCGACCAGAAGCCGGAGAACGGAACGATTCCCGCGAGCGCGAGCGAACCTGCGAGGAACGTCCAGTACGTGACCGGCATTCGCTCCTTCAGCCCGCCCATGTCCCACATGTTCTCGTTGTGGTGCATGGCGATGATGACCGACCCCGCTCCGAGGAACAGGAGCGCCTTGAAGAAGGCGTGGGTCATCAGGTGGAAGGTCGCCGCGACGTAGCCACCGGCACCCAGTCCGAGCATCATGTAGCCGTACTGTGAGATGGTGGAGTACGCGAGCACCTGTTTGATTTCTCGCTTGACGACGCCCATCGTCGCCGCGAACAGCGCCGTGAAGCCACCGATAAACGCGATGATGGCCAGCACCTGCGGAAGCAGGGCGTAGAAGCCGTACATGCGCGCGACGAGGTAGACGCCTGCCGCGACCATGGTCGCCGCGTGAATCAGCGCGGAGACAGGCGTTGGGCCTTCCATCGCGTCGGGAAGCCACGTGTGCAGCGGGAACTGTGCCGACTTACCGACGACACCGCCCAGCACCAGCAGGCCGATGATGGAGAACCACGCTCTCGGGTCGAGTCCGAACAGGGTGGTAACCTCACCAGCGCCGCCTTCGGCGAGCGCCATTTCCGCCATGTGCGCGAACGAGTGGTCGCCCGCGAACTGTGCCGTCCCGAAGGTGGCGAACACGGCCACAACGCCGATGAGGAAGAAGTAGTCACCGAAACGGGTGACGAGGAACGCCTTCTTCGCGGCGCTCGGTGGGCCGGGTTGACGGAACCAGAACCCGATGAGCAGGTACGAACACAGCCCGACGAGTTCGAAGAACATGAACGCCATCAGCAGGTTGTCCGCGAAGACGAACGAGAGCATGCTGAAGGTAAACAGGCCGAGACCGGCGTAGTACCGTGGCAGGCCGGTTTCGCCCTCGTCGTTCATGTATCCGAGGCTGAAGATGTGGACGAGCACTGCGACGAGCGAGACGATAACGAGCATCATCGACGACAGCGGGTCGAGGAAGATGCCGAAATGCAGGTTGAAGGTATCGAGACCGTCGACCCACACGATCGTCTCGTGATAGGATTCGCCGCCAGACACCGTGAGGAACACCCACAGCGAGAGGACGAACGACCCGGCGGTCGCGAGGATACCCGGAATCGCGCCACCTTTCGGAAGCATCTTTCGGGCGAACTCGCCGCCGAGCATTGCGATTAGGAACGATACGAACGGCAGGAGTGCGATCACCGGTGCCAGTTCGAATGCTGTTGCCGCCATTGTTACCACCTCATAGTCGTCGCTTGGGTTACGTCCACGTCCTTGAAGTTACGATACAGCACGAGGATAATGCCGATACCCACCGCGACTTCCGCGGCACCGAGCGCCAGCGTGAACAGACTGAACGTCTGGCCGGTCAGATTGCCGTGATAATGGGAGAACGCGACGAGGTTGATGTTCGCTGCGTTGAGCATCAGCTCGACGCTGATGAGGAACATCAGCGCGTTCCGTCGGGTGAGGATGCCGAACAGCCCCGTGCAGAACACGGCGGCCGAGAGCAGGAGGTAGTATTGAACTGAAACTACCATTACTCGTCGTCACCTCCCGATTCTTGACCGCCGTCCGTCCGGAGTGACGAGAAGACGCCACCGCCTTCGCGGCGGGCGAGCATCACTGCGGCCGCCAGCGCCGCGACGAGGACGAGGTCAATGATTTCGAACGCGATGAGGAAGCCTTCGCTCTGAACGATACTCTGGCCCTCAACGCTGAAGATGTTGAACATCGCGTAGCCGATGCTCGCGGTGATGTTGGCTCCGCTCGGGAAGCCTGCGGCGTCGCCGAACGACGCACCGAGGAACACCACGGCGAGGACACCGAATAGCGCGACTGCGACGATACCGGGAAGCATCGTCGATGGGTCACGCATGCGTGGTCGCGACGTCATGCGTTAGTCACCTCCTCTGTACTTGTTTGACGTGTGAGCATGACGGCGAACGTGATGAGGATGAGAACCCCGCCGACGTAGACGAGAATCTGCATCGCTGCAACGAACTCCGCCTGCAACATGACGTAGTGGACGGCAAAGCTCAGTAACGAAACACCGAGCAATAGTGCCGCATGCCACACGTCCCGCACCAGGACAGCGCCCAGGCTACTTGCCACTGTTACCGCGGCGAACAACCCGAACGCGATCATTTCGTATGCCATTTCGGTTACCTTTGGGTTTGGATAAACGCCCTTTTAAGATTTCGAGACGGGCGCGTTTACTGGTAGTCTACTGCTCCCTCGCCCTCCCCGATCCACGCGGAACGATCGGGTTCGCGTGATTCGAGTGGGTCGATATCTTTGTACCAGGGGACGTTCTTCAACTGTTCTTTGTTGTAGACGAGATCGTCTTTCGTGTCACCCGTGAACTCGAAGTTCTGGGTGAGCAAAATCGCGTCAACGGGACAGACCTCCTCGCAGAGTCGGCAGTAGATGCACTGCCCGACGTGGAGGTTGTACTGCTCGCCGTTGCGCTGGTCGTCCTGAACGATCTGAATCGTGTCGTTCGGACAGACGTTCTCGCATTGGCGACACCAGATACAGCGCTCTTGGCTGAACTTGTGGATGCCGCGGAAGCGTGGACTGACTTCGGGTGCCACGTCCGGATACTCGACCGTGAACGTGGACCCGTCCAATGCGTGTTTCATCGTCGTTGCCATTCCTTTGAGTAGTCCGATCATAGCATCACTCCCACGATGACGGCCGTGAGAACCAGGTTTGCGAACGAGAGCACGAGCATGCCCTTCCAACCGATTTCGATGAGTTGGTCGATACGAACACGCGGCACTGCCGAACGTGCCCACTGCGTGAACAGGAACACCGCCCAAATTTTGACGGTGAACCAGATGAAGCCGATCGACCCGGAAGCGGGCCCGTCGGGACCACCGAGGAAGACGGTGGCGATGATGGCACCGCCGAGGAAGATGTGCAGGAACTCACCGAGGTAGAACAGCACGAAGTACACGCTCGAGTACTCGGTCTGGTATCCTGCAACGATCTCCGTCGGCGCTTCCGGAATATCGAACGGGTTCCGTCCGATTTCCGCGAGGTTCGCCGCGAGGAAGAGCACGAACGCGAACGGGTTCACGAACGCGTACCACGCCGGGATGGCGAAGCCGCCGATGGAAACGAGCGTTTCCTGTTGCTGAGCGACGATTTGGCTCATCTGGAGCGACCCAGCGAAGATGACCACGGAAGCCGCCGTCACGACGAGCGGAATCTCGTAGGCGATGTTCTGTGCCACCGCACGGAGTGCGCCGAGCAGCGAATATTTGTTGTTCGACGCATAGCCACCCATCGTCACGCCGAGCGTGGCGATGGATGCGACGGCGAACACGTACGCGAGCCCAGTCTCGGGGTCAGCGAGTTGCATATTGATGCCGAAAAGGGAACCCATCGGAATGACGGCGAAACCGAGCAGCGCCGACGACGCCATGACGATCGGCGCGAGGTCGAACGCCGGTCGGTCCGCGCCGTCCGGAACGATGAGTTCTTTTCCGAGCAAACGCACTGCGTCCGCGACGATGATGAGCAGGCCGAACGGCCCGACACGGTTCACCGCGATACGGTCGGTGAACGCCGCGGTGATTTTCCGTTTCGCCCACGGTCCGGCGAACGCCGTCATCGTCATCATGACGGTCCCGATGATGGCAGCACCGATGACTGCAGACAAGAGCTCCTGCCATGCGGCGGGATTGTTACCGAACAGCGCGCGAGCGATTTGCTCGGGAAGGACGACCGGGCTTTGACCCTGCAATGGGACGAAGCTCATCGGTCAACCTCCCCGAGAATTACGTCGAGGCTACCGAGCGTGGCGACGAGGTCGGGGATGTACTCCCCATTGGACATCTCGCCGAGTGCCGCCAAGTTACAGAAGCATGGACTACGAATCTTGAATCGACCGGGTTTGTCCGTCCCGTCCGATCGGATGTAGATGCCGAGTTCACCTTTGGCCGCTTCGACGGCACGGTAGATTTCGGTGTCCGCTTCAGGTTTGAGCGTCCGGGGAACGTTCGACTGAATCTCACGTTCCTCTTCCGGCCAATCCTCGAGTAGGTCGACACACTGCTCGATGATTTTCGCCGACTCTTCGACCTCGCGCATTCGAACGAGGAAACGCGCGTAGTTGTCACAGCCGTCTTCTGTGACGACGTTCCAATCGAGTTGGTCGTAGTAGCCGTACGGGTCGTCACGACGCAGGTCGTAATCGATTCCCGATGCACGGGCAACCGGTCCGGTCACGCCGTACTGCTTGGCGACATCGGGTTCGAGGACCCCCGTGTCGATGGTTCGGATCTGGAAGATCTCGTTGTCCGTAACCATATCGTGGTACTCCTCGAGGGCGGTGGGGAGCTCGTCCATGAAGTCCCGGACCTTCTCGAAGAACTCCTCGCGCGGTTCCGGTATGTCCCAGACGACCCCACCGAGTCGGAAGTAGTTGAACATCATGCGCTGGCCGGTCAGGTCCTCCAGAATGTTCTGGATCACCTCGCGATCGCGCATGGCGTACATGAAGATAGCAGTGAAGTCGCCGTAGATGTCGAGCGCGAACGTTCCGACTGCAAGCAAGTGAGATGCGATACGACAGAGTTCCGCACCCATGGTCCGGATAATCTGTGCGTACTCCGGCACGCTGAGGTCGTTCAGGTCCTCGGCGACGCGGGCGTACGCCCACTCGTTGAGCAGCCCCGCGGACGCGTAGTCCCAGCGGTCCGGATACGGCATGATCTGGTGGCGGTACGTACCGTTCTGTGCCATCTGCTCCTCACAACGGTGGAGGTAGCCGATGTCCGGATCGACGTCCGCGACCTGTTCGCCGTCGAGCGTCGTCTTCAGGTGAAGCACACCGTGCGTCGCGGGGTGGTGTGGACCGATGTTGAGGAACATCGTGTCCGACTCCTCGTCGAGGTGATCTCCCTGAATCGGATTCGCGTGCTCGCTGAACGAGACGATCTGTGGTCGGTCCTGATCGTAGTTTCGCGAAAGCGGGTGACCCTGCCACGTCTCGGGGAGGAGGATACGACGCAGGTCGGGGTGACCGTCGTAGTCGATTCCGACGAGGTCGTACGCCTCACGTTCCTGCCAATCCGCTGCACGGAACACCGGTTCCGCGGTCTGGTGTTTCGGGGCGTCGAGCGGCGTCGGGACGACGACGCTCGCCTCCTGCGTCGGGTCGTCGTACTTTTTGAGGTGATAGACGCTCTCGTAGCGATCCTCGTAGTCCTGTGCCGTGAGCATCGAGAGGTGGTCGAAACCTGCCTCGTCGCGGAGCGTCCTGAGTGCGTCTTGCACGGCGTCGGGCCGAACGACGAAACCGGGAGCGTTCAGATGCTCCTCGCGCCCGATAACGTGGTCGTCGAGCAAGTCGGCGAGCTCGTCCCCATCGACACCTTCGACGGCGGGGACTTCCTCTTGAGAACTCATGGTGAATCAGCCCAGTTGTACCGCATGACGAGGTCGTCCTCGTCTATTTCCGTGGACAGTTTATCGACGAGCTCGTCGCGTTCCAAGTCGCCGAACTGTTCCAGCTCGTACGGTTTGACCGTCACCGGACTGGTTTCGCCGTTGGCGATGCGCTCCTGTAGTTTCACGACGCCGTAGACGAGTGCCTCCGGGCGTGGCGGGCAACCGGGGACGTGGATGTCCACCGGAATGACCTCTTCCGCACCCTTGATGACGTTGTACCCTTCCTGGAACGGGCCGCCGCTGATGGCGCACGAACCCATATTCACGACGAACTTGGGTTCCGGCATCTGATCGTAGACACGCTTCATTCGCGGCGCAAACTTCGAAACGATCGTCCCGGGGACGATCATCACGTCGGCCTGTCGCGGCGATGCGCGAGGCACACCCGACCCGAATCGGTCCAAGTCGTGTTTGACCGCGTAGGTGTGCATCATCTCGATGCTGCAGCAGGCGATACCGAACTGCAGCATGAACATCGACGACCCCCGGACCCAGTTCATGAACTTATCGAACTTCGTGAGAATAAACGGGGATGCGCCGAACGCTTCTCGAAGCTTCGAGTTGAAGCGGTTATCGACGCCGTCGCCCATTCGGGCCTCACGAGTTTTGGTCTGGGGTGCTGTGCTACCCTGAATAAATTCCCGTGGTTCGTTGCTCATTGTTCCACTCTCCGTTGCGTTCCGCGGG
The DNA here is from genome assembly GCF_026248685.1 of Haladaptatus caseinilyticus. NCBI lineage: Archaea > Methanobacteriati > Methanobacteriota > Halobacteria > Halobacteriales > Haladaptataceae > Haladaptatus > Haladaptatus caseinilyticus. The sequence goes on along the minus strand of NZ_CP111036.1, from coordinate 2,087,649 downwards.
GGCTACGAACCCACCGCACCGCACCGTTACGCCAGGCCCAAACGAGGCCGACGACGAGAACCGCGATGAAGACCAACATCGGAACGAGCACCGTCGCAAGACTGACGCCACCTTCGATGGCGCTGCGATAGATGACAGTCCAAGGGAAGATGAGGACTGTCTCGATGTCGAAGACGACGAACAACAGCGCAACCATGTAGTATTGGATGTTGAAGCGGATGCGCGTCGTCCCGGTTGGAATTTCACCGCTCTCGTAGGTGGCGGATTTTCCCTGTTCTGGCACGGTCGGTCTGAGGAGACTTGAAACGACCATCATACTCAATGGTATCGCAAGTCCCACCAGAGCCAACGCGCCAATGGCTACCCATGGATTCATACCGGTATTCTCCTAGCAGGCGGTGTTTTGTGAGCGCACCCCTATAAGCGTTGATTCTTGCGATTCCAGGCAGCCAGACCCGCTTTGGTCCGTATCGAGGCAACTGACGCTTTCTTTTCCGTAACGCCACATTTCCAACACGGACTGAACCCGCCATCCCTACGCAATGGAAAGAAATGTGAGATGTTACGATTCGTCCCGGAACTGGGGTGTCCCGGTTTCGTGGAGTTTCGTGGACACCTCGCCGACGCTCGACTGCAGGTCGTCGTGGTACGCGACTAACCGTTCCCGAAGTTTGTCGTGTTCTCTGGCGAGTATCTGGACCGCAGAGAGACCGGCGTTGAACGACTTTCCGGTATCCACGGCAACGATCGGGGCGCCAGTTGGCATCCCGATAACCGATGAAACGGATTTTTCCTGCACCGGAACTCCGACGACAGGAAGCGGATATGCGAGCGAAGCGGTCATGTTCGGCAGGTCGGCGGATTTACCGCCTGCCCCCGCGATGATGACATCCAAGCCGCGGTCCTCCGCCGTTTTCGCGTAGGCGTACATGAGTTCCGGCGTTCGATGTGCGGAGACGACGTACGTCTCGAACGTAAACTCGGAGTTCGGTGGGTCGTCGTAATCGGTCACCTCTTCGAAGCCGAGTTCGGTAAGCGCCTCGTAGGCACCCGACATCACATCCAAGTCGGAATCGCTTCCCATGATGATACCGACGTCGGGAGTCGCTTCCGGATCACGGTCACGTCCCGCCTCGGCTTCGAACTGTTCGATGAGTCGTCGGACTGATTCTGCGTTCGTCATTGGAATGTGAGTTGATCGGTGAGCGAGCGTGCGTCCGTGAGTAGGTCGGCAGTCGATGGTTCGGTTCCAGATTCCTCGCCGACCAGCGTGACGTGCCCCATCTTTCGAAGCGGGCGAACCTCGCGCTTGCCGTACCAGTGGAACGACGCGCCGTGGGTCGAAAGCACCTCGCCCACGCCGGAGAGGTCGGCCGGTTGGCTGTCCACTACGTCACCGAGGACGTTCGACATCACGACCGGACTTCGGAGGTCCGTCGCGCCGAGCGGATAGCCGAGGACGCCGCGGACGTGCTGTTCGAACTGCGAGGTCAGTGCGCCCTCGATAGTGTAGTGGCCGGAGTTGTGCGGACGCGGGGCGATTTCGTTCACCGAGATCGCCCCGTTTTCGCCTTCGAACAACTCGATTCCGTACACGCCGCGGCCGGACAACACGGAGAGAACATCGCGTGCGACTTCTTCCGCCCGCTCGCGAACGGATTCCGGTGCGCGAGCAGGAACGACGGTTTCACGCAGGATTTCGTCCTCGTGGACGTTCTCACCGACGGGGAAAGTCGTGATCTCATCGTCACCCTTGACCGCGATAACGGACAGTTCGCGCTCGAAGGGGACGAACTTCTCGACCATCAACTCACCCGAGACCTCGTCGAGAGCGGCGTCTACGTCTTCCGTTGATTCGACGGGAACGTTACCACGGCCGTCGTACCCGCCTTTACGAGCCTTCAGCATCATCGGATAACCGAACTCCTCGCCTGCCGAGAGTAGGTCGTCACGGTCGTCCACGGGTCGGAAGTCGGGAACCGGAATTCCCTGCTCTTTCAGCGTGCGCTTCTGGACGAGTTTGTCCTGAATCATGCGTAAGGTACCCGGGTCGGGGTGCACGGGAACGTCGTACTCCGCTTCGACCGCTTCGAGCACGTTGGAGTCCGCTAGCTCTATTTCAAACGTCAGTACGTCGGCCCGCTCCGCGAGCTTTCGAATCGCATCTTCGTCGTCGAAATCACCGACGATCTGATCGCGGGCGACCGGAGACGCCGGACAGTCGGGTGTCGGGTCCAGTACGAGCAGTTCGACACCGAGCGGCGAGGCGGATTCCGCGAGCATCCGACCGAGTTGTCCGCCACCGACGACGCCGAGCGTTGGCGGTGAAGCCGTAACCATGTTGTCCGCGAGTTATGGCTGAGAGTGCATAAAATTTGCCAAGCACACACAAGAATATGCACGATTATGCATGTACGTTCGCCTCACGGAGCGCGCTTCGCTTGATGTAAATCGTCGTCTCGCTCCCAAATAGCGTGAGTTCGTGGTCGTAGGCAACGTAGCCGGTCAGATAGCCGTCGAGATCGGGTCGCTTTTCGGTTCGGGTGATAACGACCGGCGGCTTTCGACTGTCGAACGTATCGTTTTTCAACGTACTATCGACCTTCGCGTCCGCAAGTTCGGTGTACCAGGGCAGTGGCAGGCGATTGTACCAACTGCTTGCGGGTGGCCAGTACTCGTTGTCCCCCTCGTCAGGGACGTAGAAGATGTACTGGCCCTGGTCGTCGAGATAGCCGTAGTATAGCACATCCGTACCGTCTCGATTCGCCTTTGACACTGCCTGTACTTTCTCTAGCGTCGGACCGATTCCGTCGGCCGGTTGGCCGTACTGCACGAGGTGGTTATCCTCCTGACCACCGAACATGCCGGGGATTTGGTGGTCCTGTGGGTGTAAATAAACGATACTGATCGCCGGGAACGCGACCTGAGCAACGACGAGCAGCGCGACGATTCCCGCGGCCGCCATCCCCGAATCATCGCCGTCCTCGTAGGCTTCCCGACCCCATCGGTAGAGGAGCGCCACACCGACCGCCGCCGGAATTGCGAGGGGGGCTACGACGTGGGCGGTGACCCATCCTGCTTTGATATCCGTCACGAGGGGGTAGCCGAGGATTCCCACTGCGCCCCAGTAGAATGCGAACGAGACGAGGTCGCGGGGACGGTCGTCAACGTATCGGACGGCGAGAAATCCGAGTATCGCGAAGACGACCAACGGAAGTGCCCCTTGTTCGAGTACCTTCACGAAATGTTTCAAGTAAGGAAGGTATGCGTGGCCATGGCTCGTGACCCACTGTTGAGTGAGTTCCTCCCACGAGCCGACTATCGCTTCCGAGATGACGGCACTGAACATCGTCGGATCGCCGAACGCTTTCCACAACCCCGGCCCTTCGAAGCCCCGCGCCCGCGGCGCGTAGAAGTAGACGAAGATGACGAAGAACTCGATCAGCGCGAGCAGAAGGTGTGGAGCAAACCGGGAGACGCTGGTCCCGGTCCGCTTCGCATACTCGGCGAACACGCCAGTCCACCCCCTGTCGTGATCGCGTGCGAGAAGCAAGCGATGGTCGAGCAACAGCGCACCCGCACCGAGCCACGAGAGGATGTAGAGGAGGACGTTCTCCTTCGTCGTGAATCCGAGCGCCATCGCGGCGGTTCCGGCGTAGAGGTACCGGGCCTCCCCCGTTGCGTGCGCACGGAGGAAAAACCCGAGTGCGAACAACATGAACGCCGCGAGAAGCACGTCGTTCCGCATGAACCGCGAGTAGTAGAGCAAGATGGGGTTGACGGCGAAAAAGAGCGCGAGGGCGACCATCTCCGATTCGCGAAGATGGTCGCGGTAGAGCCATGCGGCAAGCGGAAGCAGGCCGGTGACGAGCGCGACTGGGAGTCGAGCCACGAAATCGTTCGCACCGAACAACTGAAAGAGGACGCTGTTCACCTGTGCGAAAAACGGCCCGTGGATAACGGCGTGATACTCGAAGACACCGGTCTTCTGATAGCGGAGAATCCAATACCCGACACGGGCTTCGTCCCAGTGAGCGGATCGGGACCCGAGACGAAAGAGACGGAGTACCAGCGCCAACGCCGTGACGGCGAGAAGACCAGTGAGACCCCGGTTCCGGGCCACCCAACCGGACAACGGGCGTTCGTCCGAATTCATTGTTTTCTTCCAAAACGGAGGAGGGATACAAGCGTTGCGGAGAGCGGTAGTTCTTTTAGTTGCGCTGGCCTTCCGCCAGATATGGTAACGCTCGGACTCGTCGTCGCGGAGTTCAACGCGCCGATAACGGAGCAGATGGAGGCGTCGGCACACGAAGCCGCCGACGAGCACGACGTAGAGATAGTCGAAACGCTACACGTCCCGGGGGCGTACGACACGCCCCTCGCGGCGGACAAACTCGCCCGGCGGGAAGATATCGACGGCGTTGCAGTGCTCGGTGCCGTCATCACCGGGGACACCGACCACGACCAGGTCATCACGACTGCAACGGCGCAAAAGCTGACTGATGTGAGCGTGAACCGGGATACCCCCGTCGCGCTCGGAGTTACTGGACCGGGGATGTCGGCCGCGGAGGCCCGCGAGCGTACCGACTACGGTGCGCGAGCAGTCGAAGGAGCTATCGACCTCGTGGAGGAACTCCAATGACGATGGACTTCTCGGATCGAATCCAGCGCGTCGAGCCCAGTGCGACGCTCGCAATCAGCAGTCTCGCTTCCCAACTCGAAGCCGACGGCGAGGACGTCATCGACCTGAGCGTGGGCGAACCCGACTTCCCGACCCCCGAAAACGTCGTGGAAGCCTGTGAGCAAGCGATGGAGGACGGCTACACGGGCTACCCGCCGTCGAACGGTGTTCCGGAACTCCGCGAAGCGGTCGCGGAAAAACTGCGTGGCGACGGACTGGAATACGAGGCGGACAACGTCATCGTTACGCCCGGCGCGAAGCAGGCGCTCTACGAGACGGTGCAGACGCTCGTTGACGACGGCGACGAAGTCGTCCTTCTCGACCCGGCATGGGTTTCCTACGAGGCGATGGTGAAACTCGCGGGCGGCGACCTCACTCGGGTCGACCTCGCACCGCACGACTTCCAACTCGAACCCGCCCTCGACGATCTCGGCGATGCCATCTCCGACGACACCGAACTGCTCATCGTCAACTCGCCGTCGAACCCGACCGGCGCGGTTTACTCCGACGCCGCGTTGGAGGGCGTCCGCGATTTGGCGGTCGAACACGACGTGACCGTCATCAGTGATGAAATCTACGAGAAAATCACCTACGGCGTCGAACTCACCAGCCTCGCGACGCTCGACGGGATGTTCGACCGCACGGTCACGATAAACGGTTTCTCGAAGGCCTACTCGATGACCGGCTGGCGACTCGGCTACCTGGCCGGTCCGGAGGAACTCGTCTCGCAGGCCGCGAAACTCCACTCGCATTCGGTTTCCTCGGCGACGAACTTCGTCCAGCGTGCAGGCGTCGAAGCCCTCCAAAACACCGAAGCCGCGGTCGGCGAGATGGTCGAGGCGTTCCACGAACGCCGAGACCGGCTCGTCGCGCTCCTGAAACAACACGACGTGGACGTTCGAACGCCCGACGGGGCGTTCTACATGATGCTCCCCGTCGATGGCGACGACCAGCAGTGGTGTGAAGACGCATTGGAAGAGGCCTACGTAGCAACCGTTCCCGGAAGCGCCTTCGGGGCGCCGGGATATGCCCGCATCTCCTATGCGGCCGACCTCGATCGAATCGAGGAAGCGGTCGAGCGACTGGTCGAGAACGAACTACTCTAATCGGCCGACGAAACCGCTTCATCCGTCTCTTCTGTCGATAGCACGTGCCCGCCGACGAGCGTCAGCGCTGCTACGCCCACACCCGCGATGGTCGGGGCGATGCCGAACGGACTCCCGGCGAGTCGCAGGCCGACTCCAACGATGGTGCCGGACACCATCGACGCGACGAGGGCATTACCCGCGACACCGCGCCAGTACAGACCAGCGTAGACCGGGAGCAGGAACGCACAGGTGAGCAGGACGGCACGGAATTCGTAGAGGCTGATGATCGCCCCCGGCGGATTCACGGCGACGACGGTCGCCGCGAGGCCGAAGAAAATCGTCGCATAGCGCGAAACGTCGAGTTGCTTCGATTCGGGCGCATTCGGGGCGAAATAGCCGTAAATGTCACGGGCCGTCGTGACTCCGGTCGCGTGAAGCCGCGTGTCGGTGGTCGAAAGGATGGCGCTCATCGCGGCGAGGATGATGAACGCGCCGACCTCCGTCGGCAGGTACTCCGTGATGAGCACCGGGAACGCGCGGTCGGTGTTCTGAATCGCGAGTCCGGCATTGTGGAGCGCGACGCTCGTTGCTCCGCCGAGGAGAACGAGGATGACCTCGAACGCTCCGAGGAGGACGCCCGCGGCGGCGAGGTGGAATTTCGCGGTTTCGATGTCCCTCGTCGCGTTGATTCGAATGATGTTACTTTGGCTCGTGAACACCGTTCCGAAGAAGGCGACCATGGAACCGACGATGCCGACCACGGTGTATACGCCGTTTCCGAGGGGCGCGGTGTTCGCGGCGTCGAGCGCGGCGAACTGCGTGTTGATGGACGTGAGACTGCCGAGGTCGAATGTGAGGTAGACGAGCGCCAGCACGACCATCGCGTACATGACGATACCCTGCAGGAGATCGGTCCATGCGACACTTACCAAGCCGCCCATGACGGTGTAGGCGATGAACACGAAGCCGAGAACCCACACCATGTAGCGGTAGGGGACGCCCGTAATGGTCGTCACGAGGATACTCGCGCCGACCAACTGCATGATGAGGTAGAGCCATGCGTTACCGAGCAGGACGACGGCGGCGACCGGACGCGACCACTCCTTTCCGGTCACGTCGGCGATGATGTCGGGGAGCGTGACGTGATTCAGTTCCCGAACTCGATGAACGACGAAGTACAGACAGCTGATACCGAGCATGAGGCCGAACGAGATGCCCGCCATTACCGCGTAGCCGACGTCGTAAATCGCACCGATGAACCCGACGACTGCGACGGCACTGACGAAGTTGGCGACGTACGACCACGTCGCCAACCACGGCCCCAAGTCGCGACCATAGACCCAGAAGTCCTCCACATCGTTCGTTCGGGTGTATCCCCACGCGCCGACCGCGAGAACGACGAGAAGGTAGGCGGAAAAGGTGACCAGATAAACGGTGTTGACCGCCATCCTACAGTCCCTCCGTCTCGTAACGGTCGAACGACTCCCCGCCGAGGACGTGAACGGCGAGGTAATGAATCATCCCGACGCTCCCGGCGACGAACGTTCCGACGAACACGAGGAACGTCGAGAGCGGGAGTCCGAGGACGCTCATGGATATCCTCCGATACTCGTCAAATCATTCGGACGGGGGGTTTCGGGGTCGAATACGTGTCTCATCGTCCGTTCGTAGTCGCGTCGTCTCTATACGAAAACCGCTGGTGGCGAATACTCCCGGACCCTCGGAGTAGTGGCAAAACGGACGTGAAAACTGATTTCGCCGCACTCGGAGCGAACTGCCCGAGTCACTCCATCGAATGCGCGTCAGAGAAAGCGGAAATAGTTGTCGGGAGATTTAGACGCCCATCCCCATCAGGTGACTTCGGAGCACGTCGTCGTCCTTGTTGCCAGCGCCGGTGTTGAGCAGGACGACGGTGTCATCCTCGTCGAACTCGCCCTGCTGGGCGAGTTCCCACGCGCCGCTCGCGGCGGCAGCACAGGTCGCGCCCATCTCCAGTCCTTCCTGCTGGGCGACCGCGACAGCCGAATCGAGGATGTCCTCGTCGCTCGTCGCGACCGCGCCGCCGTCGCTCTCGCGCAGGGCGTCGAGAATCATCGGACTCGCACCGGGGTCGGGAATCTCGATACCGCCGCAAATCGTGTCCGGTGTTTCCCATGCTTCATGAACGTCTTTCCCTTCCTCCCACGCTTTCACGATTGGGGCACAACCGGAGGACTGGGCGGCGTACATCGCCGGAAGGTCGTCGGTCAAGCCCAGTTCGCGGAACTCCTTTGCGGCCTTGTGCATGCCGACCAGTCCCACTCCGCCGCCGGTCGGATAGACGATTGCGTCAGGAACTTCCCAGTCCATCTGCTCGGCGATTTCGTAGAGCATCGTCTTTTTCCCTTCGTGGCGATAGGGCGTGACGAACGTTTTGACGGAGTACCAGTCTTCGTCTTCCATCGCGTCGGCGTAGGCCGCGCCCGCGTCGCCGATTCGGCCCTCGACGACCTTCATGTCGCCGCCGTGGACGTTCACCATCGCTTTGTTGGTGAATCCGGCGCGCGTCGGGAGGAAGACGTGCGATTGGAGACCGGCACGGGCGGCGTACGCAGCGGCGGCCTGCCCAGCGTTTCCGGCGGAGGCGAGCGCAACGTCGGTCGCACCGTGCTGTGCCGCCGCCGTCACCGCCATCGTCTGGCCGCGGTCTTTGAACGTCCCGGTCGGATTTCGTCCTTCGTCCTTGAGTAGGACGCGGCCGACACCCATCTCCTCCGCGAGGTTCGGGCATTCGACCAACGGAGTAGCTCCTTCGTCCATCGAAATCGACGATTCTCGGGTGAACGGGAGCAGTTCCTCGTACTTCCACATCGTGTCGAACCGACGGGATTCGAGGTCGCTCCGCGAGAGATCGATGGCGTCGTAATCGTAATCCGGGTCGAGGATGCTGTCACAGTCGGGACAGCGATGGGTTTCGACCTCCGCGTCGAACGTCCCGTCGCAATCCACACACGTCAAGCCGATGAATGCGTCCGTCGTCTCCATAATCGGTGGTTCGCGGGGGGACACTAAGCCCTGTTCATCCACCGTATCGTTTGCTCCTATTTCGGCTCTCCATACCGTTTCCCCAACCAGATGGGCCAAGAGACGTTTAGGCGACACGAACGACTACCCTCCATGACTACTATCGTCGTCGCCGGGGCGGGACTCGCGGGACTCGTTGCCGCCCGCCATCTCGCTGAACTGGGCGTGGACGTCCACGTGTTCGAACGTGAGGACGAGGCCGGTGGCCGAGTCCGAACCCGAGAGAAGGGCGGTTTTCTCCTCGACAGGGGATTTCAGGTACTCTTCACCGAGTATCCCGCCGCGAAGCGCGAACTCGATTACGATGAGCTCGATTTGCGGTACTTTTCCCCCGGTGCGGTGCTGGCCCGTCCAGGTGGTCGGTCGGTGCTAGCCGACCCGCTCCGCGACCCCAAAACGGTGTTCGAATCGGCAACAAACCGCGAGGTGAGCCTTGGCGACAAAATCAGAACCCTGCGACTCCGGCGGGAACTCGCCCGGAAACCGAACCGCGAGATTTTCGACGGGGACGACGAATCCATCGAAGAATACCTCCACAAACGAGGATTTTCGGAGCAGTTCCGAACTCGCTTCGTCGGGCCGTTTTACGGCGGTATCACGCTCGACAGGTCGCTTTCGACCTCGAAGAAGGTGTTCGAGTTTACGTTCAAGATGCTTTCCACCGGTCGAACCGCGATTCCGACAGATGGAATGGGCGCGATTTCCGAACAGTTGGCCGACAACGCACGGAAAGCAGGCGCAAAAATAGAGTTCGGAAACGGCGTCTCCGCGGTCGAAACGGACGGCGACGAGGCGAAGATCGAAGTCGGCGGTGAAACCATCACCGCCGACGCTGTCGTCGTCGCGACCGACCCGAAATCCGCCCGTGAGTTGACCGGCGTTGATTCGATTCCGACCGACGCTCGCGGCTGCGTGACGCAATATCTCCCCCACGATGCGTCACTCGATACGGGAAAACGTATCCTACTCAACGTCGCGGACGACGCGCCGAACGAAATCGTTCCGCTATCCGCAGTGGCTCCGGAGTACGCACCTGACGACCGAGAACTGCTCTCTGCGACGTTTCTCGGAACATCGGAGAAATCGGATGACGAACTCGCCGAGACGGTTCGGGGGACGCTCCAAGCGTGGTATCCGGAGCGAACGTTTTCCAACCTCGAACATCTTCACACCGACAGAATCGAGTTCGCCCAGTTCGCCCAACCGCCGGGCGTTTTCGACTCGCTACCAAGCAATCGAACCGGTCGGAAATCGGTATATCTCGCGGGCGAGTTCACCGAAGCGTCATCGCTCAACGCCGCGATGGAGAGCGGTCGAAAAGCCGCACGTGCGGTGTACGAGGATTTGTGAGGTTGACCCCGCTCATAACAGCTCTCGAAACTCGCCGAACGGCGGGAACCGATACGTTTCGTCCGCGTCGTCGTCGCGGACGATTGGCTGAAATGAGTTCGCGCTGGTGACGAAGGGCGTCTGAAAATCGCTCCCACACATGTCGTTGACGACCGCGCCGCTCGCGAACCGGGTGAACGCCGGGAGGACGAGTACGTCCGAGTCGCGGAAGGTTTCCGGCCCCCAGAGATAGCAGGGGCGGCGCTTGCCCTCGATTTCTATCGCGGGGTGGTCGTGGCCGACGACGTAGCGCGGCGCGACCGACTCGGATACCTCGTGGCCGTGACAGACGAGCGTTCCGTCCCCGAGGCGATACTCGTCGGAGGGGTCGGTCAGGTCGGCGAGCCGTGAATCGTGGTTGCCAAGAACTGGGACGAAATCCGCACCAGCATCCGCTGCGAGATTTTGAAGGTCGTCGAAGGTTTCTCTCGCTTCGTCGGGAAGTCGGTCGAAGGCGTGAAGCACGTCGCCCGCGAGGACGACCTCTTCGGGCGAAAACCGGTCGAGGAGGGTTTCGAACCTGGAGGTCAAGTCAGCACGCTCGCCGAGTGGGAGCGAGACGTTCGACGTGGCGTCCCTGCCGAGATGGAGGTCCGCGATAACGAGCGCGTCCGCTTCGGGAAGGTAGACTCCCCGGTCCGCGAACTCAGCGTCCTCCATCGGTTCGAACCGTTCGACGGAGGTCGTATTCGTTCCCCGTGACGAGATAGGCCACGTCCTCGATGACCGTCAGCAGTTCCGGCAGGTCACGGAGGACCAACCAGAGGATCGCGACCAAAGCAACCACTGCGAGTAGTTGCGAGAGCACCCGGTCGGCGATGAAAAACGATACCATGCCGGGATCCGCGTAGCCAGCGAGCGACGTGATGGGGCCGACGAAGAACTGGAACCATTGGTTGCCGAAGGCCAGCGCGATAAAGACGTTTCGAGCGACGTTCAGCACCCAGATGATAGAGACAGCGATCGTGAACGCCTTGAGCTTCCGTCTGAGGGGTGCCTTGACCGCGGCAATGAGGCCGCCGAAAATGCTCATGCTTCCGATTCCAGTACAGGCGAGCACGAGATATGTGTAGTAGGTGTGCCCCGTCTCGTCAGTGAAGATGAACGCGCTGTGATAGCCGTTCTGCTCAGCAATCGTGAACTCGGGATCGTAGCCGAGCGCTTCGATAACGACGTTCGTCTGGTAGCTCACAAGCTCGACGAGCCATTGGCGGAGAAACTCGATACTGGAAAAAGGAACGTAGATGATTCCCATCGCCGCGATTGCACGTGAGAGAACGAACAGCGTGTCGCGACCCGAATAGAGCTGATATCCAGCGTAGATACACAGCGGCACTGCCGCGAGGGTGAGGGCACCCTCCACGAAACTCTTCATTTCGAAGGCAAACCGCGGAAAGAGCACGCCCCAAAACAGGCCGAACAGTATCCAGGCTCCGGCACCGACAGTGCGAGCGATCTTGCGGTCGTACCGTTCGAGTGCCGCGGTTGTGATGAACGATGCAATAACCAACCACGCGAGCACGTCAGGGAGAGCGTCGGGGACGACTGCGGTCACGATTCGTCCCTTGTCGTCCCCTAATATAGACCTGACGCTCGCGGAATCAGGCGTAGACGTAGACGTGCCAGGTGAACTTGACGGAGTGTGTAGTTCCCCAACTGTTCTGGAACTCCCCGTCGGAGACGACATCTAGTAAGTGGTATTTTCCGCTGCTGTGCTGGGTAACCCATGCACGGCTTCCAGGCTTCATGCCGTTCGTGTTTCGTCGAGCGGACGAGGTGTTGAACTCCTCGGACCACTTCGCGTAGTTGCCACTTGGGCTGGTTTTATCGACGGTCGTGACGGCGGGTTGGGTGTAACTCCATCCGAGACTTGCGCCGCTCGTTCCGATGCTCACGCTGATCGTCTGTGATCCATCGTGGGTGCCGAGTGGGTCCCATTCGTCCAAATCCTCGCCGCCGATGTCTCCGGCGGACCAGTCGTGAAGTGGACGACCGACGTTGTTTTCCCAATCACTGCCGTATTTTCTCACACCAGGTTCCATGGCGAAAACGTGTTTGACCGAATACGCGTCCTGATAGGCATCGCCGTCGCCTGAAAGTTGGTAGACGTCGAAATTGTCCGTGACACAGCCGTGCGGGTCGGCGCAGAAATCCTTCTCGTCGTGGACGATTCGGTTCCAACTCGCCTGGGTCGTCACGTCGGACGAGGAAGCGCGTTGTTGCTGTGGAAAGTCCCCACGTGCGAACTGTTGTGCGCGGAGTTCCGCTTTGTTTCGAAGGGGTGCGACGTCCTTGCTACCGTCGCTGACACCGACGTACTGCGACGGGACACCCTCAGAATCGATACCGTACGCGAACGCGACGATATCCCCATCATCACTTGCGGGCACGGTTTCCGCCCGAAGCGGGACTCCTCGTGCTTCGTGGACGCGTTGGCGAACTGACTGCATCTCCGCCACGGAAATCGAATCGTTCGAATCAGCGGTAAGGAGTGCAACGGATGGTCGTTGGGCTCGTGCCTGTCCTACGATGGGGAGCGAAATTGCCCCTGCCGCGGCGCCCATCCCTTTCATGAACTTTCGTCTATCGAACCGCTTGGAATCGTTATTTTGCATCATCAATCGCCTGCAATAATATTATTAACTCATAAGGTAATAAAATTTACTTCTAGATGTGGGAAAATTGTCTGGAGGTGTCGCTCGGTCGCCCGACCACTGGTATTTTTATCGTTCCACCCGACTGTCCGAATATGGCCGACGTGTTGGAGGACAAGCGTGCCGCAACACGGTTTCGCATCCTCGCCGAAATTGCGGACCGTCAACCGGCGGTGAGTCAGGGCGAAATCGCAGACGTCGTCGGCGTTACGAGCCAAGCCGTCAGCGAATACACCCGAGGGCTCGTCGCCGACGGATTGGTCGAAAAGGAAGGTCGCTCGCGCTACAGCGTAACGAAAGAGGGCGTCGATTGGCTTTTGCAGTCCGCAACCGACGTGCGTCGGTTTGCGGACCACGTCACCGACGACATCCTCGGGAACGTCGGTGAAGACGCCGCCATAGCGACGACCGACATCGAAGAGGGGACGACGGTGACTCTCTCCCTCCAAGACGGGTTGTTGCACGCTACACCCGGGGATGAAGGCCCGGCGACTGGCATTGCAACGACCGACGCGACCGAGGGGACGGAAGTCGGTGTCACGGAGTTCGAGGGTATCATCGACCTCGAACCGGGTCGAGTGACAGTGTACCAGATTCCACCCGTTCGCTCCGGCGGAAGTAATGCGGTCGATTCGGACGCACTCGCCGTTGCGTGCGAGGGCGAAGCCGTCCTCGCTGCGACGGGTGTCGAGGCTGTCGTCGCCCTTCGCTCCGCTGGCGTGAAACCGGATACGACGTTTGCATCGGGAGCGGTCGCGGCGGAGGCCGCAGAACGCGGACTCGACGTCGTCATCGTCGCAACCTCCGACAGCGTCGGTCGTGTCACCGACGCGCTTCGTGACGCCGGAGTCGCGTACGAAGTGGCGAACGTCGACTAATTACGAGTGAGTAACGTGAAAACTCAGCCCACGTGATTTTTGGCAGTAGTGTAGGCTTCGCGGACGCGTTGAAACTCCTCCTGCGTACCGCCATGGTCGGGATGCACGTCCTTTACCTTCTCACGATAGGCGGATTTTATTTCCGAAAGGGTTGCACACGTAGGAACGCCAAGAATGGCGAACGCCGCCTGTGTCGTGTCCACATCGGCTTCCCGTTCCAACGTAGGCGTCTCGAACGGGAGTCGGTCGCCGAGATGATGACCCGGCATCTCGTGTTCGACCAGGACTGCATAGGTGTCCGACTTCTCGATGCGAAAGAACGCCCGAGCATCGAACGTGATGGCGACGTCACGCTCCGGGAGATAGAAGGCGACGTGTTGACCTGCGACGAAGTGGTCTTCGGCGAAGTCCTCACCGATGGCTCGCAGATACTGTCGAATTTCGGTTCGGCGCTTCACCTCGCCGAACACGTAGGTCGCGTTCGTCGCCTGCTGTGTCGGGAAGAGACGCGCCCCCACGACGAAGATACCAGCGATGACGACGGCGACAGCTAGCGAGAGCCACAACCCGGAGATCAGCCAGTCGGGCATGATATTTATGTAGGACGCGAATAATAAAGAAACTCCCGCCGAAACGGTCGGCAATGGCACATTTACAACCCAGGATACGTGGAGCTACACGTTGTTTTTTTCTAATCAAAAATGTGGTAACAATGGTAAAGTTAATACCTACAGGTTATTATCTATATGAACGACGAACTCTGACGAGAACCCAACCAATACCGCCGAAACCAAGCCACGTTAGTCCCCAGCCATGAAACTCACCGAACCGGCGACGGAGCAGGAACTTGACGAGAGCCAGATTCACAACGTCTTACGGAACGATAGGCGACGAGAGGCTATTAGACACCTTCGTGAATCCGGCGGATCGCTAACGGTCGATGACCTTGCGGAGCACATCGCAACCCTAGAAACGGATGAGTCACCGGCACCACGCAACGTCAGAAAGAGCGTTTACGTGTCGCTTCACCAAACGCACCTCCCGAAGCTAAACGACCTCAGTATCGTCGAGTACGATCAGCGGTCGAAAGAGCTCACCCTCAAGGACCGTGTTCGAGAGGTCGAGGTGTACATGGAAGTCGTCCCACAGCACGACGTTTCGTGGGCGACGTACTATCTCGGTCTCGGTCTGCTACAATCCGTTGTTCTGCTTGCAGCGGAGTTCGAGCTGTTTTCGGTTCGGATGTTCGACTTCGAGTTCTGGACGTGGTTTTTCCTCACGTTCTTCGTAGCCTCCGCCCTCTACCACGTCTATAAAGGTCAGGAAAAATCGCTGTTTTAACCGATATACCGGAGGTCGTCGTCGGTTGCAACCGCATTCTGCTGGGCTTCCATCTCCTCGATCTTTCCGACGACCTCTTCCATCTCCTCGGCACGCTCTTCGAGCGAACCGAAACCGACCTCGAATCCGAGCACGTTCTGTAGCACTTCGAGCACTGACTGTGCGCTTTTCGGGTCAACGAGATACCCGCTCGTCTCACCCATCAGACAGGCACCATCGATACCGCGACGGCCGCCGAGTCCAAGCAGCAGTCCGCTCGTTCCTACGATACCCCCAGCGGGTTCGTCCTCTCGAAACTCTACATCGACCGATTCGAGTTCGTCCACGAACTCCGCGTTCGTTGCCGCACCCAAGACGGCGTACTCTTCGATCAGTTCACCCGTTGGAACGCCACCAAGCGCGAACAGACGCTCGACGCCGAACTCCTCGGAGATGTCGAGGAACGCGTTTGTGAGACGATAGTGGCCCGCGTTATCCTGAGCCTGATAGTCGCCGGTCAGCACGAGCACGTCTCGTTCGTTTAGCGTCAGCGCGTAGAGTTCGATACAAACCAACTCGGTCGTACCGTCGTCCTCGACGCTCACTTGTGGTGGCAGGTACTCGGAGTACACTCGCCGGACGAGTTCACTCTCTTTCTCTTCGAGTAGATGTTCGGCGACGAGTTTGCCGACGTGACCGACGCCGGGCAATCCTTCGATGAGAACTGGCGACTCCAGCGTCGGATCCGCGACTACTTCGATATCAACTTCGTCCATGTGGGTTAGTCGCGGGCGCGCCGCTTAAGAGCGCGTCGGTACTCGCCGTAAGGGTCAGCCGGGTCGAACGGGGCAGGTGCGCTGTTTATCGCCTCCGCTCCGCAGTCCGGGCAGGTCGTAGAAAGGGTGTACACCGGCCGGTCGTGCTCTGCCTCCCACGCAGAACACACCCGGATATCGGATTTCATTCGTCTTCGGTGTGGCGTTCGCGGTGGAAGTCGGCGGTTCCACCCACGTCGTCCATGGCGACTTTGGCGCGGGTGACGCTCTCTTCGAGTTGCGCCTCCGCGGTTTTGTAGTTCGGTGCCCTGACTTTGATTCGGTACTCGGGCGCACCGACGTACGTCACGTCGAGTTCGACTTCGTCGGGTATGTCGCCGTTTCCTTCGGCAGCCTTCAGGGCCTCTTTGATACCATCAACGCCGTTTTTCCCCGGACTCCGGAGATCGACGTAGCCGGTTACGTTGACGTACGGAACCGAGACGTTTTCCCGTGCAGTTTCGACGAGGGAGTCGATTTCCTCGTCCGAGAGTTCGGTGTTCTCGAGCGCTTCGGAACCGTGGATAGCGGCCTGCTCGAAACCGTCGTAGATGCTACCGAACTCGGAGTACAGTTCGTTCGCGATCTGCGTATACTGCTCGTCGGTCATCCCCTCGCCGAACGCGAGGGACATCCATTTATCCGCTTTTTGTTCGTTCTTCCAGTCCTGAATCTTGTCGCTGTGCTGGTGTTCGTTGACGTCCTTGATGGAGAGGTCTATCTGTTGGGAGCTCTCATCGACGTCGAACACTTTACAGACGACTGTTTGTCCCACGGTAACGTGGTCTCGGACGTTTTTGATCCAGCCGCTGGCGACTTCGCTGACGTGGACGAGTCCACGTTTGTCCTCGTACTCTTCGAGGTCAATGAAGACCCCGAAATCCTCTATCTCATCGACCTTACCGACGACGAGTTCGCCAGGTTCGGGCCAGCCACTGTATTTCATCGGGATGCTACTGTCTCTGTAACGTCGCCGTCGATTTTAGCCTTGCCGCCGGTTGGCGAGGCGAGGCGGTGACCGCAGACGACGCAATTGACTTCGCTCGCGGCCTTGCTGAAGACCGTCTGTTCGTTCTCACAATCCGGGCACTGAACCGTGTGGAAATTTCCTGCCATGATCTACTCCTGGAATTCGAGTCGGCCGGCGCGCCATCCCGGACGGAGGTGAGCCTTGCCGCACTCGCTGCAGCGGTATTTGAGGTCCGTTTTCTTCGTCGGTTTGTCTCCACCGGGAACCTTGGAGAAACCACCAGCGTTACCGATAACGGCTTTGCCGCGTTTCTGCTGGCGGGCGTCCCACTTCATTCCGGTTCGTCGGCCTGAACGAACCTTTTCGACTTCGTGTTCGTGGTGGGTGTGACAATGCGGGCAGTACGTGTTAAAGCGTCGTGGCATCTGCATAGATATCGACCTTACGGACGAATTGCGCCCCGGTGCTTAAAACCCGTTTGGTTTCGAATCCGATAGCACGGCTCCACGGATATATATATCCGTCCGTATGGGGTTGTTTTATTCGGGTTCAAAAATAAAAATTTTGAAGTGACTAGAGGTCAAAATTGATTTTGGAGTCATCATGACAAACGTTAACCGACGACGATTTCTCAAGCAGACGGGAGTTACGGCGACTGGACTTGTGGCACTCGGTGCGGGGACTGTGAGTGCGCAACGATACGGAATCCCGATCGTATCCACGCGTGGCCACTTCAACGACGACGGGAACCTCGTGGCGAGCGAGACGCAGACGAGTTACGACACGACGGGTGACGTACCGGGTGTCGATACCGGCTGCGTGAACGACCTGACCGTCTTCATCCACGGCTGGCACAAGAAAGGGGACAACCCAGAACAGGACGCGAAAGACAAGTTCCTCTCGGCGAAAAACAACCTCGAAGGCGCGGGCTATAACGGCACCGTCATCGGCTACTCGTGGGACAACGACGCAGGGAGCGGCGATGCGGACTACGGTTGGGGAACAGCACAGGACGTCGCGCAGAAAAACGGCGTCAAACTCGCGCAGTTCGCCGTCGATCTCAAATACTACTGTCCGAACACGACGCTTCGATTCGTCAGCCACTCGCTCGGCGCACAAGTGTTGTTGAGCTCGCTTCGCTCGCTCGACGTGACGACGTGGTGGGACAACCAAGGACACGAAGTGTATTCGACGCACCTGCTCGGTGCGGCCCAAGACAACGAAGCACCGACCCAAGAGTGGATGGACACCTACAACGCCATCACCAACGAGACGACGGCGACGTTCAACTATCACAGCCACGAGGACGACGTCCTCCAGTGGATTTACAACTCCTACGAGTTCGATCAAGCACTCGGCGAAACGGGCTACGAGAGTGGCAACACGCCCGCACCGAACTACAACGAGTTCGACGCGACCTCGCAGGTCGGCAACGACCACTCCGGATACCTCGACAACCTCGGCGACGAGATCGTGTATCACATGAACAACGTCCCGTCATACGACTGATCCCACGATCGCTCAGCTCGTTTTTTGCTGACGAATCAGTAATCGATCGACTCACCCGACGACATACCCAATATGACACGATTACCACGCAGACAGTACCTGAAGAGTACAGCAACAATAGCAACCGGACTCGGCGTCCTCGGCACCGCCGGACTCGCATCGTCACACGGCTATTCGATCGTTTCGACCAGAGGCCACTACAACGGCGAAGGCGACCTCGAACCCGGATATTCACGAACCGACTACGAAACCGATGGAAGCGTCCCCGGCGTCGATACGGGATGTGCCAGCGAACTGACCGTCCACGTTCACGGCTACGACAACGACAGACAAGCCGCACTGAACAACTTCGACGAAGCGTACCACAACCTGACCGGCGCAGGCTACGGCGGGGAAGTCGCCGGTTTCTCGTGGGACTCGAACGCGCCGGACAAGTACGACGGGAACGATTGGGGCGGGTTCGGTACGGGCCAGGAAATCGCACAGAAAAACGGCTACGCACTCGCGCAGTTCGCGTTGGATTACAAGTATGCCTGTCCGAACGGCGACTTCAGAATCACCTGTCACTCGCTCGGTGCGCAGGTCGTCCTCAACGCGCTTCGAATCCTGGATTCGAACTCCTACTGGGACGACGGGTACTACCGATTCGACAGCGTCCACTTCCTCGGCGCGGCACAGGACAACGAAGCGCCGACGATGGAGTGGCCGGAGACCTACTACGCCATCCTGAACGAAACCGTCGCCACGTTCAACTACCACAGCGACGACGATAGCACGCTCCAGAACCTCTACTGGCCGCGGGAGTTCGACCGCGCGCTCGGCGAAACGGGTTACGAGGATGGAAACGACGTTCCGAGTAACTACGTCGAAAACGACGTTACCTCGCAGGTCGGGTCCGACCACTCGAGCTACATGGTCAACTGTGCCGACGAGATCGTCTACCACATGGCCTACGATTCCTCGTACAGCTAATCCGCATCGAACCTCCCCGTGCCACCCTTCGAAGCGCTTAATTGACCGCCTTCCGAATCGTCGGGTATGAAGCGGCTCATCATCCACGGGGACCCCGGCATTCGCAAGAACGCCATCATCGAATACGACGACGAAGAACAGGTCTGCTTCTCCGTTACTCGACAGGGCGACTGGCATGGTCCGGACGAGCCCCAACTCTGGTGTGTCATCGGAACCGAAGCCGAGCGAGAGGACTTCGAGACACGGAACTACGTTCCCCACTGGCTCGACACGGAATCCATCGACGCCGGAGCGGTCGAAGTCGTCAAGCACGCGGACGAACTCGCGGTCTAACCGCGAACGTCCGTTCGGTGCTTTTTTCTCCGTTTTTGGTATCTCTACACCTTCCCGAAATCCGCCGGTCGATGACGTCATGGACTGTCGGAAGCATTCGAAATAGTTGTCGTTCGAGTCGGGAAGGAGGTGCGTCGAGCGGTCCGTTCGTCACGACGAACAGCTACTATCCCCAGATACGCTCTCACCGACGGGTTGAAAATCGCGTTTTCCTTTCCGAGCTATTGTAATTCGAACGTTCCTGAGGAAGGATACCGGTTCCGAACTGCCCATTCGGTCAGTTACTTCGGTCAAATACTAAACGAAATCCATTGACATTCGCCCTGAAACCGAAAGGAGTGGCTTTCTTAACCGCGCCGCTCATACGTTCGAGTATGACAGGCGTTCGGATTGCGGGAGTCGGTCTCACCCACTTCGGGAAACATCCCGAGCGAACAGGCAGGGATCTTTTCGCCGAAGCGAGCGAGCACGCATTCGCCGATAGCGGCGTCTCCCACGACGATATCGAAGCACTCTACTACGGCAATTTCATGGGCGAACTGGCCGAGCATCAGGGCCACCAAGGGCCGCTGATGGCCGAGGCCGCGGGAGTTCGTGCACCTGCGACGCGCTACGAAAGCGCGTGTGCATCCAGCGGGGTTGCGATTCGACAGGCCGTCAAGGACGTACGGAACGGCGAAGCCGACGCCTTGCTCGTCGGCGGCGCGGAGCGAATGAACAACCTCGGAACCGCGGGGACGACGGAAGCCCTCGCCATCGCGGCGGATGACCTCTACGAGGTCCGTGCCGGGATGACGTTCCCCGGTGCCTACGCGTTGATGGCTCGTGCCTACTTCGACGAGTTTGGCGGATCGCGGGAGGATTTGGCACATATCGCGGTCAAAAACCACGAGCACGCCCTGCCGAACGAGCACGCACAGTTCCAGAACGAAATCAGCATCGAGCAGGCGCTCGATGCCCCGATGATCGCGGAACCGCTCGGTTTGTTCGACGCGTGTCCTATCACGGACGGTGCATCCGCCGCGGTGCTCGTCAGCGACGAGTACGCCGAAGAACACGGCCTCGACGCGCCGGTTTCCATCACGGGTACCGGACAGGGTGGCGACCGAATGGCGCTCCAAGGGCGAGACTATCTCGCTCGTTCGCCCGCCGCGGAGGAGGCCGCAGAAGAGGCGTACGCGGAAGCAGGGATCGACGCGGGCGACGTGGACGTAGCCGAGGTCCACGACTGTTTCACCATCGCGGAGGTCCTCGCGCTCGAAGCGCTCGACTTCTACGCCCCCGGCGAAGCAATCGGTGCGGCCCGCCGCGGTGAAACGACCCGCGACGGCGACCGCCCGATCAATCTTTCCGGCGGCCTGAAGGCGAAAGGCCACCCGGTCGGCGCGACCGGTACGAGCCAACTCGTCGAGATGACTCGCATCCTCCGCGGCGATCATCCGAACAGCGATTCCGTTCCGGACGCGAAAACCGGCGTGACGCACAACGCGGGTGGCACGGTTGCCAGTGCGACCGTGCACGTGTTGGAGGTGGTCTCGTGAGCGAGCACTGCGAGCGAACGAGAGTACGCCAGGGCTCCGCTCCGGAGGTGAATGAGTGATGAGCGATCACGAGAACGCGGGCTACGACGAATGGCTCGATGCGATTGCCGGGGGAGACGGATACTTCCTCGAATGTGGGAACGGTCACGGCTCCCTACCACCGCGTCGAATCTGTCCCGAATGCGGCGCGACCGACCTCGAAACGACGCCGCTTCCGGAAGCGGGAACCGTCGAGACGTACACCGTGGTACACGTCGCTGCACCGTCGTTCGCGGATGACGTACCGTACACCACCGCCGTCGCTAAATTCGGTCCCGTTCGACTGACCGGCGTCGCGGACGATGATGTCGAAGTCGGAACCGACGTTTCGGTAAAAATCGGCGAATCGGAAACGACTGGCGACCGATTACTGCGGTTCGAGCGGCGCTAGTTCGTCGAACAACACGTCCAAGAACGGACCGGGGTGTTCGACGTGCGGGAGGAGTCGCGCCTCGTCGAAAACGACGAGGCGGGTATCACCCTCGTCTGCGAGTGCTTGGCCGTCTTCGAGCGGCGTGACCTTCGCATTCCGCCCCCAGACTAAGGTGACCGGCACGGTCACCTGCGCGAGTTCGTCACCGAGGTCGATATCTGGGTTCAGATGGCCCGACACGAACGATGCAGGTGCGAATCGCGCGCCAGGTTGGTGGGACGTTTGCCATTCGAACTCCACGTCCTTTTCCGTATACGACGCTTCGCTGAAGTAGCCGTCGCGCTCGTTGAACCGGCGAATCGAGCGTTTGCTGGCGAGGGCGTTGAACAGGCCCGTACCGAGCAGTGGCGAGCGAAGAAGCGCTCGAAGCCAGCCCCGGCGTGGCCCGGTGTCGGCGGTCGGACAGATCAGTTCCAACCGCGAGAATGCACCCGTCTCGTTCTGTACGAGTGTGGCATACGACCCCGATAGCGACGACGCGAGGCAGATCGCGTCGTCGGTCATGTCCTCGGCAAAATCCGTGACGAACGACGTGTACAGCGATGCCGAGTAATCGACCGGCGGACGCGAGGAGCGACCAAAGCCCGGCAGGTCGGGTGCGATGACGTGGTACTTGGTCGCAAGCTGTTGGAAGATCCCATCGAACTCCTTGTTCGTCGCGGCCGCATGAAGCCCGTGCAGAAGGAGCACGTCCGGATCGTCCGGGTCGCCCGCCTCGGTGTAAGCAACGTCGAACCCTCTCCATCGATAGGTACCTTGGTGCCCGTCCAGTGGTGGGTCGAGGGGTTCGGCACGTTCCGTGAGCGTCTTGTTGATCAGCGCCGTAAGCCCAAGCCCACTAGCAGTAACAGTGGCGAGTCGTCGGAGTTTCATACGTAGAAAAGCGGGCCGGATGGGTTTATCGATTGTGCCAGAATTCAATCATGTAGGCAGTCCTCGATGGGCGACATTACCTCGTCGACAACGGAGTAGGGATCCGTTGTTCGCTCGAAAACGGCTTCGACCAGGTCTGCCATACCGCCGTGTGACTCGATTTCCTCGGCGACGAGACGGTTCGCATCCTCGCGCAGGAGTGCTCGGATTTCCTCGGCGTAGCGCGTTCGAGCCTTCGCTTCGAGCATGCCCGTCGCTTCGAGCAGTTCGTGGTGTTCATCGAGGAGGTCGACGAACTCAATGACGCCGTCCCCTTCCTTTGCGATCGTTTCGATGACGTCCGGCGTCCAGTCGTAGCCCTCCACGTCGTCGCCGAACTCGGGTGTCGGTTCGTGGCCGCGCATGTGGACCATCTCCTTGAGGTCGGATACTGCGCGATCCGCACCCGGGAGGTCGGCTTTGTTCACGACGAACACGTCGGCGATTTCGAGGATACCTGCCTTGAGCATCTGGACGTTGTCACCGCTCTCGGGCGGTACCAGCACCGCGACCGTATCCGCGGTTTTCACGATATCGATTTCGTTCTGACCGGCACCGACCGTTTCCACGATGATTTTGTCCTTTCCGAAGGCGTCGAGTGCTTTTACGGCATCCGTCGTCGCGGTGGAGAGGCCACCGAGACTGCCACGGGCGCTCATCGACCGGAAAAAGACGTCCATGTCGCCGACGTTGCTGGCCATGCGAATCCGGTCGCCGAGCACGGCCCCGCCGGTAAACGGCGACGAGGGGTCGATCGCGATGACGCCCACCGTCTCGCCGCGATCACGATAGTAGTTCGCCACCTTGTCCACGAGGGTCGATTTTCCAGCGCCTGGGCTGCCAGTAATGCCGATAACGTCGGCGTGGCCGGTGTGGTCGTGAAGTTCCGAGACGAGGTCACGGTAGCCCGGGTCGCGGTTCTCGATTTTCGTAATGACGCGGGCCAGGGCCCGGTGTTTTCCGTCGAGGAGGTCGGCAAGCAAATCGGCGTGCTTCGCGCTCATCGTTCGGGCGCGTTTTCACGGACGAACTGAATAGTCTCTTCCATTGGCGTGCCCGGACCGAACACCTCCGCGACGCCGAGTTCCTTGAGTTCCTCCTTGTCGTCGTCGGGAACGACACCGCCGACGAGAATGAGCGTATCCTCGAAGGCGTCGTACTCTTTGAGGCCGTCGATGATTTTCGGGACGAGCGTATCGTGTGCGCCCGAGAGAATCGAGATTCCGAGGACGTTCACGTCCTCCTGCACTGCGGCCTGTACGATTTCGTCGGGTGCGTTGTGGAGACCCGAGTAGATGACTTCGAATCCGGCGTCGCGGAAGGCGCGGGCGATGACGTGTGCGCCGCGGTCGTGACCGTCGAGGCCGACCTTCGCGACGAGACAGCGAACCGACTGCGATTCCTGATCTGTGCTCATACACCACCCTTCCCCGCGTTCGGGTTTCACTTTAACGGAAATACGTGTGAAACCGCAATTGTTTAAGCGCAAGTCGGGTTGATAGAGTGGAACGAAGCGACTTTCGGCACGATTTCGAAACATTGTGATAGCACGAGTCGTCAAGCGACGATGGCGCTGGCAGAAACCTGCGGAGTTCACCGCAGAAGGCCCGTGTCTTCAGCGTGTGAGGTCCTCGTGAGCGAAGTGAACCAAAGTACGGAAGACCGTACCTCGTCCCGTGTGACGGGGCAATTCTCGATTTTCCGCCTCTCACTCCGGACGGCCGATCGCCCTTCATCCGCCGAGATCATCCACCGCGGTCTGTCCACTCCTCGCTGCAAACGCGGGCTTGCACTCACGCCCCACTTCCGCTCGTCGTTCGTGGAAACGCGCCGGTGCAACCTTCCGACTGAGAACGAGCCGCTCAGCGGAGAAGCGAAGCCACCTTACCCCATCGCTCCTAACCCTCGCGCATGGCCACGGCGGACGCACGACAGCGCGCGCGGGAGAGTCCAGTAAAGGTAACAGCAGTACTCTCGGCAGTCGGGTACGTGCTCGTCCTCGGCACCTTCGCGGGGATGATCCCGATCTATCCGGACATCAGCATCGAGACCGTAAACCTGCTCTCGGATGCCATCGCGGTCGTCAACAGCGTCGCGACCGTCTCGCTCGTTCTCGGCTGGTACTGGATTCGCAAAGGTGCGGTCAAAAAACACCGCGCCGCGATGCTGACCGCTTTCAGCCTCATCATCGTTTTCCTCGTGCTCTACCTGACGAAAGTCGGCGGTGCGGGCGGCGAGAAACACATCCTCGTGGACGGATTCCCGTACTACGCGTACCTCATCATGCTCGCAGTTCACATCATCCTCTCCGTCGTTTCGGTGCCGGTCGTGCTGTTCGCCCTCGTCCTCGGGTTGACGCACACCCCCGCAGAACTGAAACAGACGGCCCACGCGAAGGTCGGTCGAATCGCCGCTTCGGCGTGGATCGTCTCGCTCGTCCTCGGTGTCGTCACCTACGTGATGTTGAACCACATCTACCATTGGGAAATTCCGGCCTGACGCGGCACTTTTTCTCGATAGCTCAGCAATTTTAAACCTATAGAGGATAAAACGCGAGAGATGACGAGCCGTGATGGAGTGCCGACGCAGAGTGGAACGCTCAGCATCCAAAGCGGCGAGCTTCACGTTCGGACGACACCCAAGGGCATCATCCGAGCCCAGTATCTCGACAATTGGAAGGGGAAAGATAGGCTGCAGAAAGGATGGTTTCTGTTCTCGAATCTCTTCGCGACGATAACGTTCGGACAGATTCTCAATGACCCGCTCGAGTTCTCCGGCGAACTGGTTTCCATGGGGTTTCTCCTTTCCGCCGTTCTCGTCCATTTCGTAGCTGGCGGATTGCGATTTGTGAACAAACGGTTTCGTAGTGGTATCTCGATTCCGCTCAGAACCATCCGGAAAGTCGAGCACAAAAGCGACCCGAAGAAACTCGAAGTCGTCCATGGCGAGTTCGAGAACGTCGATACCACGGAAATCGAATTTCCGACCGGATCCAGCGCGGAGCAAGCGATCGAACTGCTCCGCTGGAAAGGGATTCGAATCGGCAAACTCCGAACCGAAAAAGCGAATCTCCGTGCCGAAATCGACCGGGAATTGGAAACGGAGACGAATTGAAATTCGTTCCGAACTAATCCGTCTGGGGAATCACGCGTGCTCCGGCGGCGAAGAACACCACAGACAGCACGGCGAGCACGAGCAAATTGACCGTCCATCCATCGAGGGGGCTCGACCCACCGACTACCGCTGCCGAGGGTGCATCGTAAGTCAAATCCCGGACACCACGCGCGAAGTAGGTCAACGGCGAGAGGTTCATCACCGGTCTGAACCATCCCGGCAGGAGGTTCGGTGTGACGAACGTGTTCGACAGGAATAAAAGCGGAAGCGCGATCGCGTTGCTCGCCGCGATAACACCGTCCTGCGACCCGGCAAGACTACCGAGAAGCGCGCCGACGCCGCAAAAGAGTGCGACTGCCAGCGCGACGAAGACGGCAACTGCTGGCAGTACCGCAAACGAGACGCCGGCATTCGTCACGAGCGCCATCAGCGCGAGGATGATGAGGCCCGCGAAACCGATGATAACGACGTTGACGAGCGTGTGTGCCATCAGCCACTCCGCCCGCGTGAGGGGCGTGGTCGCCAACTTCTCGAACCGGTTCGACTCCCGATGCCGCGACACCGAACTCCCGACACGCGAGAGGGGCGTGAACAGCACGACGACGGCGAGATAGCCGGGTAGATAGTAGGCAGGTGGTTCCGCGAATATGCCACCGCCCGACCCACCGTCACCCGGATTGGTCTGTACCAGTACCGCGAAGATGAGGATGAGGATGACCGGGAAGAAGAACGTGAAAAAGACGGCAGTCCGCCGTCGAAGGAACGACCGCCACGCTGCTCCTGCTTCCGAACGAACCCGTCCGAGCGAGGTCATCGGTCGCCTCCCACGATGGCGGTTTGTCCGGCTTTTCTGGTGACTTCCGGACCGAGCGATGCACCCGTCAATCGGAGATACACGTCCTCCAAGTCGGGTTCTGTCCACGTCAACGCCCCGTAGTCGATATCGCGCTGATTCAGATCCGATACGACATCGCCGATGTCCCCCGGCGTAACGCCGTCGAACACCAACCCGGACTCGGTTTCCTCTATCGTGAACTGCGTTTCGATAGCGCTCCGCCGGGCGTCGGTTTCCACCACGAGTCGGCTTTCCCCACCGTGGTCGGTGATGAGCGACTCGGGCGTGCCGACGGCGACGAGTTCGCCGTTGGCCAACAGACCGACGCGGTCAGCGAGTCGCTCGGCTTCAGCCATGTAGTGTGTCGTCAGAAAGACGGTCGTTCCCCCCTCGGCGAGATCCTCGACGAGCGACCAGAGCGCGCGCCGTCCGGCGGGGTCGATGCCGGTCGTCGGTTCGTCCAGAAAGAGCACGTCCGGGTCGTTAACGAGCGTGGCGGCGACGCAAGCGCGCCGTTGTTGCCCGCCCGATAGGTTTTCGTACCACGTGTCGCCGGTATTCGCGAGCCCCACGTCGGCGAGGGCCTCGTCCGCATCGCGGGAGTCGTCGTACAGGCCCGCGTAGTAGCGAACGAGTTCCCGCGCGGAGAGTCGGGCGGGCGGGTCGAAGGATTGGGGGAGTAGGCCAACCCGTGATTTGTCCATATCAGCGGGCGACCCTCCGAGGACGGAGACACTTCCTTCGTCGGGGTCCGTCGTCCCCGTCAGCGACCGAACGAGGGTCGTTTTTCCCGCTCCGTTCGGCCCGATGAGCGCGAACACTTCGCCCGCACCGACCGAGAGTGAGACGCCGTCCAGCGCGACGGTGTCGCCGTATCGCTTCCGAAGGTTCTCGGCGACGAGTGTGTCGGTCATAGCGGACGTTGTTCTCGTTTGCAGGTAAGGTGTTCGATTCGTTCACCGAACCGTCGGCCGCCAGTATAGCAGGGCGACGGTAACGACGAAGACGGCCGTCGAGATATCGTATGACCCCGACGCGACCATCGTGGCGAGACCCGACCCCGCCCCGGCGATGCCCGTGACGAGGGAAGCCACGACGGGCCACGTGCAACTCACGCACGAAAACAGGCCCAGGACGCCCGATAGTGCGGATCCGGCCGCATCCAAAACGGTCGCGTAGACGAGATACGCGAGGGCGAGGTAGCCGACGAGTTTGAACGGGAGAATCGACAGGCGGAGCAGGTCCCCGTGATAGAGCAAGGCCGGGCCCCATCCCGGCGGAAGCCACGAGATTCGAAAGCCGCCCGATGGTACCCCTGGGACCGAGTGAGCGGGACCGAACAGGCCACCGACGTACCCTAAAACGAGGAAGTACGCCGCCGCGATACCGAGACCGACGAGTCGGTCGCGGTCGTTTCGCGCGATCGGATTCGTCTTCCAAACCGCGAACAGCGCGACGTTGATCCAGATGAACGGATAGAGGAGGTAGCGGAGTTGGCCACCGGTGTGATTCGAGGTGGCGAAGTAGAAAACGAGGGTGAACAGCTCGGCGTTCAGCACCACGGCTCCCCACAACAGCGTTTCACCGCTCGGTCGGAATCGTGCGAACTGGGTGCTCATAGGACGAGTGCATCGACGACGATGGCGACGAGGAGCGACCCGAGATAGGCGTTCGACGCGTGGAACGAACGGAAGGCCGCTTTTTCGTCGCGGTCGTGGTGGAGTTTGACGACTGCCAACAGAAACACGGCGCCGAAAACGACCGTCGTGGCCGCGTACGTCCAACTCAACGTCGTTACCGTGGCGAGGCCGCCCGCGGCGAGGAGGGTCGCACCCAACCACAGTAGGATGTGTTTCCGGGTTTCGGCTTCCCCGCGAACGACGGGCATCATCGGGAAGCCACCGCGTGCGTAGTCGTCTTTGTACGCCAACGCGAGGTTGTAGAAGTGCGCCGGCGTCCAAAGGAAGATGACGCCCGCGAGCACCAACGCTGGAAGACCGACACCGTTCGTGACCGCGGCCCATCCGATGAGCGCTGGAAGGGACCCGGCGAGTCCGCCGATGACCGTGTTCTGTACCGTGTTTGGTTTCAGCAGGAGCGTGTACACGACGCTGTAGAACACGATGGCCGTCAGTCCGAACACCGCGACGAGGACGTTCACCGAAAGGAAGACGGCAAGCGAGGCGATGGACAGGAGGACGCCGAACGCCACCGCGTTCCGAACCGGAATTTGGGACGTTGCGGCGGGACGGTCTGCGGTTCGATTCATTCGTTTGTCGACGTCACGTTCGAGCACGTGGTTGAACGTCCCGCTCGCGCCGATGGAGAGGACGCCCCCGGTAAGCGTTGCGACGACGGTACCGACCTCGAGGTCCGGCCCTGCCGCGAGCGCCATCCCCGCCGAGGCGACGAGACACAGGAGCCACATCAACCGCGGCTTCATCAGTCGGAAATACGCGTAGGCGGTCGCTTTGATGCCCGACAGCGACTCCGGAGTCGGCGAAACATCCGCGGGTTGCTGCTCGACGCCCATCTCGACCGGGCCGTCCTTCGTTTCCGGTTCGAGCGTCCACGCGAGCGCGAGAACGATTCCGGAGAAGATGGCCATTCCGATGACGAGATGGCTCGCGGTGAGGACGGTCGTCGTCACCGTCGTCGCCGCGATCGCGCCCAAACCGACCTGTATCGGATATAGCACGGCCGAGGTGGCGAGCGAAAGCTGAACGCGTTTCTGTGAGTCACGTATCCACGCGAACAGCGTCGTCGCGAGCAACAGCACCCCGACGACGAGCGCGGCGACGCGGTGCCCCCACGCGATAGCGAGTTTCGGGTCGTCCAGCGGGACGACCCAGTGGCCGTTGCAGGCGGGCCACGTCGGACAGGCAGTCGCGGCGTCCGTGAGCGACGTCGTCGCTCCGACGACGACGAGCAAATAGACGCCGACTGCGGTCGCTGTCAGCGCGCGTTCGAACCGACGTGAAGAGGGACCCTGCAGTGCCACCGTTGTCCGACGGTTATGGTCCCGCGTACTTAGACCATCCGACTTACCACGACGACAAAGACAGCACATATTTATGGGCCGTTTCCTAAGCTTAGAGCATATGGATTCCAAGCGGATAGCGTTCGTCTCGGTGCTCGGCGCGGCGCTTCTTTCGGTCGCTGTGGACCCCGTGCTGGCACAGGGCTACAGTTCGACGACCGAGAGACTCATCCGGACACTGAACACTCAGTTGCTGTACGCGGCGATTCCCATCACGGTGCTCGTCGAGGGTATCCTCATCTACACCGTGTGGAAGTTCCGCAACAACGAGAACCCGCTCCCGACGAAGGAGAACCGACGACTCGAAATCACGTGGACGGTCGCCACCGCAATCGTCCTGCTGTTCGTCGGCTATGCCTCCTACGGCGTGATGGCGAACGAGTACGTCACCACGACGCCCGAGGACGCGAAACAGATCGAAGGTAACGCGGTCCAAGTGGAAGTCGTCGCCGAAAAGTACATCTGGAACTTCAACTACAAAGGTGAAAACGTGTCCACGTCGGGTGAGATGGTCATTCCGAAGGACCGCCCGGTGTATCTCAATATCACCTCCAAGGACTGGCTTCACGCCTTCCATGCCCCACAACTCGGTCTGAAACAGGACGCCATCCCGAACCAGCACAACGTCATCAAGACGAAGCCGACGGAGGAAGGCACCTATCAGCTCTACTGCGCTGAGTACTGTGGTGTCGGCCACTCCAGTATGTTGGGGAAGGTCAAAGTCGTCTCCCAAAGCGAGTACCAGCAGTGGCTCCAGGAACAGAAGAAAGACAGCCAAAGCGGCGGCAACAACAGCAGTTCAGGTGGCAACAGCACCACGACCACCACGACTGCGTCGGCCTGAACCTCCCTTTTTGTCGATTTCCATCGATTAGCGGTCGCGTTGATATCGCTTCTCTGAAACCTCCGCGGATATCAGCGAAGGGTTTTGGGTGCATTTTTAGTAGTCGGCCCGTAACCCTCTCAGTATGACGGTAACGGACGATTCGACAGAGGAGCACGGCCATCACCTCCCGGCCGTCGAGGACTGGCCGAAAGGCTTCGGCGAGGCGTCGTGGTGGCCCTTCATCACCGCGGTCGGTGGGGCAGGGTTCTACATCGGTGCCGCACTGTTCGTCCTCGGACACGGCGGAACCAACATCGTCGGCCCAACCATCGGCCCGGCGGTGTTCATCGGGAGCACCGCGATCTTCCTCGCCGGACTGTACGGCTGGGTGTACCACGCATTCGTCAAACACTTCTGGAGCAGGGACACGCGAGAAAAAGGCATCAACGCACTTCGCTGGGGGATGGTCGCGTTCCTCGGGTCAGAAATCGCGACGTTCAGCGCTGGCTTCGTGTATTTCTTCTTCATCCGCGTGGGCGCCTGGCCCCCAACGGGTGACGAACTACCGCACCTCCTCGGCGACCTCGTGCTCATCAACACGGCTTTGTTGGTGGCGAGCAGCATCACGCTCCACTGGGCGCACGTCGAACTTCGGAAGAACAACCGAAGCCGATTCCTCGCCGGACTCGGGGCGACGCTCCTCCTCGGAGCGGTCTTCATCGGCGGACAGGTGCTCGAATATTACGAGTTCATCGTCCACGAAGGGTTCACTTTCACGGGCGGCGTGTTCAACAGCGCGTTCTACGGTCTGACCGGGCTCCACGGACTGCACGTTACCATGGGTGCGGTGCTCATCGGTATCGTCTTCATCCGCGCGCTCTACGGCCAGTACTCCGCCGACCGCCACCTCTCGGTGACGACGGTTTCGATGTACTGGCACTTCGTGGACGTCGTCTGGATCTTCCTCGTCGTCGTGCTGTACGCCGGCGCGGAAATCAAGTTCTAAGCGGCTACTTTCCCGTTTCGTTTCGATCGATGACTGACGAGTGTCCGCAGTTTCGAAGTTCAAAACAGCAATTCGTTCGAGGGGGAGTTCTACCGATAGCTGAACGGATGTCCGGACGTGCGACGAGGACGGTTCGTGCCCGTCGCGCGAACCGTCCGAGTACCCGGGGAGGTATGGGGACGCCACGGACGAGTGCGCCGACCGCTGGCGCACTCGCCCGCATGCGGTGCGGGGTTGGAACCGGCGATCGCAGTCTCGACGCCGCAACCGTCGTTCACCACTAAACCGTGTAGTAAAATCGTCACACCATAATGGAGTCACGACTACTGAACATGCTTCGACGCGAAACCCGCGCTTCGCAAGATTGAAACGCGCCAACAAAGAAAGAATGCGCATGGAACTGCGGGTTATCGAGAAGAGCGACACCGAACTCCAGATAGAAATCGGGGGCGAAGACCACACGTTCATGAACGTGCTCAAGGGTGCGCTCCTCGAAACCGAGGGCGTCGCGGCGGCTACCTACGACCTGAACCCCGAGCAGTCCGGTGGCCAGACCGACCCGATCCTCTCGCTGAAAACCGAGGACGGTATGGACCCCCTCGACGCACTGGAATCCGGCGCACAGAACGTCAAAGACAAAGCGAACGCCTTCCGCGACGCGTTTACCTCCGCGGCGTAACCGGCTGATTTATCCTCTGCTTTCAATTCGATACGTGAGCGACAGCGTCATCCGAACTACAACCGAACCGGCACGTCGCGCTCGGCGAGATACTCCTTGACCTCCCGAATCGAGTATTCGCCGAAGTGGAAGATGGATGCCGCGAGCGCCGCGTCCGCGTTCGCCTCGGTGAACACCTCATAGGCGTCCTCGGGGCCGCCGCAACCAGACGAGGCGATGACCGGGGTCGAAACCGAATCGCAGACAGCCCTCGTCAGCGGCACGTCGTAGCCGTCCTTCGTCCCGTCCGCGTCGATGGAGTTGACGAACAACTCGCCCGCGCCGCGCGACTGAGCCTCCCTCGCCCACTCGACCACGTCGATATCTGTTCCCTCCCTGCCACCTTTGACGGTGCATTCGAACCAGCAGGATTCGCCTTCGACCTGTTCGTACTGTTCTCCCTGTTCATCGAACCGCCTGCGGGCGTCCACGCTGATGACGATACACTGGCTGCCGAACGCGGTTGCGCCTTCCGTCACCAGTTCCGGCCGTTCCAGCGCGGCGGTATTGATGGAGACCTTGTCCGCGCCCGCCCGGAGGGTTTCTTTGATGTCTTCGCGCGTCCGGATGCCACCGCCGACGGTCAGCGGGATGAACACCTCGTCGGCGACGTTCGAAACGACGTCGAGCATCGTCTCCCTGCCGTCCGCACTCGCGGTGATGTCCAGAAACACGAACTCGTCCGCACCCGCCTCGTTGTACTGGCGGGCCATCTCTACCGGGTCACCGGTGTACTGTAGATCCTCGAAGTTGACGCCGGTGTACACCGCGGGGTTCCCATCGTCGTCCAAATCCACGTCGATACACGGGATGATTCGCTTCGTGAGGGTCATTGAGTGGCTGACGGTAGGAAGTCCGTCGTCAAAAGGAATCGGTTTGAGGGAGCAAGTGGCTATCAGAATCGAAAGACGTGTCGTCGACGTTCGAACGGAACACCGATACACCGAAGTATCGCGCACACCGATGTCGCCACATGACTGGCCAAGACACCGACCCGGTACAGCATTCCAACGGAATGGAGCGCGTAACGTCCCCGATGCAGGAGTTCTCGATGAGTCAAGTGACGACCGGACTGGTCGTCACCGTCATCGGTCTCGCGGTCGTATTCGGCGTTCCGCTATTGCTCTAATCTCCGGGGGAGCGGCAACGCTACTCCAGTTCTCGACCGATAACGTCCCGTAGTTCCGCTATTTCGTTCGCCGACCAGCGACGCGTTTCACCGCCGATGTCGATCTCGAGCACACCCGAATCGTCAGCGGTTCCGAGTTCGGTGACGGGTGCGACACCATCGAAGGCGTCGATGACTGTGTCGGGAGTCGCCGTCTCGATGACGGCTCGTCCGGGGAGTTCACTGAACAGCGATTCTGCGGAACCGGAAACCGAAACTGACGCGCCTGCATCGTCCGAAACCATTTCTGCCACCGTTACCGCGAGACCGCCGTCGCTCACGTCGTGAACCGCGAGCGTATCGTCCTGCGTGGCGACCGCGGAAAGCGCCGAGACGACATCCGAAGCGTTCTGTGGCAGTTCGGGGAATCGATCGCTTCCACCGAACTGCGCCAAATACTCCGACCCGCCGAGCGCGCCGGACGGTTCGCCGACGAGGAGAAGCGTCCCCTCGCCGGAAAGTTGGGCTGACGGGGCATCGTAGTCCGCGGTCGTTCCCGTCATTGCCAGCGTCGGCGTCGGCGGAATCGGGCCATTCGGGGAGTCATTGTAGAGTGAAACGTTTCCACCCACGACGGGAACGTCGAGTTCGCTGCACATGTCCGCGAGGCCGTCCACGATTCCCTTGAAACCGCCGTATACGTCCGGTTTTTCCGGATTACCACCGTTCAGGCAGTCTACCGCGGCCAGCGGCGTCGCGCCTTTCGCCGCCAGGTTCGCCGCGTTTTCCAGCGCGACCGCACGGGCGCCGTCGTAGGGCGCGGTAGTCGTCCAGTGGGGGTTCGCGCCGGACGAGAACGCGAGACCGAGTCCGGCCCGTCGAATCGCCATCACTGCCGAGTCGTCGCCCGGGAGTGTCGCAGTCCGGGCTTGTACCTCGTGGTCGTACTGTCGGTAGACCCACCGTTTGCTCGCGCAGTTGGGGGAGCCAACGACAGCCTCGAACGCCTCGCCGAAGTCGAAATCGGGCAGGTCGCGGACGGGTTGGGTCGGCTCGTTCGCGGGCAGGTCGTTCATCGGTGCACCGTCGCCGATGAATTCGGCGGCTACGTCCACGACCGTCTCGCCCTCGAAGGTGCAGACGTAGTTCCCGTCGGTCACGTCGCCGATGACCGAGCACCCGAGGTCGTACTTGTCGGCAATGTCGGCCACGGCATCGACGTTTTCCGGCCGAACTTCGTAACACATGCGCTCCTGGGACTCCGCGAGCAGGATTTCGAGGGCGTTCATGTTCGGTTCGCGCTGGTGGACGCGGTCGAGTTCGATAGTCGCACCGAGTCCCCCTTTGGCGACGAGTTCGCTGGACGCGCCGCCGAGTCCGGCCGCACCGAGGTCGCGAGCCGACTCCACGAGAGTACCGTCTACGAGTTCCTCGTTGGCCTCGATGAGCAGTTTCTCCGTATACGGGTCACCGACCTGTACCGCGGGCCGGTCCTCCGTTTCGGCGTCCTCCGAGAGGTCTTCGCTGGCGAAACTCGCGCCGCCGAGGCCGTCCCGGCCGGTCGCATTGCCGACGAGAACGAGTTTGTTGCCCGGTTTCTGCGCGTTCGCCGTGACGAGGCGGTCGGCCGAAAGCAAACCAACGCAGGCCACGTTGACGAGTGGATTCCCCTCGTAATCGGGGTGGAACTGCGTGCTTCCCGTCACGGTCGGCACGCCGATGGAGTTGCCGTAATCCGCGATACCTTCCACGACACCATCCAGCAGATAACGGGAGTGCTCGCGGTCGAATCCGCCGAAGTAGAGGCTATCCGCGAGCGCGATGGGATACGCACCCATCGATAGCGTATCGCGGACGATACCGCCAACACCCGTCGCCGCCCCGTCGTAGGGGTCTACGTAGGAGGGGTGATTGTGGCTCTCGATACCCATCGTGATGTAGGTATTCTCATCTAGCGCGACGACGGCGGCATCGTCACCGGGGCCGATAACGACGTCATCGCTTTCGGAATCGAAGGCCGACAACAGCGGGCGTGACGACCGGTATGCGCAGTGTTCGCTCCAGAGGTTCTCGAACAGCGTTTCCTCGGCCGGAGTCGGGTCACGGCCCAGCTCGGCAACGACCAGTTTGCGGTCGGACTCGGAGAGACTCATTCACTGTCCTGTACAGACAGGGCAGATTAATGCCTTTCCATATGCACAAACGTGCTTGGAACGTGGCGTTCGTTCGTACTCCACCTTCGACACCCTTTCCGATGCGACACGGGCAGTCGGTCTCCTATCTACTCGTTCGGAAAAAGAGTAACAGAGAACTGCCATCCTCTTCACTAAAGCATGTCACTACCTCAGCGAGGACGATCGTCGAAGGCAGGACGAGTCGTGTCCAAGGTGTCCGCACGCCTCCGACAACTGTAACATAGCGACGCCTATCCGTTGAATCGGTTGCCTGCGTTTGCAAGCAGTCCGATCGACGGTGCTGACGAAGCCATCCATATTTCGAGGACGGGACATCGTCGAAACACCGGTATTTCCGCCACGTTCCCGAAATACGTATCCGAGAGGCGGCGAACGCGGCACCGAACCGTCGGGAAATATTCCCCTTTGTTCATGCAAGTCAAAAAGTCGCAAACAACAACAGTTCCAGAAAGCATTTATCGAACTCCATCCACTCGGAAAACAGTCGGCCCCAACGAACCCATGAACCTCCATCAAGCACCCCTCGAACGAATCGTCCTCAAATCGGTTACCTACACGCTCACCCCGTTCGTCGTCGCTTTCATCGGACTGGCCCTGCTGGTCAAGGGTCGCCCACGAGATGCGTACAGTTGGCTTACACATGAATGGCGGGAACCGCTGTAGATCCGACATCGCGTTCGTGAGACTGTTCGTGTCGACGGACTGCACGTGATCGATCGAACTCGTACCGAGTCGCTTTTGCCGCACCCCTTCCAACCACCGACCGTGCTTTCGGTCGAGTTGCATTGTCATTCCGCGCTCTCTCACGATGGTCGTGACTCGGTGGAACTGCTCTTAGAGCAGGCGCAGGCCGTCGGACTCGACGCCATCGCCGTCACCGACCACGACGAAATCGACGCTAGCCTCCAAGCCGCAGAACTCGCCCCCGAATACGGATTGGTGGGGATTCCCGGTATGGAAATCACGTCACGTGCCGGACACATCCTCGGGTTGGGCATCGAAGAGCGTGTGCCAGCCGGACTGCCGTTCGGCGAGACGCTCGACCGAATCCGAGAACAGGGCGGCGTCGCTATCGTCCCGCATCCGTTCCAAAAATCGCGGAGCGGGGTCGCTGTGAACGTTACCCGAAAGGAACTCGCACAGGCGGACGCCATCGAGGTGTACAACTCGCGCCTGTTAACCGGACGCGGTAACCGCCGCGCGAAGTCGTTTGCCCGCGAATACGACGTCCCGATGACGGCGGGAAGCGACGCCCACATCAGCGAGATGGTCGGCCAGGCCGTGACCCAAATCGACGTGAACACGAACGACGCCCGAGCGATTCTCGGCGCAATCGTCGATGGCCGGACGAATGTACAGGGCAAGCGAACGCCGTGGCGAATCAGTTTCCGTCAAGCCGCAGGCGGTGCGAAACGCCGCGTCGTCAGTCGCATGGCACAGTATTTCGGATGATGCAGGGTGCAGACCCCGATCTCGTTCGGCGTGCAATCGAATCGAACGACCCGTTCCCGGGAACGCGAGGATTCGCAGGTGAACTCGATGGGGCGCTCGTTCGGGACGTTTTAGGTCGGTATCCTCTCTTTTCCGCAACTGACGACCCGACGACGTGGAGCGACGACCCGTGCGAGTTGGATGACCCGAACCCGATTCCGGCGGGGGTTGCCCGCACGAAGGACGGGGACGAACGACTCTGGCATCTCCCGGACCCCTCGCCCTTCGAGGACGAGGAGGAAGCCATCTCCGCAGTCGAGGGAGCGATCCGAGCCAGTCTCGAAGAAATCTCGTCGGACGGTCTCGCGGTCGCGTTTTCGGGTGGCGTCGATTCTGCAGTCGTCGCGAGTGCCTTCGACTGTCCGCTGTACGTCGCGGGTTTCCCAGACAGTCACGACGTTGAAGCGGCGAAAACTGCCGCAGAACGGATGAACAGGGACGTTCGAGTGGTGGAGCTCACGCACGAGGATATCGAACGCGCAGTTCCGACGGTCGCTCGCGCCATCGGACGAACGAACGCGATGGACATTCAAATCGCACTTCCATTGTATCTAACCGGCGAGCGGGCACGACGGGACGGTTACGACCGGCTCGCGGTCGGGCAGGGTGCAGACGAACTCTTCGGCGGATACGAGAAAGTCGCGCGTGCGGACCACCGCGTCGAGGCGGAGACGGTTCGCGGTGCGGCCCGTGAGACGATCCGAACGCTTCCCGAACAGTTGACGCGGGATGTGCTCACCCTACGGGCTGCGGGCGTCGAACCCATCGCACCACTGCTTTCCGACCACGTCGTTCGAACCGCGCTCCGACTGCCTGGAAACATGCTCGTCTCCGCTGACGGCGTGCGTAAATGGGCGCTCAGGGAGTCCGCTCGGTCGTTCGTCCCCGACGAGGTTGCGGCTCGGGACAAGAAAGCGGTGCAGTATGGGAGTCTCGTCGCGCGCGAACTCGACCGCCTCGCGCGACAGGCGGGGTACAAGCGGCGGATGGACGACCACGTGACGAAGTATATCCGCTCCCGCTTCGAATAGCGTGGCTACTCGTCGAACAGCACGACACTGCTTCAGTAGATTCCTTGGCGTGGGGTTCGGTCATCGAGTTGATTCAGCCAGGAATCGCGATAACCGAGACAGTAGCCACCACACTCGACACATGCCTGTCGGTCGAGTTCGTACCGCGTCCCGCAGGATTTGCATTCGAACCGTGTCGGGTCTGCACGGGCAAGTTTCAGACTCATTCTACTGACAAATATCATTCCCGATTTGTCCGACA
Organism: Haladaptatus caseinilyticus; assembly: GCF_026248685.1. Taxonomy (NCBI): domain Archaea; kingdom Methanobacteriati; phylum Methanobacteriota; class Halobacteria; order Halobacteriales; family Haladaptataceae; genus Haladaptatus; species Haladaptatus caseinilyticus. The sequence continues at coordinate 2,049,447 of NZ_CP111036.1, read as the reverse complement.
TTTGGTAGTGGTATTATTATACACGCCCTAAACAGCTGTGAAAACGCAATTGAAGTTAGGGTTGGATTGTAGAGCAATAGTGTAGAAGTGAAATCGTCGGAGTCATCTATTTGACAGATAATACCACATTAACGTCTCGATGTGACGATTCGATCGCTTCCGCAGTCGGGACAGATCTTTCGTTCGTCCTCGAACGCCTTTCCACAACCGGTACAGACGTACGTCGGTCCGGGGTCTTCGTCACTTCCGAACAGTCGGTCGATGATGCTCATGGCCTGCAGAACCCACCGGACGGACCTTATTATACACCGCCTAAGTTCGCCTCAGACGCCCTATAACTCGTTTTCGCTCCGTCCTTCGACACGTTCGATAGCCTCGGTTCCGAGCGTTACGACTTCCGAAGTGAGCTCATGATGGTTCCGAAGGTCGAGTGGGGAAAACCATTCCCAGCCGTCGGTTCCGGTTTCGTCTACATTCGGCGAGAGAGCCCGATCCATCGCTTCGCCGTAGTAGACGAAATCGATATGTTGGTGGCCGACTTCTCCCTCGAAGCTGTCGATGTCGTAGAGCATAACGTGTTCTGCGGGCGAAAGCTCCCTGCCGAAATCCGCGGAAACACTCGTTTCCGGTTCGAGGATGGATACTTGCAATCCTGTTTCCTCGCGAACTTCCCGCAGGGCGGCTTCACGGGGCAGTTCGTCGCGGTCTAAATGCCCACCCGGTGGAAGCCACATGTCGAGTCTGTCGTGCTCGTGGAGCAGGCACTCGCCATCGTGGACGACGTAGGTCGTCGCGGTGAAATGTCTCGTCGTCTCCATACGAAACGGGATTCGCGGCTGCGGTTCACGGTTTCGGTTGGCGGTCGAGATGTGGCGTTAGGGTGTTATCGTCCCTTCTTCGGCATCGAGCAGTTCGTGGTATCGATTGCGGATGGTGACTTCACTGATGTTCGCTACGTCGCTCACTTCACTTTGAGTGACTTTTTCGTTGGTCAGGAGGGCGGCGGCGTACACCGCGGCGGCCGCGAGGCCGACTGGTGATTTTCCACTGTGGATTCCTTGCTCGGTCGCGGTATCGAGCAGCGAGCGCGCTCTGCGCTCGGTTTCGTCGGAGAGGTCGAGATCGGAGGCGAACCGCGGAACGTAACTTTTCGGGTCAGCGGGTTCGATTTCGAGTCCGAGTTCGCGGGCAACGTAGCGATACGTGCGTGCGATTTCGTCCTTTTCGACACGTGAGACGGCGGTCAGTTCGTCCAAGCTACGCGGCGTTCTCGCCTGTCTGGCGGCGGCGTACAACGAGCCGGTCGCAACCCCCTCGATGGAACGACCAGGTAGCAAGTTCTCGTCGAGTGCTCTGCGGTAGATGACGCTGGCCATCTCGCGAACCGAATCCGGAAGGCCGAGTGCCGACGCCATTCGGTCGATTTCGCCGAGCGCCTGCTTGAGGTTGCGCTCCTTGCTGTCGCGGGTGCGGAACCGCTCGTTCCACTTGCGCAGTCGCTGCATCTTCTCGCGCTGCCGAGAGCCGAGCGAGTTTCCGTAGGCGTCCCTGTCGCGCCAGTCGATGTTGGTCGACAGTCCCTTGTCGTGCATCATCGTCGTCGTCGGCGCGCCGACGCGGGATTTTTGCTCACGCTCGCTCGCGTCGAACGCTCGCCACTCCGGTCCACGGTCGACGGCGTTCTCTTCGACGACGAGCCCACAGTCGTCACAGACCCGCTCGCCGCGCTCCTCGTCGGTCACCAACTGCCCGCCACATTCGGGACAGCGCTCCTGCTCATCAGCCTGTCGTTCGTCGGATTCCGTTCGCTCGCCACTGGTCTCCGTTTCGTCGGTTGGTCGAGTACGTGTATCAGTCATGGGCGCGTGCTGTCGGAGAAAGGCAGAGGGTCGGAGAATCGATAGACATATTGCATAGGATACACACCAACTTAACTCTAGTGGCATTTTTGAACATTCGTTTCCAAAGACAGTTCAAGAATAAATCGGCGTGAGGAGAAGTACGACTGCTATCGTAGCCAACTCTCGTCCCTCGGTGGCTCTCCGTTCGCGTATGACAACCCATGAAGTAGCGTATCGAAACCCTTACCGCTCGTCCGCGGGTTCTTCGATACATGAGCGATACGTCCCCCGGGCCTGACGAGGTTCGGCACGTCGCACGGCTAGCTCGTGTGGCGATTTCCGACGAGGAAGCCGAGCAGTTCGCCGGACAGTTCGCGGATATCCTGGGATATTTCGAGACGTTGGATGAAGTCCCGGAAGTCGAGCGAGACGTCGACCTCGTCAACGTCATGCGCGACGACGAGGTACGGGACAGTTTGGAACAGGAAAAAGCGCTGTCGAACACATCGGAGTCCGAAGAGGGCTATTTCAAGGGGCCGAACGTATCATGAGTGAGAATATTTTCATCACTGAAGAAACCATCGAGGGCGAGGAAGGCGGTTCTCTCGCCGGAAAATCGGTCGCCGTCAAGGATAACATCAGCACCGAAGGCGTCCGAACCACCTGTGGGTCGGCCATGCTCGAGGAGTACGTTCCGCCCTACGACGCAACCGTCGTAACGAAACTGAAGGACGCTGGCGCGACCATCGTCGGGAAGGCCAACATGGACGAGTTCGGCATGGGAACGACCACCGAAACGTCAGCCTTCGGCGCGACTGAAAACCCGGTCGCGCCGGGGCGCGTCCCAGGAGGTTCGTCGGGCGGGAGTGCTGCGGCAGTTGCGGCGGGCGAGGCCGACCTCGCACTCGGAACCGACACGGGTGGTTCGATTCGCTGTCCCGCCGCGTTCTGCGGCGTCGTCGGCATCAAGCCGACGTACGGTCTCGTCTCGCGCTACGGACTCGTCGCCTATGCGAACAGTCTCGAACAGATCGGCCCGATCGCGCCGACGGTCGAGGAAGCGGCCGGACTGCTGGACGTTATCGCCGGGGCCGACGAGCACGACGCGACGACCAGGGACGAAGGGAACGACAGCAACTACGCGAGCGCTGCCGACGGCGACGTTGACGGACTTGACATCGGCGTACCCACGGAACTGGTCGAGGGTGCGGACGACGGCGTCGTCGAACAGTTCAAAGATGCCATGGAGGACCTCGAATCGCAGGGCGCGACCGTCCACGACGTGTCGCTTCCGTCCGTCGAACACGCGGTCGAAGCCTACTACGTCATCGCTATGTCGGAAGCCTCCTCGAACCTCGCGCGCTACGACGGCGTTCGATACGGGCACTCCGGCGGCTACGACGGCAACTGGAACGAGGTGTTCTCCGAAGCCCGCGAGGAAGCCTTCGGCGACGAGGTGAAACGCCGCATCCTGCTCGGCACCTACGCCCTCTCGGCTGGCTACCACGACAAATACTACAAAAAAGCGCAGGACGCCCGCGCGTGGGTGAAACAGGACTTCGATTCCGCGTTCGAAGACGTGGACGTACTGGCCAGTCCCACGATGCCGGTTCCGCCGTTCGAACTCGGCGAGAGCCTGGACGACCCGCTCCAGATGTACCTCGCGGACGCGAACACAGTTCCCGTAAACCTCGCCAACCTCCCCGCGATTTCGGTTCCCGCGGGCGAAACCGACGGCCTTCCCGTCGGTGTGCAGTTCATCGGGCCGAAGTTCGGCGAAAGAACTGTGATTCGAACCGGAGGCGCGCTGGAGTAACCGTCGGGCGTTTCCGCTACTCGCGGTGGCGCTGTTCCATTTCGATGTCCCTGACAGTGGTTTTTCTAATATCGATAAAAGTTCAGTAAACCTGAATTGCTACGGAAGTACGGAAGATGCGTTAGTTGTTCGTATGAGCGCTCAAAGGAGGTCTCTAAAGCTGTTGCGTTACTCCTCGTACGCCAGGTTCATGATCCACTGCGAGAAGGCGTCGCTTTCGGGATCGATTTCCTCCTCACCGATGAACGGCGAGAGCATATCGCCCGCCATCAGCAGGGAGAAGTCGAGGTCCTTCGCGGCGGGAGTGACGAAGTACGTGTTGTGTCCGTCGTAGACGGTCTTTTCTCGCTGAACGAATTCTTTCGCGACCAGTGACTCGATGATTCGACTTCCCTTTCGGGATGAAACGTCGAGCTGTTTCCAAAAATCGCTTTGGTGGATTCCACCCGTTTCGCGGACGAGTTCGAGTCCTGCGTACTCGTCCTCGGTGAGTTCTTCCTCGGACGTGGCCGTGCTCATATTCAATACAGGGACGGGCGGGCGTTTAAAGGTGACCTTCCACGATGTCGTAGTCGGTTTGGCAGGGGGGACCGTCGGCGAACTCGTACCTGTCACTTTCCCCTTCCTCGATAGTCACGATGGACGATGAACGAGTTCCGTACCCATCGCCGTGGACGCACGCGCCGATGTCGTGATTTCGGAGTACTGCTTTCGCTCGGGTGCGCCATTCGACCACTGTCTCGTCGGGGTCGGGATGCACCGCGTCTCGAATTCGGTTCGATTTCGGTGCGTGGGTGTTCATTCCCTCGTTTACGATGACGTGAACCCCCGGGTCGAGATGCGTCGTTTGGAGGATGCCGTCCCACTCCAATATGGTTGCCTCATCGGCATCCGCGAGAAAGAGATTGAAGCCTGCGTACTGCCGTTTCGCGAGTTCGTCGTGAACGAACTGGAGGGCATCGGCCGGTGACTCGTGGGCCAATGCGTCCCGAACCAGTAGTCCACGGGAGCGTTCACCGTCGATGTCCGCCCGCCGATTCGTCACGCCGACGAACAGGCCATGTTCGTTGTACCCGACCCACGTTCCGTCCGCCTCCCGGTCCTGTGGGGCGATTACGGTCGGGTCGTGGTCCAGCACTCCGGGAGGGTTCGACGGTCGCCCCAGGGCTTCGTCCCGATTCGCGGCGGCGACGATCGGCGTTTCGTCGAACACCCGCCACGCGACGATGAGTGTACACACGTATACTCGTAGCCAGTGACCGAATAAAAGCGTTCTTCGGAGCAGGGCCGGGCATCACTCGGCCCAGTCATTTATACGACAGTCAGTTGACGTTGAATGGGGGAAAGTAGAATGTTCAACAGACGCGACATGCTCAAAACGGGGGTCGCATTGGGTGTCGGAAGCAGCGTCGCCAACGCACAATCGGAGGATGGGGTAGCGTTCAGCGCTGGACGAATGTCGGGTGAACAACAGTCACCATCGGTGCAGACGGACGCCCAGGGGACTGCGATGGTCGTCCAAGAGGGAGAATCGATACGGTTCGTCGTGCTCGTGAGCGAAATCGAGAACGTCACGCAGGCGCATATCCACCGCGGTGGGGCTGGAGAAAGCGGTCCGGTCGTCGTATGGTTGTACCCCGGCCCGAAGCGGACGAATCCACAGTTGATCGCCGGACGGTTCGACGGCGTGCTCTCGTCGGGGCAGTTCTCGGCGGCGGACTTCGTCGGACCGCTCGAAGGAAAACCACTCGACGCGCTGGTGACGGCCATGGAGGACGGTAACGCTTATGTCAACGTTCACACGGAGGCGAATCCGGAGGGCGAAATCAGGGGGCAGCTGTCACCGACCTCGGACGCGCGCGTTCGTTTCAATCAGAATATCCAGATCAACGCGAGCAACACGCTCAACATCAGTCGGTCGTCCAGCTTGCAGGTTCAAGAGTCATAACGAAGTCGCTCGCGGACCGCTTCGCGGTCGATCGTTCCCGACGGCGTTCGCGGCAGTTCGTCGGTCGCTTCGAGGAGCCGTGGCTGTTTGTACCCGGCCAGACGGCCGTCGCAGTACGCACGAACCGATTCGAGGGAAACCGTTTCGTCGGCCATCGGGACGACGAGTGCGCCGATTCGTTCGCCCCACTCCTCGTCTTCGATGCCGACGACTGCAACATCACGAATCGCGGGATGATCGCGGAGAACCGTCACGACTTCGCCGGGATGGACGTTTTCGCCACCGGTGACGATACGGTCCGAACGTCGGTTGAGCACCCACAAACGGCCAGTATCGTCCCGGTAGCCGATATCGCCAGTGTAGAGACCGTATTCGCCGAACGCATCCTCAGTCGCGTCACGGTTGCCGTAGTATCCCGCCATAACGGTGGGTCCGGCAACCACGAGTTCGCCCGATTCGCCCGCTTGAACTGGGCTGCCGCTGTCGTCAATCACGGTAACGTCGGTGAACATGAGGGACCGACCGACTGTTCCACGGTGTTCGAACGCTTCCTCGGGTCGGGCAGTAGCGATCTGCGATGCGGTTTCGGTCATTCCGTATGTCGGACAGACCGGAACGCCGCACGTTTCACACTTATCGATGAGTTCCTTACGGGCTGGTGCCCCACCGAGCAGGACGAATCGAAGGGAGTCCAGACGGGACGCACCGTCGGAATCGTCGGCGTCCAACAGCCGACGGAGCATCGTCGGGACGAGCGAGATTCCGGTCGCGTCGTAGGTTCGAACGTTTGTCAGCGTTTCCTCGGGGACGAACCCACCCCCCGATTCCAGGACGACCGTCGTGCCGTACAGCGTCGAACGGAGGAGGGGAGCGAGACCACCCATGTGATACGTCGAGAGGCAGAGATGCCAGCGGTCTCCCGGGAGCACGCCCAACCGAAACGCGGAGGCGGTCGCACTCGCCAGCAGGTTACCCATGGTGAGCACGACGGCTTTCGGATTTCCCGTCGTTCCCGACGTGAACAGCATGACTTGTGGGTCGTCGCGCGACCACACCATGGGGTCGAATTCGGTCCGTTCACACTCGGAGAGGGTCGTGTCGGTCGATACATCGACCGACACGACCGGAACAGTACCTGAAATATCGCGGGCCGTCGTTTCAGTTTCGGCCTCGCAGGCGAGTACCGACAGGTCGGTGTGCTCGACCTGTCGACGGAGTTCGGGGACGGCGAGACGGACGTTCAGCGGGACGAGCACGCAACCGAGTCGCATCGCAGCGTGAACGAGCAACACTGATGCCAATCGTGTTTCCATCAGGACGCCCAGATGGTCGCCCGAACGAAGCCCGAGTCCGGCGAGTTTTCCGGCTGTTTCCTCGACCGACGAATCGACGTCGGCGTACGTCCATTCGGTACCGTCTCCCGCCTCGATGAGTGCGGTCGAGTCCGGTGTAACCGCCGTTCGGTGAGCGAGCCAATCGTGCGTTTTACCCCACCCCATCGTCACCTCTTCGTCCTTCATTGTCGCCCCCACGTATCGGCGACGCCGTTTCCGGGCGCTTGCGGAACGCTTATCGACCCATTCACGATGCGTGCACGGTCGGGGCCGACGTCACGAGCCAGCATCGTCCCGGTTGCCAGTCCACACGCCGGTCGATCGGGAATCGCAGCAGCGACGTGAATCGCGGCCGTTCGGGCAACGACGCCGTCGATGGTCGTCGTCACGACCGACGAGACACCAGCATCACGGGCGCGCTTCGCGACTTCTACGGCCTTGTCCGGGCCACCGAGTACCATCGGCTTACAGATGAGAACGTCGGCGGCGTCGGCATCGAGTACCGTATCGACCGAGGTTTCGGCTATCGACTCGTCCACGGCGACGCGGACCGACCGACCGCGGAGGTCGGCGAGACCCTCGATATCGTCCCCCGACACCGGCTGCTCGACGTAGGTAACTCGTAGCGGGTCGAGTTTGTGGAACGCTTCGCGCGCTTGCGCACGCGACCAACCGCCGTTCGCATCGGTTCGGAGTTCGACGTCGGACCCGACCGCGTCACGAACCGCTCGAAGCCGTGCTACGTCGTCGGTAACCGAGCGTGCACCGACTTTCACCTTCAGACACCCGAAACCCGCGGCGACAGCATCCAGTGCGGCATCGGCGGTTTCGTCGGGTGGAGAGTCACCGATGGTCGCGTTCACCGGAATCGCTTCTACCTGCTCCGGGCCCGAAAGATATCGATAGAGTGGTCGTTTCTCGCGCTTCGCCCGAAGGTCGGCCAGCGCGAGCGAGAGACCGTGCCGGGCGGCAGGCGTCGATTCGAGAGTTGCGAGGGCATCCACCGGAGAGTCCACATCGGTCAGCGCCGCACGGCATGCGGTGAGCGATTCAGTCCAGCCCGGAAGCGGCGTCGCTTCGCCGATTCCGACCTCGTCGCCATCCTCGATTCGGACGAGAATCCCGTTTCGGTGTTCGATAGTTCCATGGGCAGTGCTAAGCGGCGATTCCAACGGGAGTGAGAACTCGCGTGTTTCGATTTTCATCTCAGAGCACCATTCCGAGGGCGAACAACCCCGAGTGGAGGGCCAGCAGCTTCCCCGTCTGTTCGAGGGCTGGGTTGAGCGCCTCGCCCGACGTTTTCGTCAGGACGGTTCGAGCAATCATCACGGCGTAGGGGCCAGTAATGAGGGGCAAAAGAACGAGCGGGCCGAACTCGCTCCCCGTCCAGAAGTAGACGGGGACGAGGTACGAGAGCAACAGCATTCCGACAAACTCGCCACGACTGGCGGTGGAGCCGATGAGCACGGCAAGCGTCTTCTTGCCCGCTTTTTTATCGGTTTTCAAGTCCCGGACGTTGTTCACGACGAGGATATCGGTGGAGATTGCTGCGACGGGGAGGCTCGCGAGAAACGCCTGCCAGGTGACGGTCCCCGCGGGGATTTCGAGCGTGAGGGGCGCGGCGAGGAGCGCCGCGGCCTGCACGTAAAACGTCCCCATCACGGCGATAACGCCGAAAAAGAGGAAGACGAATAGGTCACCTAACCCGTTCGATCCGAGGGGAAACGGTCCGCCTGCGTAGGCGATGCCGCTGGCGACGCTCGCGAGCCCGATGACGAGAATCGGGATCCCGCCGACGTAGACGAGGTACGCGCCGACGAGGATGGCGAGCAGGAACGTGCCGTACATCGCGCGCTTGACTTCGTCGGGTGCGATGAGCCCGGATTGGGTGACCCGGGTGAATCCTGTCCGTTCGTCGGTATCGACGCCCTTCACGGCGTCGTAATAGTCGTTGGCGAAGTTGGTGCCGATCTGGATGAGCGCCGCACCGACGAAGGCGGCGAGCGCGGGAAGCGGGGCGAACAACCCTTCGTGGACGGCGAGTCCAACCCCGACGAAAATCGGCGCGGCTGCGGCGGGGAGGGTGTGCGGTCGGGCCGCCATGAGCCACGCTTTCGTGCGAGAGACCTCGGTCGCCGTTTCGGTCATTACCGTGATTGTTCTAGCGAACGGGGTATAGCGTCTACGGTTTTGGAGGGATGCGTGTTGGCCGTTCTGTAACGAAACAAGTCGAACCGCCGAGAACCCATTTAAGTGATTCTCGCGACAAGGAGTAGATACGAGGAAGCACGGTTCGGGTTCTGCAGGGTGAATACTCGCTCGCGAGCGACCGCGTTCGCACGTTCGTTTCGAGATTCTCGGTCCGTCTTCTCGATATCGTGCTCAATCCCCCGCCTCGGCACCAGTTGCGCCCCGGCTCGTCGAACTCGGCAGGTTCGGGTCCCGGTGTGGATTCCGACCGTGAACCGCGTACTCCAGTCCGTGCTCGTCGAGTTGGGCCGTGAGAACGCGCCGGAGCCGGTTCAGACTCGTGATGTCGAGTCCGTGTTTTTCCGCGAGGTTCGTGAACTCGTTTTCGTCCGTGAGCGACTCGAACTGGTCGTATAGGTCGGTCAGTCGTTCCGGCGGTAGTCCGTGAATCCACTCGGTATCGTGCAGTCCGAGGTGGTGTTCGCGCTCCCTATCGACGATGTGGCGGATGACGACCAGCGCGACCTTCGGAATGGCCCGTTGGCTCCCGAAGGCGGTCAAATCGAGTTCCGACATGACGCCGAGGACGCAGTCACGTTGCCACGGCGTCAGCGAGAGGTCGTTACAGAGCGCGTGGCTCACCCGGAGTTTGTCCAGATGGTGCATCCGACTGCTGTGTCCGGCCATCGCGGAGTGGCGTTCTTCGTGCAATCGACGAATGCTGTCGCTCAGGTCATCTTCCGGCGATTTCGCCCGACCGATAACTGTCGCGCTGGGCGTCACCGGCCCCCACTTTCGAACCGACTGGTCGCGCTGGAGGTCCGCCCGCCGAACCGCACCATCCCCCGGGAGTTGGCTTAGCACGCGCGTTTCTCGGTCGTTTCGCTCGGCGTCCGCTTCCGACTCCCACTGCCAACCGGCAGTCTTCGGATCGCCATCGCCTCGGTACATCACACCCGTCTACTCGGGCGAGGTAGTTCAAAGATGGGTTTGCAGAAGAAATAGAGACACCATTTCGACAGCTATCGCTGATGTCCGTGTGAGATTGTAGTCAGAACCCGTTCCGCTTTCCGTCCATATCCTTACCTTGTCGCGAGAACTACTTAAACCGAGTCCGTTCGCGATGAGATAGGGAGATTTTATCAATGAATTTTAAAGTCCGTGTATGGACGACTCCTCGACGATTCGGGAAACCACGCCGCAAGACGCGCACGCCGTCCAACAGGTCCCCCGAGTTTCGTGGTACGCTGCTCAAGACGAAACCATGGGTGAAAAGGCGGTCGAAGGGACAGTCGATTCCTGGTTCGCACCCGAAAACGTCGTTGCGGACGTGAACCGCGACGAACGTCCGTTCTTCGTCGCGAAGGGTAACCACGGTGTCGTTGGGTTCGTTATCGGCGTGCCGGATGAAGAACAAGAAGAAACGTTCCACCTCTATCGAATCTACGTGCATCCAGACTACTGGGGGAACGGAGTCGGCACACAACTGCTCGAACGATTCGAAGAGGAACTACGGAAACGGGAGACGCAGGTGATTCGATTGTCCGTCATCGAACCCAACGAAACCGCTATCTCGTTCTGCGAATCTCGCGGATTAGAACGGAGCAGGGAAGAAGCAGACGAGCGATTTGACCTTTTTGCCGTACGACACGCGAAGCAACTCGACTGGGCAATGGTTGATTCAATAAACCGTGAACCGAGTGTACAAGAGGAAAAACAGGTAGAGTCCGGCAAGTAATCCGATGAGTGTCAACAACCGACTGGCCTTCCCGGAACGCCGGTTCCCAAAGGAAGACGCCACTCCGAATCGAATCACAACGAATGCAACGATGAGGAAAGTAACGAGTTCGGAGATGGTTGGAAACGGCGGTGGAGTCGGCACTGATGACCTAATTCGATAGGGGTGTTGTATGCTTTTTGTTGTGTCTGGTGTGGAAACCAGTTATCGTCTCATAGCCATACTACACAACCACTGAAGGCCAGCATCCTCACGAGCGAGGAGCAGAGCGACGAGCGAGCGGGGTGACGACTGATAGCAGGGAAGGAGGAGTGCTTTTGGCTCAGCTTTTACGAGGAGCCAACGAGCGGGACTGCGGCGGTCGCCGTCCCGCTTGCCCGCGACCGTCGTCAAAGGTGGGCTTTAGTAATGCCACGGATAGTCCGAGAAGTCCGGGTCGCGTTTCTCGACGAATGCGTCCCGGCCTTCTTGGGCTTCGTCGGTCATGTACCCGAGTCGGGTGGCTTCGCCCGCGAACACCTGCTGGCCGATCATGCCGTCATCGGTCATGTTGAAGGCGTATTTGAGCATCCGCATCGCAGTCGGACTCTTCGAGTTGATCGCCTCGGCCCATTCCAAGGCCACCGCTTCCAGTTCCTCGTGAGGGACTGCCTCGTTCACCATGCCCATCTCCGCCGCTTCCTCGGCGGAGTAGGTTTTCCCAAGGAAGAAGACTTCGCGAGCCTTCTTCTGGCCGACCTGCTTGGCGAGATAGGCCGATCCGAACCCGCCGTCGAAACTCGCCACGTCGGGGTCGGTCTGGAGGAACTTCGCATGTTCCTCCGATGCGAGCGTCATATCGCAGACGACGTGGAGGCTGTGGCCGCCGCCGACGGCCCATCCCGGAACCACACAGATGACCGGTTTTGGAATGTGGCGGATGAGGCGCTGTACTTCGAGGATGTGCAGACGTCCTGCCTCGGATGCGGCCTCGCTGTCTTCGTCCTCTCCCTGATACTCGTAGCCTGCACCGCCACGGACGCGCTGGTCACCGCCGGAGCAGAACGCCCATCCGCCGTCTTTCGAGGACGGACCGTTGCCGGTCAGGAGCACACAGCCGACGTCGGTCTGGCGTTTTGCGTGGTCGAGTGCTCGGTAGAGTTCGTCCACCGTTCCCGGACGGAACGCGTTTCGCACGTCGGGACGGTCGAAGGCGATTCGAACCGTTCCCCCTTCTTTGGCCACGTGGTACGTGATATCACGGAAATCGAAATCGCCGATTTCCTCCCATCGTTCCCTGTCGAAGAGTTTGGATACCATGTCGAAAACTGAATTCGGAGCGACCTAATAGGTTCCCGTCCGGTTTCGCCCCCGTCTACTCACACGACCCGGCAAGATGCGATGGGTCTGCGAAACTACTTGCACCGCGCGAACGACGGTCGGAACCATGACCAGAATCGCGTCGCGGGCGTCCGCGTTCGAGCGGTCGGGTATTCGCGTGATGTTCGAACTCGCGGAGAAACGGGGCGGCGACCTCGTCAGACTGGAAGTCGGGGAACCGGATTTCGACACGCCGGAGCACGTCATCGACGCGGCCGAACAGGCGGCCCGAGGCGGTGCAACGCATTACACATCCGGTTCGGGTATTCCCACGCTACGAACCGCAATCGCGGACCGAATGACGGACGAAACCGGTGTCTCGTTCGACCCGGAGCGACACGTTTCGGTTACGACGGGCGCGATGGAGTCATTGTTTTTGACGCTCTCCGCGATTGCAGAGCCGGGTGACGAAGTGCTGATTCCGACACCGGCGTGGCCGAACTACCGGAATCAGGCACGACTTGCGGGGGCGAAACCAGTCGAAATTCCACTGTCCGCGGACGACGGGTTCGATCTCGATCCGGAGCGTATTATCGAGCAGTTGAATCGGGATACCGTCGCAGTTATCTTGACGACACCATCGAACCCAACAGGTCAAGTGTACGACGAGGACGCTGTCAACGCAGTCGTCGAGGCCGCAAAGGAATCCGGTACCTTCGTCATCGCCGACGAGGTGTACGCTCGCTTGACCTACGGCGACGACTACCGGCGCATCGCCGAGTACACGGACTACCCTGAAGGACTGCTGACGGTCGATTCCTGCTCGAAAACGTACGCCATGACCGGGTGGCGACTCGGATGGCTCGTCGGCCCAGAGGACGTGGTCGAAGCCGCGACGAGCCTCGGCGAAAGCACGACCGCTTGTCCGTCAAGTATCGCACAACACGCCGCTCTCGCCGCTTTGACGGGGTCACAGGACCCGATACGGGAGATGAAGAACGCGTTCCATAAACGACGCGATTTTCTGGTCAATCGTATCGAAGGGATCCCCCACGTCTCGTGTCCTCGACCGGACGGCGCGTTTTACGCGTTTCTCGATGTAAGCGAACTCGATGGTTCGTGCGCAGACGTCGCCGAACGACTGCTCTCGGAATACAGCGTCGTTACGGCACCAGGCACTGCGTTCGGCGACGCTGGCGAGGGATATATTCGACTCAGTTTCGCAAACAGCATGGAACGTCTCGAGCTCGGTCTCGACCGACTGGAGGAGATGGTCGAAAACGAACGATACTGACGAGGGCCTGCTCAGAACAGGTCGTCGATTTTGTCGTTCTGGAACAGCTCCGCGGGGTCTTCTTTCCGCACCTCTTGCTTGTTTGCCTCCTTCGCACGCTCCATGAACTCCTTCATTCGCGGTGAGCGTTCGACGCCGCCAAGCAGGACGAGCGAAGCGAGTCGGTTACTGTCCAGCGGGTAGTCACCCCCGCGAACTTGGAGGCTTCCGGTTTCCCCTTCGAGCCATTTTCGTGCCTTTTCGACACCTTTTCGCGGGATCCTGTCGGCATCCCCCGCAACGACGAGAAGCGCTGAATCCGCGTCCGTGGCTTTCGGCACGCTCAGGTTGCTGAGAATTGCCTGCCGCGTGTTGCTCGTAACGGTGTTGATGTTCTCACCGCTCTCCTCGCTCGCGTCCGCGCTCGCGTAGCCGAGGGCCGCGACGCCACCGGAACGGAGCGTGTTGATGACTTCGCTCGAATCGACAACGCTTTCGCCGACCCCCTCGACCCCCTCGCCGGACGCGAGCAAGATACCCACACGTTGTGCGATTTGCTGGTTGATGGCGTCGAAGGCTTCCCCGACGCTTTGACCGGATTCGTGCCACGCATCGTTATCGATGAGAAGGGTTGCGTCCGCCTCGCGGACGACGGTCTTCAACGACCGACCGGCGTTGGCTTGATACATCGACCCTTCGCCACGTCCGGGGAGGACACCGAGTGCATAGACGGGTATTTCGTAGATCCGTTGGAGTTCGTGGATGAGCACCGGCGCGCCACCACTCCCAGTTCCGCCACCGAGTCCCGCGACGACGAAGACGGCTTCTGCCTCCGCGGTGATGCGTCCATCGAGCGCACTCATGACTTCTCCCGCATCGCTTTGCATCACTTCCGCACCGAGTTCGTTGTCACCGCCGACGCCGTGACCCTTTACCCGTTCTTGTCCGACCAGAACCGTATCGAGGTCGAGTGATTGCAAATCCGTTCTCGCGGAGTTGACCGCCAGAGCACCCTTAACGGCGTCAAAATCCATGTTCGCGTCGAATTCGACGAGCTTCTGCGTCAGTTTTCCTCCGGCTTGACCGATACCAATCAGGACGACTTTCATGCCAAAGCCCACCCATTCACCCGTAATGAATTTTCTGCCATCAGTTACATCAATTTTAAGTAAAAAGATGAAACCAACTCCGGACGTGTCCGATCACGAAACACTTGACAAACGGCTTCGTACGGTCGAGCGAGCGCTAACTGATGGGGATCCGGTTCCAGATCTGAGCGACAGTGGGACCCGTCAAAACATGTCAGAAATAAGTACGAGCGTGGATGATATCGAATCCCGGTTGGACGAACTCGACGCCGCTGTCCAAGCAATCCGTGGCTACGTCGGTACGATACGGTCCGTCAACGCCGACGTGGAGCGACGTGCGGATGCCGCACTCGCTAAGGCTGAAACGCGCCAGCGAGAATCGTCACCGGCACAGCGTGAACCACCGATCGGACCCCGTCGTAAGTCCGACCTGTCCGCAGAGGAACCCGTGCCGGAAATCGAGGTGGGGGTCGAACGAGACGAGCGATCGGTCGCAACGAACTCGAAGCAAGGTTCCATTTTCACACGACTTCGCGAGGTGCTGTGAGCGTTCGAACCGTTCTCGCCGTCGTACTCGCAGTCGTCTGTTGTAGCATCTCCTATCCCGCTATCGACGATGCTCGGAGTGTTCGTACGAACCACCACGTAGACCAGGAACTGACGCGACTCGAAAACGCCATGACCGACCTTGTAGACGAGAGTGCGGTGTCCATCGGCGACCGCGGCGCACGAAGGGTTGTGACGCTTTCGGTTCCGTCACCATCCGTAACGGTTGCCGATGTAGAGTACGTCGCAATCGGTGGGGTTCCCGGAACTCGCCGATCAAAAGACGTCTACGGCGATGTGCTGGCCTACCGTATCGAAGGAGGACGACGCCACGTTTACCACGTCCCGTTCGACCTTCGAGTCGCCATGCGCAACGGTGGCAACGAGAATAGCGATCGCTGGCGGCTCGAACCCGACCGGAAACCGCTCGTCATCCGTGATATAGAGCATACTACCATCGAACTCCTGTTAGTGAAACAACACGGCGAGCGAGTCATCCTCGTCATCCGCTCCGGTGAACTTTAAATCAGAAGACGAGGCCACGTCCGAATATGTGGAACCCACTGGCGAAATACCGAGGGAGCGACTCCGACAGCCGTTGTCACTGCGAAGCCTCGTTCGACGGTGACCTATTGGTCGTCGATGCGAGCGGTTGTTCGGGAAGCGGGAGACTCGCGGACGACCCTCTCTGTCGAGCAACGGTCATCGACGCCCTTGTGACACGCGAAGCCGACCGAATTTTGGTACGGAAAAACGGTATCGAGCACGCCTACGAAGGCGACGACGCGGCGTTTTTCGTCGCGGCAGGGCGATTCGTCGAGCGCGTCGGGTTCTACGATGAACGTCTCGCAGAACACGCACGGCGCGACCCGTTTCGGGCCGGAATAGATGCAACTGGTCGTGCCGGGATGGTGTCAAAAATCGCCGCGGAAACCGGATTCGCGGAGGGTATTCACCGAATCGAGGGGTACGAAACCGCGTTTCGACCGTTCGTCGGTCCGACCATTTCTCGATCTCGGGTTGCGATTCGACCACCGACCGACGCGCGACTGACCGATCAGTACACGATCGAAACCGGCGCGACGGTTCGATACTACGACACGGAAGCGACCGAACACACCGACGACGACATTCGAACCTATCACATCGAACCGTTGGAGAACTCGTTCGACGAACCCATGTTCGAAACGCTTCATCAGGCCGTCGAACTCCTCGCGAGTGGGGGCGTCACGGGTGGCAAACGGGCCGCTGGAAAGGCAGTCAGGACGGTTGCGACAGCCGACGACCCCATCCATGAACTCACTACAACCCTCCGAAAGTACACTCAGGAGTACGGTATTTTCTCCGATCTGTTCGCAGACCCGGTAGTGTCCGACGTGTTCGTGACCGCGCCGGTCGATACCAATCCCCTTCGCGTCCGTGTTGATGGTGAACTGATGCGGACGAACGTCCATCTCACGACGGCGGGTGCGGAGTCGCTTGCGTCCCGATTTCGGCGGACGAGCGGCCGCGCATTCTCGCGTGCAAGTCCGACTCTCGATGCCGTCGCCGACGTTCGTGACAGTACCGTTCGTGTTGCGGGCGTCACCGACCCCGTCAGCGACGGGGTCGGATTCGCCTTTCGCGTTCAGTCGGACGAAACGTGGACACTCCCGGCGTTAGTCGAAAATGGTACGATTTCAGCTGATGCCGCTGGTCTCCTCTCGTTCGCAGTCGAGCGGTCCGCCGCCGGACTCGTCGCGGGAACTCGTGGGGCGGGAAAGACAACCTGCCTCGGCGCACTGCTTCGGGAACTCCCCAACAAAACACGAACCGTCGTTATCGAGGATACGCCCGAACTTCCGGTCGAATCACTACAGCAGAACGGGCGTGATGTGCAGTCACTTCGGACGACGACTACCGATGACGAACCGGGTTTGCACCCTGACGAGGCCCTTCGAACCGCGCTCCGGTTGGGTGAAGGGGCACTCGTTGTCGGTGAAGTCCGTGGGGAGGAGGCGAACGTCCTGTACGAGGCGATGCGAGTCGGTGCCAGCGGGAGTGCCGTTCTCGGAACGATTCACGGCGATTGCGGGAATGCAGTCTACGAACGCGTGGTTACCGACCTCGGTGTTCCCCCGTCGTCGTTTTCGACGACTGACTTTATCATCACCCTCGAATCCTACGAAACTGACGAGACCAGCGGTAAGCGCGTGAAATCCATCGAAGAAATCGTCGGCAGTGGGGCGGACGTCCGGTTCGAATCCCTGTACGAACTCGACGAGGGCGAACTCGTCTCGACCGCTCGAATCGACCGTGGAAACAGCGTCCTCGTCGCCACACTCGCCGATTCCACCGAAACGTATTCGGACGTTCGGGCGGCGATCGCCGCCCGAACGTCCGCCCTCGAAACGGAGGTTTCCCGGTCGAAGCAGGAGGTAGCAGTGACGACAGAACGAATGGACGGTGGCTCGATGAACGGTGACTCGGCGTGATACTCGCGCGACTCGCGTCGCTGTACCCGTGGACGGTCTCCGCCGATGCTACCATCGACCACTCGCTCGGCTTTTTAGAGGTCGGTATCGATAGCACCGACGTTATCCGAGCAGGAAATGGTGCGGGAATACTCGTATGTCTCGTCGCAATCGTCGTGACCGCGTTGGTTCCACCAGGGGTTCGGGTACCGGTCGCCGGTGTGCTTTTTGCGGGTACGGTTTTCACCCCGATATCGATTCGTCATGCACCGGTCCTCGTCGCCAAAATCAAACGAACGCAGGCACTCGGAGATGCACCAGACATCGTTGCCAGAGCCGTTCTCCGGATGCGGATCGAACCAACTGCGGAAGCCGCCGCGACCTTCGCGGCCAGAACCGGTGATGGACCACTTGCGAACAGTCTCGGCGACCACGTCCGGCGGGCGGTCGGATCTCCCGACTCGGGGGTAACGACGTTCGCCGAGGAGTGGAAAACGTGGAACCCACCGCTTCATCGTGCGATGATACTCGTCGCGGCGGCGAGTGAGGCCCCATCCGGCGAGCGCGCCCGAACACTGGACCGTGCCCTATCCGCGATACTCGACGGAACCCGGGAACGGATGGCAGCGTTCGTCGGCGATATTCGGGAACCCGCGACTGCGATGTACGCCTTCGGCGTTTTGCTTCCACTGGCGCTGATCGCGGTGCTTCCGGCGGCGCGAACGGCCGGTGTTCCAGTGTCGCCGATCTTACTTGTCGTCGTGTACGATTTCGTGTTACCCTTCGGACTCGTCTGTGGAAGCGTTTGGCTCATTACCCACCGACCGGTCGCGTTTCCGCCGCCAGACGTGACTCGCTCACATCCTGACGTTCCGAACCGATGGTGGGACGTGCTGGCCCTCAGTAGTCTCGCCGGTGGTACCGCGTTTCTCGGAACGGGGCTAGTTCTCGCCCATTGGACGCGTTGGATCGCGGGTACGGGGTGTCTCGTCGGTTGGTTACTCGTGGGGGCCACTCAGCCAACGGTTCAGGTTCGAACGCGAGTCCGTGCCGTCGAGGAGAACGTAACGGATGCGCTGTATCTCGTTGGCCGTCGAGTGAAAGAAGGAACCGCTGTCGAACGGGCGATCGTCGTTGCTACGGACGAAATCACCGGCGAAACTGGTGTGATGTTCGAGCGGGCGAACAGAATTCAACGACAGCTACAACGGGGCATACGGGAGTCGTTTCTCGGAGAACACGGCGCACTTTCGGGCGTCCCCAGTCCCCGTGCACGGAGTGCTGTCTCGCTCCTCGCACTCTCAGCGCGTGAAGGACGCCCGGCCGGCGAGGCTGTGCTATCGATGGCCGACCATCTAGACGAGTTACAACAGGTCGAACGTGAAGCACGGCGAGAGTTAGCGCAGGTTACGGGAACGCTCCGTCACACGGCAGCAATTTTTGGTCCACTCGTCTCGGGAGCAACTGTGGCTCTCGCCGAAGGAATGTCCGGGTCGACGGGAACAGTAGGGACGGGAAGTTCGCTCGGTAGTGCATTTCCGGCCGACGTCTTAGGGCTCGCGGTCGGGGGCTACGTCCTCTTGCTTGCCGCGATACTCACGACGGTAGCGGTTGGCTTGGAGCATGGATTGGACCGGACCCTGGTCGGCTATCGAGTCGGTCAGTCGATTCTTTCGGCAACCGCGATCTTTCTCATCGCGTTCACGCTCGCCGGAACCCTGACGGCGTAGGTTTAAGTATGAAAACGCGCCGAATCCTGGCCATGTTCGACACTCCTGTCGATGCGTGGTATATCTGGCTCGGGGTAACGGTGGCGAGTTTCGTGGTATTCGGCGTCGCTACCGAACTACCGACCTCACCGCCGCCGGACGCTACCCGTGCGGCCAACACCGTCGATGTCGTAGCCGGCTGTGAGTACACAGCAACCGCCGAACATCCCCTTTCGGCACGGGAAATAAAACTCGGGCGTCGTGGACTCGGGTTGCGTGGAGATGACGGGAGCGCCCACGCGACGTTTGCTCACGACTCTGTCGTGCCAATCGAGGAGGGAACGAAGCTCTGGAGACTGCTGCGCGGGGAACATCCATCGACCCTTTTCGATTCATCGTCTGCATTTCGGTCGGCGGCACGGGACGCCCAAAACGGGCGGCCGACGTGGAAAAGTGCGGAAAGCACGCTTTTGATTCGTTGTGTTTCGTGGGAGGGAGTCGATGCGACGCTGGTCTCGGGGTAACAGACGAATGTCGAAGAAAGGACAGACGCAACCGCTCGCGGCAATCATCGCGGTGTTTGCGGTGTGCGTTGGGCTCGTCACTTACACAGGTGTTCTGGGCGACGCGACGCCAAATCCGGAGCGAAATATTGCGTCCACGATACTTTCGGATGTCCGAGAAATCGCGAGTTCGAACGGCGTCGTAGAGCCGAGAAAGCTGTCCGATGGGATGCAGTCGAAACCCGACGGGAAGCGTCTGAACATCTCCCTCTCGCTACGTTCACGATCCGGGACTACAGTCAACCGGTGGCACGTGGGGCCACCCGTTCCCGCGAACGCGGATACCGCGGAAACCGTCGTGAGCGTCCGAACCGCACCCGGCCGAATTCGTCCCGCCCGACTTCACATAGGGGTGTGGTGATGAAAGAAACCCGTATGCGAGCGATAAGCTCCGTTTTCGACGTGACACTCTGTCTCCTCGTGGTGAGTGCGAGCGCATTCGTCCTCGTCGATGTGCAGTCGCCCGACACAGTGGACAAAGCGTCGAATACAGAATCGACCGCGAACGTCCTCGCAACCAGCACAGCACAAGTGAACTACACGATTCAAACCGAATCACGACGACTGCCTCGAACGACACACGATACGCTCGCCGGACTGCTCGCCGATGCCGCCGTTTCCAACACGACTGTTCGAGGAGTCGAACTTACGCGAACGGGCGATGGATTCGAACGATCCGTGGCGAATCGGGTTCAAGAACGGCTCGGCTCACCATCGGACACGCAAATCGTCGTTCGATGGACGCCGTATCGAAACTCACATATCCGTGGTCAGTTTGCCGTTGGCGAGTCGCCACCACGTGATGCCGCCGTTCACGCGACAGTTCTATCCGTCCCGAGCGGACTGCCGGGAGTTCGAGACGATGCAATCGACGCGGCACGGGGAGGAGGCTATCGCGACGTTGCACGTGTCGTCGCGACTGGAATCGTTTCCGGATTGTTCCCGAAACGTTCGACGGAAATCGCCCTTCGAGACCGTCGGTCGGTCGCAAATTCGGTCGCAGGACGAAGTCGGCGACTGAGAAAGCGATACGACCCCGACTCGTTGTCCCCCGATATTGGTAGTATGAAGACGAGACGGATGCTCGTTCGTTCGATGACGACGGCAATCGAATCCGAACTTCGGGAGCAATTCGGCGCACCGACCGCGGCGGCTCGCTCCGCCGCGGTCGGACGAACCGAACTCGTGGTCAGGACGTGGTCGAAATGAGATTGGCAGACGACACTCGGGGACGGGTTCCGTTCGCCCTCGTCGGTGTCCTGTTGCTGGTCGGCAGTGCGACGTTCGCGGGAACGTTGGGATCGCGTGAATCACCGACGGTGGATCGGAGCGTCGAACGTGCGATGGACCGCCTTACGGCGAGTACACAAACGACACTGCGGAGCGCAGTGCAACGAGCAAGCAGGGATGCGGCAGCCCAGCCAGTGATACGACCAGCGAACACGACCGAGGGGAACGTCGTGAATGGTTCCGAACCGTTTCGCGCGTACTTGCGGCTTCGAATCTATCTTTCCGCGCGAAACGAACTCCGCGCCACATCCGCACACGTCGGTGACGTGCGGGCGAGTGCCTCGCTCGCACCGACACCGAACGCGAGCGCGCTTCGGCAAGCAGTACGTCGCGTTCACATCGCCCCCGTCGGAACGGCAACCGAATCAGGACTCCGCGTTCGCATCGAAAACGTTTCAATACAGGCATATCGGGGCGAGTCGGTCGTCGCACGAGCATCTCGAAATATGACGCTAGTCGTGGAGACACCGGTGCTCGCACTTCACGAACGAGTACAGGAGTTCGAGCGACGGCTCGATCGCGACCCGTTCAAACCCGGCCTGGGACGGCGGCTCACCGCTCGACTCTACGCTACGACGTGGGCACGAGGATACGCTCAGTACGGCGGTGCGCCTATCGAGAATGTTCTCGCAAACCGGCACGTCGAACTGATGACAAACGGGGCACTGCTCGAAGAGCAACGGAACGCATTCGGTCGAAGTGACCCTGCCGGACGGCATGGTCTTCGACGAGCGACGGCCCAGGTTGGCGTGGCCGACGTCCTGATACCGACGACGAAACACGGGACGCTGTGGGCCGACACTGTACTCGAAACCACCGGAGGATTGCGCGACGAACCGACCACCATCTCCGATCCATCGAACATGACTCGGACACCCAACGATGGAATGATCGTCGGCGTAAACGAGTCGGCAGAGAAGGCACTGCTCGACATTATCGAGAACGACGAACAGAGTGCGTTCGACGCCGCCGTCGACTCCGGCTACCGAGTGACCGTTCGGCCCGTGGCGAGTGTCCGGAACGTTCGCGACGAATCCCGCCCAAGATCACGATCACCGGGGAAAAATTGGACGCTCGTCGAGCAGCGGACGGAAACGCGGGTCGTAGTCGAGAAGGCGGAGGGTAACGAACCCGAAACGATCGAAGGGTGGCACCTCCTCTGGAGCGACGCTCGGCGCGTCCAACGAACGCACGTCGCGATTCGTCAATGGAAACGGGACAACCGGACGAAACGAACGACCGGTCAATGGACGGACGAATTCATCGTTTCGCTCGGTGTTGCGGGCGACCATACGACGACCGAAACGGCACCGACTCGACCATTGCCTACTGCACACCGACCGGGAGGTCGATTTTCCGGGGCGAATCTCGCTGATATCGAGCGAAAAGCCGTCTCTCGACTCATTTCGGACGGCGGTGGTCCCGAGCGACTCGCGCGCCGCGCTGTCGATAGAACACTCGATACGCGTCCGAAAACGGAACAGGGTCGAGTTCCGAAGGGCCTTCGGTCGTGGGTATATAGCGATGTTCGCGGACTCTGTAACGAGATCCGAAACCTCTCCGTGACGGTTTCTCGCGGTGCTGTCGGGAGCGGCAAGACGAATCCCGCGGCGGCACTTGCGCGGACGGTTCGAGCACACCGCGGCGAGTTGGTGAACGCACCTTCGACTTACGACAGCGCAGCGGAGCGAGCGCGATATGCGGTTCGGACAGCGTACGTAAAGCGTGTTCTCGATCGCCTCGACGTCCGGGCAGAACTGACTCGACGGACACAGCAGGGGTACAGTTCGGCAATCCGTGACGTGACCGGTGTGCCACTCGACCGAGTACGGAAAGTTCTGGAAGCACGGAAACGAGTCGAACGACCGACTCGAAATCCCCTTCCGACGGCCGGACCTGGTGCGCCGACGAATCTCAGCGTCGATGGTGACCCCGCGTATCTCACGCTCTCCGCAGTCGGACACGACCACGTTTCGACAGTTCCACGAGGTGAGCGAGTGCATCCGATGTCCGCGCGGAATATCAACGTGTTCGCGGTACCCTCGTCGGACGTGGCGGACGGAATCGTTTCACTACTTCCGGACGCGAGGAAGGAAAAACGAGTGAGCCTCAGAAACGGTGCGCTCACGCTCCGTGCCGCAAATACGACGCTTTCTGCAATCGAAAACGAAACGTTACGCCGACAGCGAGACGAGGTCCAGATTTCGGTACGAAAATCGATCGAAGACGTAGAGCGAACCCTCATCGACTCGCTCGAACCGACGGGCACAACGCGGCAGGAGCGACGAATTGCCGTTCGTCGCGGTCTCGCACGGTGGGATACGACCGCAGGCCGTGCGCTCGCACTCTCGAATGGCTCCGCGGCACGACCGATCGCGTTGGAAATCGAGGAACTGCGGAACGGTCCATCGGAACAGTGGACACGGATGCAACGCGACGAACTTGCCCTCCAAGTCCAAAGTGGTCTCGAAAGGGCGCGCTCGGAGACGGGTGGCGTGAAAGGGTCCATAGTCGACCCCGCGACGAAGACGGTCCGTCGAATCGTCGAATACGAAACGAAGCGACTGACGAAGCAAGCGATAGAGAAGGGTGTCGAGGTCGCCCAACGGAAGTGGGTCAGCGAGACGATGTCCTCCCTCGCGGCTGGACTCCCGGTCGCACCAGTTCCCGGCTACTGGTACGCGACGGTCAACGTGTGGCAGGTAGACGTGTCGGGCACGTATGCCCAGTTTACGGTTCGAGCGCGACAAGGATCGCCTGTCTCACCGGGTGCATCGGTGGCGTACGTCCGGCGGACACGACCCGTTCGAATGGATGTCGATGACGACGGAGCGACGGAACTGTTGGGCCGGACGACACCCATCTCGTTCGACACGTGGACGACGGTCGTCATCGCAGTGCCACCGGGGAAAGCGGGCGTCGGCGACGTAAACGGAGATGCGGACGAACGGTCGCCCGGATGGTCGAACCGGAGTAACAACCCATTTGACTTGCGCACCCTTCGTGACGATCATGCTCTACGACGAGATAGACAATCCCGGTGAGTTGACCCCGGAGGAGGTACACACCCAGTATGTCAGCGAACTCGCGGAAACCATCGAATCGGTCGGCGTTGACGACGTGGTCGCGGCGACGGACCTCGACCGTCTCGCGGTCGAGTCCGTTGCGGATGGCGGGAAACCGGAACTCACGCTGGAAGACGCCGCTGCAATCCTTGCCACCGGAGACGCTCCACCGAAGGACACCATCCTGCTCGAAGTACGCGACCACCTGTTGATGGGAATGACGACTGGACTACTCGACGTGGACACACTGGCGTCCAGCCTCGACAGCGACCTCGGTGCCCGCGCAATCCAGCAGAAAATCGAAGGGCGAGCGCCGATGACGCTCGAAGAGTACGCCCTCATTCACCATTTCATCGCCAGCCGAAACGACCGATAGACGGCGAAGTTATCCATCACCCGGCCGAAGGCAATCCATGAACGTCGTAATTCTCGGCTGTGGGTACGTCGGTCTCGAACTCGGTCGTCAGCTGACGGCATCGGGACACGACGTGTTCGGCGTCCGACGGTCCGCGGACGGAATACGGGCGATCGAAAACGAGGGATTCAACGGAGTTCGGGCGGACGTGACCGACGAAACGTCCCTGTCGGCGGTCCCCGACGCTGACGCCCTCGTCTACGCTGTCAGTGCAGGCGGCCGCAGTTCCGACAACGCACGGAACGCCTACGTGGATGGACTTCGAACAGCACTCACGCATTTTGCGGGTCGAGACGCATCCCCGGAGCGAATCATCTACACATCGAGCACTGGGGTGTACGGCGACCGAGACGGGGCATGGGTTGACGAATCGACGCCACTGGAACCGAAATCCGAACGACAGGAAATTCTCGTCGAAGCCGAACGAATCGTCCGCGAGGAGAGCGCAGTAGACTGGACGATCGCTCGATTCGCCGGGCTGTATGGCCCGAACCGGTACCGGTTGGAGCGGTATCTGGACGGGCCGGTATCGGAGCGATACCTAAATCTGATTCACAGAGAAGATGCCGCGGGAACGATTCGGTTTCTATTGAATTCCGATAACGCACGGGACGAAATCGTGCTCGTATCCGACGACGAACCGATTTGGAAACCAACACTCGCGGAGTGGCTCGCGGACCGATGTGGTGTCGATAAGCCGACAAAAGGAGCAGCAACGAGCGAGCGTGCGCGTTCGAGCAAACGGTGCTCGAACGAAAAACTCCGACAGTTGGGCTATCGATTCCGGTATCCAACGTATCGTGATGGGTATGCGGATGCGATTTCGGCGTATCGAGAGGGCTGAAACGTCTGACATCTGTTACCGTTGGGAAAAGTTCTTGGCACCGCATATCGACAACTCGGAGTATGGAGTTTCCGGCCGACCAGTCGGTTCAGGGGCTGTTTCGGACGGCGCAAGTCTACAGCTCCGAAAATCCGATGCTCATCATCGGTGCGGCACTGGGAGCAGTCGTGCTCGCAGTCTCGCTCTGGCTGGTCGTCCGTTGGATTCGGCGGCCGATGGGTGCCAGACTCAAGCGAGCGCTAGCCAAACGTGACGAAATCGTCGTCTTGATGCACCCAAATCCGGACCCCGACGCGATGGCATGTGCCATCGCTGTCGCATACCTCGCCGAAACGGTCGGAACCGAAACCACATTACAGTATTCCGGCCAAATACGACATCAGGAAAACCGTGCATTTCGAACCATTCTCGACATCGAAACGGAACGGGTGAAACACGTAACCGACCTCACTGCTTCTACGATCGTCCTCGTCGATCACAATACACCACGCGGCTTCGATGGGGCGGAACGTATCGAACCATACGCCGTTATCGACCACCATCCCGGAAACGGGACGGGCGAAGTGTTCACGGATAAACGGACGAATTACGGTGCCTGTTCGACTATCGTGGCGGAATATTTCGGCGAACTCGGTGCGACTCCCGTCGGTCCGGACGAAATCCCACCAGAAGACGAGTTCGTCCTCCCGACGAACATCGCGACGGGGCTACTGTATGGAATCCAATCCGATACGAAACACCTCACGAACGGCTGTTCCGAAGCCGAGTTCGCCTCGAGTGCGTATCTGTATCAGGGTGTCGATGAGCACCGCCTCGACAGGATCGCGAACCCACAAGTGAGCGCCGAGGTACTCGAAATCAAATCTCGCGCCATCACGGAACGCGAGGTCCGCGGGTCGTTCGCGGTTTGCAACGTCGGCGAACTCACGAACGTCGATGCCATCCCGCAGGCGGCCGACGAACTCATGCAACTGGAAGGCGTGACGGCGGTTGTCGTCTACGGCCAGAGAGAGGACACGATCCATCTTTCTGGACGGTCGCGTGACGATCGAGTTCACATGGGAAAAGCGCTCCAATCGGCAGTCGCGGAGATTCCGGGGGCCGATGCAGGGGGGCACGCACGGATGGGAGGAGGACAAGTCCCCATCGAGTCCGCGGTCGTTGCGGGTGGGATGGAAGTCGGTTTGTGGACCAACCGCGAGTTCACCGACGGTATTTTCGACGCGCTGAACGGAAACGTCTGACTACTCGACGACGATAGTTCCGGTCATGCCCGCCGCCTCATGAGGTATGCAGTGGTACTCGAACGTTCCCGCCGTCTCGAAGGTGTGGACGAACGATTGCCCGGACTGAACCGCACCGGTACCGTTCTTCCATCCCGCCGTCGCTTTCGATTCGGATTCGAATCCGCCGGACGCCCAGTAACTCGCACCGTTCGGGAGCGATTTCTCGGTGGCAGTGACCGTGTGAGCCTCGCCGCCGACGTGTTTCCATGCGACAGTGTCACCTTTCTTGATAGTCAGCTCGGAGGGACTGAACGAGACGGCCTTCATCTCGACGACGTGGTCCGCGTCTTCGGGGACGCCCTGTTTCACGTTTGGACCCCCCGCCAGTTTCGTCTCGCCGTTTTCCTCCCCGCCTGACTGCGTTCCGACGGGGGCGTTGCCGACTTCGCCGACGACCGCGAACTGTGCACGAAGCGCGGCAGCGGCGAACGCCTCACTCGCGGCGTCGATCCCTTCACCGGACTTCAGGGCGCTCGCGTACTCCTTCACTTCGTTCTCGAACGCTTCGTAGGCGGCGTGGTCACCGTTTTCGAGCAGGTCGTGAACCTCGGCCGTCTCGAACTGTTGGAAGGCATCCTGAACGATCGTCGCCGCCGCGCCCGTGAAGTCGCCGCCCGCGGTTCCAACGATCGCGTAGACGGACTGAACGGCCTCGTTGCCGAATTGTTTCGCCTTCGCATAGGTCTCGTTGGCGCTTTTGATGCCCCCGAATGCCTTTTCGAACGACTCGTAGCGGTCGTGGTCGGCGTGCTCCAGTGCTTCGTGATATCCCCCTGCACCGTTTTCGAAGTGTTCGAACGTCGCCTCGACGATAGCGTTCGAGCGACTTCCGTTACCGAGTTTCGCAACGCCTGCGGCATCGAATCCACGACTGGCCATGAACGTGGCCTCCGCGCCAGCGACGAGCGTCGCGTTTCCGGCCTTCGTCTCGAAGTCGAGAAGGGCTTGCATGGAGCCTTCGAAGTGGGTACTCGTGTTCGACCCGTTGCCTTTCAACGCAGGAATGAGACCCTCCTTCAAGTGCTTGTGTTCGAACCGCTCGTAAAGTTTCTCGCTCGTGTGTTCGAGCGTCTCGTGGAGACCGAGTTCGTCCTTCTCGAAGCGTTCGAAGATCGATTGGGAGATCGTTGCGGCGGCCTCCGATTTACCCATCGTATGGAGTTCGAGCGCGTCGCCGAATCGTGCACGGAGGAAGCCCGACTGAAGGATGGCGGCTTCCGTTTCGGTCGTGAGCGCCGCGATTCCGGTTCGAAGACTGCTGTCGATTTCACTGACCGCCTGTTCGACGGCTTTGGAGTTCCCCTTTCCAGCGGCGGCGGCGAGTTCTTCGAGTCCGTGTTCGAACTTCTCGTAGGCGTCGTGATTCGCGTGTTCCAGCGCTTCGTGCGCTTTTGCGCCCTCGAAATGGGCGAAGATGTCTTTCGCCATGCGCTTTGCGTAGCCGGTCGCACCCTGTTCGGCGAGCCACTTGCAGTCCGTAGCTCGGGCACGATACGTGTTCAGGCTCGCGGCGTGCGCGAACGATTTCGAGGGGCCGCCGAGCGATGCAAGGGCTTTGGCGTCGAAGCCTTGTCCCTGCATGACCGCGATGTGCCCCGCGCCGGCAGCGTTCTCGGTTCCCAGTTCGTACGACCCCGAAACGGCGGCTTTCACGGCCGCGTTCGATTGCTTTCGGACTACGCTTTTCCTTTCTTTCTTCGCCGCGGAGACCGTCGTCTTGGCCGCGCTCTCGAACGACTCGTACGTCTCCGAACTCGCCGATTCGAGTTCGTCGTGAACTGTGCCGTCCTCGAACGCCGAGAGCGCTCGTTCAGCGACGGTTCGGGCCGATTTGAACGTCGCAGCATCGGCCAGCATCGCGCTATCCTCGAACCGAGCGCCGAGTAGTTGTAAATCGAGCGCGTGAACGTTCGCTTCACCAACCAGCCCGATTTGGGCCTTTCGAAGGTGCTCGTTACCGAGGTTGAGTTCGGTTTTCACCTCGTCCATGTTCTCGTCTTCGAGAGCGGTCTTCAACTGCCCGAGTGCTTCCTCGAACTCCTCGTACTGCGTTTCGCTCGTGTGTTCGAGTTTTTCGTGTGCACCCCATTCGCCGCTCGACTTCTCGAACCGTGTAAAGATGTTCTCGGCGACGGAGACACCGGCTTCGAACTCGCCCGCGACGCCGAGCGCAAAGGCGTCGTGTAGTCGTGCGCGCATGGCGTTCCACTCGGCGGCGATTGCCGCCTCCGCGGTTACGTCTTTCGCGTTCAGTTCGCCGGTAAAGGCCCCACATCCAGCAAGGAGAGAACTCGTAGCGGCCGCACCACCGATTTTTAACAGGGTCCGCCTGTCGGTTTGCATATATCGGTTTAGGCATACCTAAACAACTAAAGCGTTCCGATTTTTAGGCGGTCCAAAAATATGGGGAACGGCACACACGGCTCCGAACGACAACTAGTTGGCATAAAGAAGACCTTTTTATCCCCTGCCCGTCTGGGATGAGATACCGAATGAGCACGCTCGTGGTGTGTGTCGATAGAAACAACGATATCGGCCGGAAGACCGGACTGAAGATGCCCGTCGCCGGGTGGGAAGCAGTTCGGTCACTCGTCACCGATGTCGGACTCGCCGACCCCGAGGATTCGAGTGTCAACTGCCTACTCGAAGCCCTCCGCGTCGCCCGTGACCTCCGCGATAGCGACGAGGAGACGACGGTTGCAGTCATCTCCGGCACCGCCGAAACGCGAGTCGGTGCGGACCGTGCCGTAGCCGCGCAGATGGACGAACTCGTCGCCGAACACGAGGCCGACTCGGCGATCATCGTCATCGACAGCGCGGAAGACGAGCGGCTCGTCCCCATCGTCGAAAGCCGCGTCCGCGTCGATGCGGTGGACCGTGTCGTCGTCCGACAGGCCCGCGACATCGAATCCACGTACTACCTCCTGAAGCAGTTCCTCGCGGACGAGGAGCTTCGACAGACCGTGCTCGTCCCGACCGGTATCGCCCTCATCGCGTTTCCGGTGTTACTGTTACAGTGGGGGCTCGCCATGGCGACCTCCGCCATCACCGCGGTTATCGGCCTGTTCGTCCTGTACAAAGGGCTCGCGATCGGCGACTACTTCCGTGAGTTACCCGCCGAGGCGCGCGACGCGTTGTACTCCGGTCGCGTCTCCATCGTCACCTACGTCGTCGGCCTCGGATTGTCGCTCATCGGCGTCTTCGTCGGCGCGCTCCGTGCCGCCCCGTTGGAGTCCTCCGAAGGAATCCTCATGACGGCCATGGCGTTCACGTTCGAGAGCGTTCCGTGGATCGCAGTCGCCGCCCTCACTGCGAGCATGGGCCGACTGCTGGACGAAGCAATCCGGAACGACCGCGTTCGAAATTCTCACCTAAATCTTCCGTTCGGCGTCCTCGCTGTCGGACTTGTCGTTCGTGGGTTTTCGGCCTACTTCCTCCAACGAGACGGAAAAATCGCCCCTGTCGCCGTTCCGAAGATTACAGTCGGTCAGACGACCGTTTCCCAGTTCACGCTGGACCCCGGAACACGACTCGCCGTGTACGTTCTGCTTGGCGTCTTCGTCAGCCTCCTCGGCGTGCGCGTCGCGTCCTACGTGAGTGGAACGTCGTTCGAAGAGGAAATCGTGGAGTAACCGAGGGCCATTTATTCTCCCACTCGCAAACCACACCATGAACCAGCAGGCGTGGGTCAGCCTCTTTTCCGGCGGAAAGGATTCCTCGTGGGCGCTCTATCGAGCGCTCGAGGATGGTTTGAACGTCGAACGACTGCTCACCGTTCACCCGGCGGGCGATTCCTACATGTATCACGTTCCGGCGACAACCCTCACGACGCTCGTGGCAGAAAGCATCGGCATTCCCCTCGTGAACGTCGAGGGGGACTTCGACGCCAAATCCGTCGAGGACGCAGGTGCACAAGGCGACAAGGAAACGGAAACGCTAGAAACCGCGCTTCGTGACCTTGACCTCGATTTGGCGGGCGTCACGGCAGGTGCGGTCGAAAGCGAGTTCCAGACGAGCAGAATCCAAGCCCTGTGCGACCGTCTCGGTATCGATTTGTTCGCCCCCCTCTGGCAGAAAAACCCACGCGAACTCGGCCACGCGATGATAGACGCCGGATTCGAAATCAAAATCGTCCAGGTCGCAGCCTACGGATTGGACGAATCGTGGCTCGGTCGAACGGTGGACGAGGAAGCATTGGCCGAACTGGCTGAACTCAACGACGAGTACGGTGTTCACGTTTTGGGCGAGGGCGGGGAGTTCGAGACGTTAGTGACGGATGCACCACACATGGACCGACCAATCGAGCTGGAATACGATACGACGTGGGATGGAACACGTGGACGGGTACGAATTACGGATGCTACATTAGGGTGAGGGTGTTCTCCGCGAGCGAAGCGAGCGGGCAGTTCGGCGCAGCATTCCATCCGTCGCATGGACCGTCGTCGTGGGCCAGCGAGACTATGGAGAACGGTGTCGTACCGTATTCGATGAGCACTCCAATAGACGAGCGACGAGCGGCGGAACTCGATTCGGACGCCCGGGCATTGCTGGACACGCTGGTCGAAGAAGGAGCGCCCGACCTTACCCACCAATCGCCCGAACAGGCCCGAGCATTGCTCGGTGGGCTGTTTACTCCGGCTGACGATCCGGAACCGGTTGCGGCGGTAGCGGAGCGCAAGATACCGGCGTACGCACGGGATATCCGCGTTCGAATCTACGACCCCGACCCGAACGAGACGCTTCCAGCGGTCGTCTACTTCCACGGAGGGGGGTGGGTCGTCGGCAACCTCGACACCCACGACGGAGTCGCACGCTCGCTCGCGAACGAGGGCAACTGTGTCGTCGTCTCCGTCGATTATCGAAAGGGACCGGAACATCCGTTTCCCGCTGCCGTCGAAGACGCGTACCTCTCGGTGAAATGGACCGCCGACAATGCCGACGAAATCGGAGCGGGTGAGGGACTCGCCGTCGCTGGTGAGAGCGCGGGCGGTAATCTCGCGACCGTCGTCGCACAGATGGCCGTCGAAAAGGGACTAGACGCGCCGGAAATCGACCACCAAGTGTTGTTTTACCCCGTAACCGACCACTCGTTCGACACCCCCTCCTACGAGGAGAACGCCGACGGCTTCTTCCTGACTACCCGGGGAATGGTGTGGTTCTGGAATCACTACCTTCGGGACGATATCGACGGGGCGAACCTTCGAGCCTCGCCGTTGCGTGCTCCGCGACGGACCCTCGCCGAACTACCGCCGGCGACCCTGTTCACCTGTGGATACGACCCGTTACGCGACGAACAGTTTGCGTACGGTGAGGCACTCGCCGATGCCGATATCCCCGTCGACCACACCCACTACGACGACATGATTCACGACTTCGCTAACATGCGTCGCCTCTCCGAACCGTTCCCAGGTGTCGAAGCGGCCAACGACGTGCGTGAGCGCGCTGGCGAGGCGCTTCGAGAGGCGTTCGAATAGGCCCCGTGACGGTACGACACGATTCTGGGAGACGTTCAGCGAAGGTGGCTGTCACTACGAAGACGGTTCAACGGAGAAGGGATTCGTGATTCGTCGCTACTCGTCGCGTGCGCCGTTCGTGATCTGGGTGTGCGCACCGATCAGCGCGCCCGCGAGGTCCATGTTTTCGATGTGCGTCTTCTCGTCGATGATGGAGTCGCGCACGTCACAGTCCCGAACCGTCGCGTTCGAGAAGATGATGGCGTTGTCGAGACTGGCGCTGACGAGTTCCGCACCGCCCATTACGTGGACGTTTTCACCGACATCCGTGTCGTCGAGACTGGCGCTGTCAGCGACGTACGATTCGCCATCGAGATACCATGCCACCGCGTCGAGATAGCTCTCGGGCGTGCCGATGTCGAACCAGGCTTCCTCGAACGAGTAGGCGTAGACCGGTTCGTGGGCTTGCAACCACTGGAGGAACCAGCCGGGTTCGTCCGGGTTGTTACCGTCTTCTAGATACTCCTGAAGGAGTGGCAGATTGTCCTGCGTAAAGGCATAGCAGGCGATGGAAACCAGCGTCGAGTTGGGATCGTCCGGCTTTTCTTGGAAATCGACGACGCGGTCGTTTTCCAGTTCCACGAGACCGTAGGATTTCGCGCGTTCTTTGCTTCCAACGTCGTAGGCGGCCAGAATCGGCGACTCTTTCGCCTCGAAAAAGTCCACGAAGTCGCCCACGTCGAAACTGATGAGGTTGTCTCCGGCGATGACGAGCAGGTCGTCATCGACTTCCTCACGCTCGACCAGTTGGGCCAGCGCGCCGACGACCCCGAACTTCTCGTCTTCTTCGGAGGTATCTTCGACACTCAGTTTCGGCTTTTCGAACTCGCTCGCTTCGAGATGCGTGCGGAACTCGTCCGCAAATCGCTCGTTCGTACTGACGTACACCGTGTCGATACGGTCGTCGGCTTCGAGGTCGGCGAAAATGCGGTCGATGACCGTTGTCTCACCGATCGGGAGAAACATTTTCGGCCGGTGTTTCGTGATGGGCCACAGGCGCGTCGCGTATCCGCCCGCGAGGACGACGGCTTTCATGGAAGGACCGTCACTCCCGCCCCCTAAGTCCTTTTTCATTGTAGTGCCCATAGGATCGACCACAGCGACCCACCCGACGGTCGGCGTCGGGGACTGACCGCGGTAGCCAATGCAGTTCAATACGTGTCGTTCACGCGCTATCCGTCGAAAAAGGCGGATAGCAGTTCGTTCTGTGCCCGACGAAGATGGTAGTGAAGCGTCGCCGAGGCGATGTCGAGGGATCCTGCCACTTCCTCCGCGTTGCTTCCGCGAGGCCAGTCGTAGTAACCTGCGAAGTAAGCGGTCCGAAGTGCGGTCACCTGCCGCTCAGTAAGTCGTTCGGTGAGGGACTGGCGGAAATCCTGTGTCGTCTGCGTCGGCCTGTCGACGGTTCGCTTCCCCACCAGCTGTGAGTCCGGATAGGCCGATTGAAAAGTATCGACGACCTGTCGAACATCGGTATCATGTGGCACTTCGGCGATGATGGTCACTTCACCGTCGTCCGCAGTCGCGGACTGCACGGCAGCACCTGCCTCGACCAGTTTCTTGATCGTCGATTCGGACATCACGGTTTCGAGAACGAAGCCGACATCGTCGATGTCGATGAGTCGGCACTCCTCGACCTGTTCTGCATCGGACACCATCTCCTCGACACGGTCCGGTTGTGCACCGTTGATTCGAACGTAGTGAAGCAGTTTTCCATCCGAAGCCGGAACGAGGCCGTGCAGATGACACTGGCAGTTCAACTTTCGGGAGACGGTCAAAAAAACCTCCCGTGGGTCGGTAACCTGAAATTCGAGTTCGACGGAGCTGTCCGATAGCAGTATCTTCTTGTTCTTTGCGGCGTTGATGGCGAACCCGATAGTGTCGCCGAGGATTTCGAGCGCGGCCTGCGCCCGCTTCCCCAACACACCTTTCCGCGTCGAAACGAGAGACAGCGTGCCGTAAATCGTGTTTCCATACGAAATCGGGATGGAAATCCCGGATTCGATACCGCGTGAAAGTGCCTCCTCGCAGACGAACGACGGGATTTTCTTCGTCTCTCGAACGTCCTGGATGACCTGTAGTTCACCCGTTTGCATGGCCACGTCCGCAGGATCGTCCTCTATGTTGTTCCCAAACTGAATGAGGGTGTCGAGATAGCCGTCGATGCCTCCTGCGCGAGTTCGGGGTGTAACCCCCTCTCGACTCACCTCGCTTTCGTCGGTCCACGCGAGTTCGTACAGATCGGATTCGACCAGTCGTTCACAGACTAACTGCTCGATATCGTCCCGAGTCGCGGCGTGGACGAGTTCGTGGATGACCTCCTGAATCACGCGGTGAATCTGGTTCAGGGTCTCCAACTCGTCGTGTTGATGTGCCAGTTTTCGTTCCCGGTCCCGCCGGTCGGTAATGTCACGTGCGACCCAAACGACGGCGTCTCGGCCATCGATTTTCGCCCCGAGCGGCGTCGTGCGGGCTTCGAACCAGCGT
Organism: Haladaptatus caseinilyticus; assembly: GCF_026248685.1. Taxonomy (NCBI): domain Archaea; kingdom Methanobacteriati; phylum Methanobacteriota; class Halobacteria; order Halobacteriales; family Haladaptataceae; genus Haladaptatus; species Haladaptatus caseinilyticus. The sequence goes on along the minus strand of NZ_CP111036.1, from coordinate 2,014,749 downwards.
TGGCCACGCTCGACTTCCAACGGATACTCCATCGTCTCCACACGCCCGGAGTCGAGCGTCCGGTGGATGTGTGCCAAAAACCGGTCCGCTTCCGCCTCGGAAAACACGTCGTGCATGGATCTCCCGACGAGGTTTGCGGGAGAACTCGCGGCCAGACTTTCGGTATTGGGCCCGACCAAGAGTTCGCAGTAACGACCCCTGTCGTCGAGGAGAAATGCAACGTCCGGAAAAGCGGTCGTGAGTGCTTTGATCCGGCTCTCGCCATCTCCTCCGAGGTGTTTGTCGATGGCAACTTCGATTCGGTCCCGGAGGACGTCTACATCATCGACAGCCGTCGTGGGGAGATAATCGCTTACGCCCGCCGCGATCGCCTCGCTGGCGACGTGCTCGCTTCCTTCGTTCGTGAGCAGGACGAACGGGAGGTTTGGATACTTCGCGCGCACGGATTCGAGGAGTTCGATACCGTCACCGTCCGACAAGTCGTAGTTGCTGACGATGCAGTCTATCGCCCGTTGGTCGAGGTGGTCGAGGCAGTCCGCCGCGGACGACTCGATGTGCACCGTTAGTTCGCCGGCGGAACGGGAAAGCGACCGTGCGATATCAGTTTCGTGTTCTACGAAAAGAACGGTACGGCTACTCGACATGGCGTCCTCACGTCCATCCGATACTTCCCCCATCGCACGTTAGTACATGTACTGCTACGGGAAAACATTTTACGTCGTCACATTATCCACGGTAGAAATTTGAACACCCGACACAAATCCCAAATCATGACCGACGACGAGACGACGCGGGAACGGATAACAGCCTTTCTGCGGGATCAGCCCGCTTCACCGAGCGTCCTCGCGGCGGAGTTCGATATCACGGCCGGCACGGCACTTCGACACGTGAAACACGTTGCTCGGTCGGTAGAGTCCGGTGGCGAACGACTGCTCGTCGCCCCGCCGGAATGCCGGGACTGCGGATTCGACCGTTTCGATGACCCCGCGAACCGCCCATCTCGGTGTCCGGAATGCAAGAGCGAAGCCATCGACGAACCGACGTTTACGATCCGTCGGGGAGGATAGCTAGGGGGGCAAAGCCACGCCGGTGAACGATCGAACCTATTCGAAGCCCAGCGACCGGTTCGAGGACAAATCGTACTCCATCGAGGATCCCTGTTGGACGAACTCGTAATCCGGGTCGGTCAGGAACACCGCACCGTCCTCGACCGTCACGCCGACTGGGTCGAGAACCGCACCTTCACAGGGGCCGTAAGAGCAGACACCCGAATCGGCCTCGAACAGCGCGCCGTGTTTGCCACAGACGAGTTCGCCGTCGCGCATCGCGGCACCGTCGCCCTTGTCGAGGCGGACGTCCGTCCAGTGCTGGCAGTAGTTTTTCCATGCGAGCACGTCGTCGTCCTGCATGACCAAGACGGCCTCCTCCTCGTCGAACCCATCCCGAATGGTGAACAAGAAGGTGCTGTGGTCGGGGATTTCGGCGAGCGTGGCGATGCAGCTATTCTCGTCCATCGGCAGGAAATAGCCAACGAAGTGGCTTGAGGCTTTTCAATAGTGGCGCGCTTCGACCAGCGCGTCGAACGCCGTCGCGAGTTCCCGAGTGATGGGGCCGACTTCGAACGCGATATCGTCGAGACACCCGACCGGACGAACTTCCCACGTCGTGTTCGTCATGAACACTTCGTCCGCGTCCCGAACGTCTGCCGGGGTGTACCTGCCAATCCGGGTCGGTATTCCGTCCTCATCGGCCAGTTCGAGGACGACACTGCGGGTAATTCCCGGAAGGATCGGGCCGGAAAGCGAGGGCGTGTGGAGCACACCCTCGCGGACGAAAAACAGGTTGCTCGTCGCGCCTTCCGTCACGGTACCCGCCGAATCGAGCATGAGTGCCTCGTCGGCCTCGGTTTCGAGACGAGCGAGGATTCCGTTCAAGTAATTGTGTGTTTTCGCGTGCGCGGGAAGTGCCTTGGAGGGTACACGCCTGGTTTTCACCACCTCGACGGTTGCAGGGTCGTTCCAAACCGATTCGCCACCCGTTCCACCACGTGGCAGTTCGGCGACGATGACGACGACCGTCGGATCGTCTGCGGGGCCCGGGGTAAGTTTTCCGGGCTGGACTCCCCTCGTGATCGAACATTTGACGTAGGCGTCCCGCAAGTCGTTCGCCGTCAGCGTCTCCCGAATTCGCGACCGGAGGTCATCGTCGCTGATTCCGTGATCGAGGGAAAGCACCTCACAGGTCTTGTCGAGCCGTTCGGCGTGGGCGTCCCACTCGAACACCGTGCCATCGTAGGCGCGTAGGGTTTCGAACGCCGCATCGCCGTACATGAACCCCCGGTCGCGCACGTTGACGGTGGCTTCCTCGGCCGGGACGAGGGTGCCGTTCACATGGAATTGCACGACTCACCTCTCTCGCTTTCGTCTCGCGTCTTGCACAGTTCACAGAAGTTCCGAACCAGTCGTTTTCCACCGTCAGTCAGGATACTCTCGGGATGGAACTGTACGCCGATGTGGGGACGGTCGGCGTGGCGAACTCCCATAACGGTTCGACAATCGTCCGCGGTTTGGGCCGTCTCGATCAGTCCGTCGGGGAGGTCGTCTCGTTCGACTGCGAGCGAGTGATACCGTCCGACTTCGATCATCTCGGGTAGCCCGGCGAAAATACCCTCGCCATCATGGGTTACTATCGACGACTTTCCGTGGACGACGTCGGGGGCGTGAACCACTGGTGCACCGTTAGCCGCACAGAGTGCTTGATGACCCAGACAGACACCGAGTGTGGGGTACGTCGTTTCCCGGAAGAGAGGCACCGAAACGCCTGCGTCGTCGGGCGTTCCGGGACCGGGGGAGACGACGATACCGTCCGGATCGAGCTCACGGATCCCCTCGATATCGATGGCATCGTTTCGCCGAACGACGACCTCCGCGGCGAACTCACCCACGAATTGGACGAGGTTGTAGACGAACGAGTCGTAGTTGTCGATGACGAAGATCATAGTCGGGAGTCCGGGGAATGGCGTCGAACGTATGGGTGGATTAGCGGGGTCGCTGGTAAACCCTGTTGGTTTGGGGGGTTCCGGAGTTGACGGAGCTGTGTTCGAGAATACGGTTCTCGGACGTACCTCGTCGGTCGCGTGTGACGGACGTTCGATTACTTGTAAGTGTCGTGCTGGAGACCCCGTCAACAGTTCAGATTCGGTCGAAACCGATTTGTTACGGTCACTCGACCGAAAACCCATCCTCGTGCTCCAGAGCCTCGTCGATGGCACGCACCAGCGCTTTCCCTTTTCGAAGCGTCTCCTCGTATTCCAGTTCCGGCACGGAATCGTGTACGATTCCGGCCCCGACGCGAAGGTGATACTCATCACGAAACCGAACCAACGTCCGAATGACGATATTAAGGGTCGCACGGTCGTCGAAGCCAAGCATGCCGATGCTACCCGTGTACGGTCCTCGCCGCGTCGATTCCAATTCGTCGATGATCTCCATGGTCCGAGGCTTTGGTGCGCCCGTGATGGTCCCTCCAGGGAACACCGCCGCGATCGCGTCCGTCAGTCCGACGTCGGGGCGACGACGCCCGACGACGTCCGAGACGAGGTGCATCACCTCCGAGTATCTATCGACCCGACGATAGTCGGTCACTTCGACGGAGCCATACTCGGCGATTTTTCCGAGGTCGTTTCGTTCCAAATCGACCAGCATCGCGTGTTCGGCACGCTCTTTCTCGTCGCCGAGCAGGTCGGCTTCGAGCTCCGTGTCCTCTGCGGGTGTATCCCCGCGTTTTCGCGTCCCCGCAATGGGTTCCGTGCGAACCCGGTTACCCTCCACGTCGAGCAGGAGTTCCGGACTGGCACTCACCAAATCTACGCCCGGAAATTCGAGTAATCCGGAGTACGGCGCGGGATTTACCCGTCGGAGTGCATCGAAGGCTTCGACTGGATGCACGCTCGCGGGTGCTTCGAGTCGCTGGGAGATGTTTGCCTGAAACGTCTCGCCGTCGCGAATATACTGTCTGACCGCCTGCACGCGCTCCGCAAAGGCCTCCCGCCCGCAACTGCTCACGAACGGCCCTCGCTCGTCAGTCGGTGGGTTTCCGACACCTTCGTTACCATCTATCGCGGAGTGTGCCAATTCCAGCGCCGTTTCTCGAGCTTCGTCGTAGGTCTCGTCGGGATCGTCGAGTCGGGGGCAGGCCGTAACCCGAAGGGTCGTTCCCGCCGAACCGTCGGCGTCCGACCGATTCGCCTCCCACGCCGCAACGCGATCGTACAGTCCGAACTGGAGTTGCGGTAGGGTACGGTCGTCCACAGCAATGCCCGGAAGCGTTTCCAGTTCGCGCACGAGGTCGTAGGAAATCCACCCGAACAGGCCGCAGGGAAACGGAACATCGCAATCGCCGCGAGCGAGTTCCTCGCCGTCGAGAACGCCAGCCAGCGCGCCGAGGCTCGGGCCCGAACCACCGGATACGGACTCCGCGTTCGAATGCGTTTGCAATCGCTCGCTCGGTTCGATACCGAAGTAGCCCCATCCGGACTGTCCCCCCGTCGTCGCCAAATAAAAGCCGCCAGTTCCGTCCCGTGCCCGCCGATACGCGAGGAAGGGGTCGTCGACCTCGACGCGAACTTCGACGGGGACTCTCGCACCGATCGGTGCGTCGCGGGCCACCTCGCGGTACGCGGACCGCGAGGTGACGACCACTGGTTTTTCACATCGATTTTGCACGCTCTATCCAGCCTTCGATTCGCTTCGCCGAGAGATCGGTTTTCTCCGCGAGTTCCTCGGAATCGGCGACCGCCAACTGCGCCGCATCGTCCACGCCCGCATTTCGAAGGCGGTCGGCGTACGCTGGGCCGATTCCTTTCACATCCTCAAGCGGACGGCCCGCTTCCACGTCCGGTTCTGATTCCGTCGATTCTGGTTCCGCTGCCTCCGGTTCCGTCATCTCGGATTCGTCCGTGGTTTCCGGTTCGGTTTCGTCGGTTTCGGATGCCCGTTCGTCGTCGGCGGATTTCGATTCGACTTCCCCCTCCTCGGTGAGCTCCTCCGGTTCCGGTTCGGGCTCCGTCGCCTCGGTTTGGGCAGGCTGTCCTGCTTGTGCACTCGGTCCGGTTGCCTCGGCTGGTTCCGCAGCGTTCTCGGGTTCGGCTTCCTCGATGTGGTCCGTCGGTTCATCCGCATCGACGAGGTCCTCCGTCGAAACGCTGGTGTCCGATTCCGGGGACTCGCCGGTCGCTACCTCGTTCTCAGTTTGCTTCACTGCCCGCTCGCTCGACGCGTCCGCTTGTTCTCTCGCTTCGGTCGGTTCGCGTTCTATCGTAACGCCGGAGTCGCGCTGGCGCGTTTTCGAACGCTCATCGCCAAGACCGAGCAACGATTTCAGCCGTGTGATAAGCCCCATTACAGGACAGTACAAAGCCCCATCACTTAAAGGCGTCTTCGCAAGGCGGCGTCCATTCGCTCGACCGGAGCAGTTCGTCCGGTCCAGGTTTCAAACGCGACGACTCCTTGAAACAGGAGCATCCAAGCGCCATCGATGGTCGTCGCGCCACGATCCGCCGCCTCTCGGATCAGTCGGGTTTCGAGCGGACTGTACACCGCATCCATCACCGCGAGGTCCCCGTGAAGCGTCTCGGCCGGGACGGGCGACGCGTCGTCCTCCATCCCGACGCTCGTGGCATTGACGAGGATATCTGCGTCCGGAACGATGTCGTCGAGTGCCTCCAATCCATGTGCACTCGCCTCCGGGACAACCGCCGCCAGCGATTCGGCGCGCGAAACGGTCCGATTGGCGATTCGAACGCGCGCCCCGTCATCCGCCAGCATAAACGCGATTGCCCGTGCCGCGCCGCCCGCGCCGACGACGACCGCTGACGTCCCCGCAAGCGACACGTCGTGGCGCTCGAAGGCGCGGCGCGCCCCCTCAGCATCCGTATTATAGCCGGCTGGCGGTGCCGAGCCCGAAAAGTCGATCGTGTTCACCGCCCCGATCCGGTCCGCGAGCGGATCGGGTTCGACGTGCGAGAGCGCATCCTCTTTGAACGGAATCGTCACGTTCAGTCCCTCGATGCCGAGGTCTTGTGCACCGGAGATAGCTGCCCCGATAGCATCGGGTTCGAAGGTGACGTAGCGCGCATCGATTCCCAGTTCGTCGTAGGCCGCCTCGTGCATCGGCGGCGACAGCGAGTGGCCGACGGGGTTGCCGACCAATCCATATACGTCCATACGATACCTGTTGTTCGGACCCGGATAAGCCCATCCGTCGGAAGAAATATATATTGATAGTGAAATAAACGGGAAGGATATGTATGCGCCGCTATTCACGCTCGGAACGATCGCCGACGTGTCGTTACTGCTCGGTGGTATCGTGCTCCTCTACGTCGGTGCAGAACTGCTCGTCGATAGCGCGTCATCGCTCGCGCTCGGGGTCGGTATCGCCCCTGTAACTATCGGCGTGACGATAATCGCATTCGCCACGACTGCACCCGAACTGTTCGTCAGCCTCATCGGTGCGGTTTCCGTCTCCGGCGACATCGGCCTCGGCAACATCGTGGGATCGAATATCGCCAATATCGGCCTCGTCTTGGGTGCATCCGCACTCGTCCAACCGTTAGCCGTCAACCGGGACCTGCTGTGGCGACATGGGTCGTTCATGCTCGCTGCCGTCGTGCTGCTCGTCGTCCTCGGAAGCGACGGCACGCTCGCCACCGCCGACGGCGTGCTGTTGCTCGTCGTCCTCGGCGTGTTCACCGTCTACATCCTTCGGCACACGCGCCGAGCGGGAGACGCGGCCGCCGTCAGGGACGAGGTTGGTGACGACGGAACCGCCGACGCTCGTACCGTCGGAACGTTCGTCCTCGCAGTCGCCGTCCTGTTGGCAGGGTCGCGCCTGCTCATCATGGGGAGCATCGAACTGCTCCGCGGATTCGGCTTTTCGGACCTGTTCATCGGTCTGACCGTCGTCGCGTTCGGCACCTCTCTCCCCGAACTCGCCACCTCGATGGTCAGTTCCGCTCGCGACGAGGCGGACCTCAGCATCAGCAACGTCATCGGAAGCAACATCTACAACATCCTCGCAGTCATCGGCGTGCTGGCGTTGGTCGTCCCCGTGAACGTTCCGGTAACGACGCGGACGTTCGAGTTTCCATTCCTCGTCGCATTCACCGTCGCGGCGATGGCACTGATGGCCCACCACCACCGCATCTCACGATTCAACGGTCTGCTGCTCGTCGGTGGGTACGGCGTGTTCGTGTTCTTCCTTTTCCCCTGATTCCGGAACGCAAGCGTTACTTGCGGGGGGAAGAAAATCAATTTCGATGACTGGACGATTACGACACCCCCTTACTGCAGTTCTGTTCTCGGTCCTCCTGACTGCACCGTGGATGGGGTTGTGGGCGACCGGCCACGCCCACGGCCTTTCGAATCTCGCGACGATAGCCATTACGGGAATTTCTGTGCTTGGCGCATCGTTCCTGCTGGCGTGGGCGGCCGAGACGGCGGAAGAGGACGTCCCGCGTGCGTTCGCGCTCGCGATCCTCGCCGTCCTCGCCGTCGCTCCGGAGTACGCAGTTGACGCACTGTATGCGTGGAACGCGGGCGCGTTCGCCGGTACCCCTCGCGGAGCGGAGAACGCGAGCCTCGCCGTCGCGAACATGACCGGTGCGAATCGTATCCTCATCGGACTCGGTTGGTCGGCCATCGCCGTCTTCGCGATTTACAAAGCGAAGACGACGAACGACCCCGCGGTCGAAAACCGTAGCGGTTTCCTCGCCGACCGCGTGAAGCTCGACCCGGATATTTCGACCGAAATCCTCTTTCTGTTCGTCGCAACCGTCTATGCCTTCCTCGTTCCCCTCGGTGGCGGCATCGGCTGGCCCGACATGCTGTTCCTGGTCGGACTCTACTTTACGTACATCCTCTTCACGCTGAACGCACCTGATAGTGAGGAAGAACAGGTCGGGATTCCGGCTTACTTCCAATCGTTCACGAAAAACATCCGCGTTCCGATATACGTCGGGATGTTCCTTTTCGCAGGTCTGGTCATCTTCACCGCGGTCGAACCGTTCGCACACGGACTAGAGGAATATGGGAAACAAATCGGCGTTCCACCGTTCCTGATGATTCAGTGGGTCGCGCCGCTCGCCAGCGAGAGTCCGGAACTCATCGTCGTCGCCTACCTCGTCAACAAGGCGCGCTCGACGGCAGCATTCAACGCACTCATCTCGTCGAAGCTCAACCAGTGGACGCTTCTCATCGGGACGCTCGTTCTCGTGTACAGCATTTCCCTTGGAAACTTTCACACGCTTCCGCTCGGTGACAAACAGAACGGTGAAATCTGGCTCACCGCCGCACAGAGCTTCTTCGCACTGACCATTCTCGTCAACTTCAATATCAGTATTCGAGAGGCAGTCGCATTGTTGGGACTGTTCCTCGTCCAGCTGTTCCCGAGCTTCCATCATTACGAAGCACTCATCGGCTTCAGTGTCGTGTACATCGTTCTCGGTCTCCTGTTGCTCGCGTACCGCCGGGAGGAGTTCCAGCTCCTCGTCGGACGCGTCTATCGGCGCATCAAGGGTGGGGAACGAAGTCCGGCGGAACAGGTCTGACGGTATCGGCGCTTCTAACGGCATCGACGCCCTTTTTCGATTTTAGCGCGGAGTTGTGGGTATGATCGCAGTCGTCGTCAGTCGCGCTGATCACGCCTCGGAGCATATCGGCGAGTATCTCCGTTCGGAGACGGGATGGACAGCACACGAAGACGACTCCCGCCCCGACGCCGACGGCGGGGGTCGATTCTACCGAACCGAGGGGTTCGAACTCCGCGAGTTCGAATCCCTCCACCTCGATATCGAGCACGTCGCCGAGGCGTTCTCGAATCCGGATCTACTCGTTTTCGCCTCGCGCCATTCGGGCGACACCGGGCCACTGTTGACCACCCACTTTACCGGGAACTTCGGACCGGCGGAGTACGGTGGCGAAGACGGAACACTAGCGGAATCCAGTCCGAACGCGCAGGCCGAACTGCTCCGCGCGTTCGACGATCACGCGCCGGAATCGTACGATGTGGGGATGGAGTGTACCCATCACGGGCCGAGCGAAGTCGGCGTCCCGTCGATGTTCGTAGAACTCGGCAGCGATGAAGAGCAGTGGCACGATTCGACGGCGGCACGCGCAGTAGCTCGTGCCATCCTCGATCTTCGCGGCGTCGAACCGACCCGCGAGCGACAACTCGTCGGGTTCGGTGGTGGCCACTACGTTCCGCGTTTCGAGCGGATCGTCCGAGAGACTGACTGGGCGGTGGGCCATATCGCGTCCGACTGGAATCTGGAGACGATGGGTCCACCAGCGGAGTCACGGGAAACGATTCGTCAAGCGTTCGAACGAAGTGGCGCGGAGTACGCCGTTTGCGAAGGGGAGTACCCGGAACTGGAATCGGTCATCTCCGCTCTCGGCTACCGAATCGTGAGCGAAACGTGGGTGCGGGAGGTATCCGGTGTTCCCCTCTCGCTCGTAGAGACGCTGGAAACCGAACTGTCGTCCGTCGAGTCCGGCCTGCGGTTTGGTGCAGCCGCGCGTCGGTTCGACGGTTCGAAGGGCGACAAACCCGAGTTCGAACTCGTCTCGCTTCCCGGTGACTTGCTCGACAGCGCGACAGGAATCGACCGCGAGGAAACACGGGCGGCAGTTGCAGAACACGCCATCGCGTTCGAAACCGATCAAAGCGGAACGCGGGTTGTGGGGCGTGCAGCGGTTCGCGGACCGGACGAATACGACGCCATCATCGACGCGTTGGTGGCGCTCCTCGACCGGAAGTACGATGCAGTGGAGCGGACGCCGGACGAAGTCGTGGTGCGAGAAGTCGCCTTCGACCCCGAGAAGGCACGCAAACTGGGAATTTCGGAAGGCCCCAAGTTCGGAAAACTTTCGTCAGGCACGGCGGTTACGGTCAATGGGAGAACTATCTCGCCGGATGCAGTGAGAACTGATCGCACACATACATTTCCGATCTGATTTATTCTTCTTGATAAATTTCTCCCAAATTCGAAAAGTAATAAAGCTTGCTTTGTTGGATAGCTATATGCGTCTGACATACGTCATCCAGAGGGGAAAGATAATTAATCTGCGTTGGTAAACCAAACCTCAAGGATGGATTCCATTGTCGAAGACGCCATTGAGGAGGCGGAAGGGGACCAACAGACCTCCCCCAAGTCGCAACTCGGTGGTACCTCACAAGACGGAACCCCGTCGGGGACGACTCCGTCGGGAACGATGACAGATGACCAACTGCAGGACGTACTCAAAGACCTCCAAACCAACATCACCGTCGTCGGATGTGGCGGTGGCGGCGGAAACACGGTCAATCGGATGGCCGAGGAGGGTATTCACGGCGCATCGCTGGTCGCCGCGAACACCGACGTTCAACATCTCGTCGAGATCGAAGCGGACACGAAAATCCTGATGGGTGAACAGAAAACCAGCGGACGCGGCGCAGGGTCGCTTCCGCAGGTCGGCGAGGAAGCCGCACTCGAGAGTCAGGAGGATATCTACGACGCGATTCAGGGTTCCGATATGGTATTCGTCACCGCCGGACTCGGTGGTGGAACGGGTACCGGAAGTGCTCCAGTCGTCGCGAAGGCGGCGCGCGAGGCAGGTGCGCTCACCATCGCTATCGTCACGACGCCGTTCACGGCGGAGGGCGAGGTTCGACGCACGAACGCCGAGGCAGGGTTGGAACGTCTACGCGACGTGAGCGACACGGTCATCGTCGTTCCGAACGACCGACTGCTCGATTCCGTCGGCAAACTTCCCGTCAAGCAGGCGTTCAAAGTAGCTGATGAAGTGCTCATGCGCTCGGTGAAGGGAATCACGGAACTCATTACCAAGCCCGGCTTGGTCAACCTGGACTTCGCCGACGTTCGAACCGTCATGGAGAAAGGTGGCGTGGCCATGATCGGCCTCGGCGAGAGCGATTCCGACCAGAAGGCACAGGATTCGGTCAAGAGCGCCCTACGCTCGCCGCTCCTCGACGTGGACATCAGCGGCGCGAAATCCGCACTCGTCAACGTCACGGGTGGGAACGATATGTCCATCGAGGAAGCCGAAGGCGTCGTCGAACAGATTTACGACCGCATCGATCCCGACGCCCGCATCATCTGGGGGACGTCCATCGACGAGAGTCTGGAAGGCACCATGCGCACGATGATCGTCGTCACGGGGGTTCAGTCTGCTCAAATCTACGGCCGTAACGAGGAAGCGCAGGCGCAAGCCAAGAGTCGAATGGAAGATATCGACTACGTAGAGTAGTCGCGTCGTTCTGTAGAGTCGTTTCCCCATTTTCTGCCAGCAGGTGAGACGTATTTCCCCGAATCGAACCACCATCGCGGGACAACCGCCTTGGAAAGATAGAAAAAGCCCGATAGCCAAACACAACTAACTATGGATGTTAAACTCGACGTCGCGTCGTACGTTCGCGTACTCAAACTGGCGAGTACGCCCTCGTGGGACGAGTTCTCGAAGATTTCGAAAATCGCCGGTGCGGGTATCGTCCTCGTCGGACTGCTCGGGTTCGTCATCTTCGCAGTGATGAGCTTCCTCCCCGCCTAGGTGACCACGATGCCAATTTACGCAGTAAAGACCACGGCCAGTCAGGAACGAACCGTCGCGGACATGATCGTCAACCGCGAAGAACCGGAAATCCACGCCGTTCTCGCCCCCGACTCACTGACGAGTTACGTGATGGTCGAGGCGGACGACGACGCGGTCATCACCCGCGTGCTGGAGGAGATTCCACACGCCCGAAGCATGGTGCCCGGCGTGAGTAGCATTTCCGAAGTCGAACACTTCCTCTCGCCCACGCCCGACGTGGAGGGTATCGCGGAGGGGGACATCGTCGAACTCATCGCCGGTCCGTTCAAAGGCGAGAAGGCACAGGTACAGCGTATCGACGAGGGCAAAGACCAGGTGACGGTCGAACTGTACGAGGCGACCGTCCCGATTCCGGTTACCGTGCGCGGTGACCAGATTCGCGTGCTGGATTCCGAAGAGCGATAGCCCTTCTTACTCTCGTTCTCCTTTCGTCGTTCACGAGAACAGCGAGGAACTTCCGTTCCTCGAACCGCGAACGGCGACGCTATGAACGGACGGCGAGCAGCGACTCGTCTTTCACGTCTCGTTGCCCGCGTGAACGGCGAACTCCAACGCGTTGACGAGATAATGAGCGACGACGACGACCAGGAGGCTCCCCGTGAGGACGAAGGCCGCGGCGAGTACGGCACCGAGTGTGCCCGTCACGAGGATTCCCCCCGGCCCTTGCGCGCCGTGGCCCACGGCAAACGCGACCGACGAAAAGGCGGCGAGTAGCCATGGCGAAATGTCGTAGCCGACGGCGAGAACGCCGACGAGTGCCGACCGAAACAGCAGTTCTTCGAACCCGGCGATGATGGGAAGGGCGACGCCGAGCAGGAGCACCCACCCCCGAACCGAGTCCGGCGTCAGTAGTTCGCGCAGACCGTCCTCGTATTCGATACCGAGGGCGTCGGCTACCCGTTGACCGAGTTCGTTCGCCACGAATAACGCGACACCGAGGGCGATTCCGACGCCGAGTTCGAAGCGGGTCGCCGATTCGATACCGAGCGCGGAGCGCGGAATCGCCGCGAGTATCGCTGAGATAACGAGAATCACGCCGAAGAGGCCCTGACTCAGCGCGACGTTCAACAGGAGCATCCCCGTCGTCAGTTCCTCTGCTGGGTTGGGTTGCTCACCGGTTTGCTCGGGGTGTTCGTCCGTCCGATAAGTCTGCTCTGACGCTGGTTGAGTCGGGTCCGGTTCGGACGGTGCCCGGTTGTTTTCGAGGACTGATCGTTCCCCGCCGATGGGAAACGATTCCGGAACCGAGTCGGATTGCGACTCCTCTCCTGCTTCCGGGATGGTTTCCAACTGGCCTCCCTCTCCGGTCAGCACCGCTTGTGAGGCCCGCGCCAGTGCGATGAGGATGGCGAGGACGACCAGCGTGACGGCGGTGAACGCGTTCCAGTTCGGCGCGGGCATTCGGTTTTGTGTTGGATGGGGGGCGGTGAAAAGGTATCTACTCTCACGGTATGCTGTCCGAAACGAGCGAGCAGTGATCGGTTCGCGTATAGCCGTACCGACTGCTGTTTTGAGTCTCACACCATGCCGATGGTGAGTCACGAAACGACGTCGTGGTAGAAATATGCTGTCCGCAACCGCGAGGCGCAAGCCACGCCCGAACGCACTCGCTCCTCTCAGCGGCGCGAAGCGCCACTTTCGGTGCGCTCTTTCGCCCGTTCCCGGCCAAATCGACAGGGCCGGGCAGGCCAGCGGCCTGCCCGCTCACCCCTATCGTCACGCCATCGAATCCAACTCGATCGTATCACGAGCACACATTAACCACTGCCCGAATCACGCCGGAAACGGACGACGTAGCGTCACGACTCCGCGTCACAAAAACAGCTAAAAACGAATTCTGCGGAACCGGCTACTGCGGGCTGGGGCGACCCGTACTGCCGCCGATTTCGTGTTCCAACGCGCTGCCGGTGATGTTCTTCAAGCGGTCGATGAGGCTATCCTTCTCGGGTTCGCCCGAGAGGGCCACTTCGAGCACTTCGCTGATATGCGAGACGGGGATGATATCGACCATCTCCTCGTACTCTTCCTCTATCATCACGTCCTGTTCGTTCGCTTTCGGAATGATGACCGTCTTGATGCCCGCCTTCGCAGCGGCTTCGATCTTGTGGGTCACGCCACCGACGGGGAGCACGTCCCCGCGCACCGACAACGAACCGGTCATGGCGACGTCCTGTTCGACGGGGGCGTCTTCCAGCGCGCTGATGACGGCCGTGGCGACCGTGATGGACGCAGAGTCGCCGTCAACACCCTGTTGTCCCGCCTGGACGAACTGAATGTGAACGTCCTTTTCGCTGATGTCCTCGTCGCTGAACTTCTTGATGATGGCGGAGACGTTCTTGACGGACTCCTCTGCCATCTCCTTCAGTTGACCGGTCGCGATGACTTGGCCAGGCCCCTGCGACGGCGTCACTTCCGCCATCACGGGGAGCATGATACCGCTGTCCTCGCCCATGACGGCGAGACCGTTGACACGCCCGACGACGTCGCCATCGGAGACGGTGAGTTCGTAGTCCTTCCGTCGCTCGATGAAGTCGTCGGCGATCTGTTGTTCGATGGAGCGCGAGCGTCGCTTCGCCTGCAGGACGTGGTCGCGCGTAGTGAACTCCGCGTCCTCCGCACGAGCGATGTCGCCCGCGACGCGGACGAGACCACCGAGGTCACGCAGTTTGAGCGTGAGGTGGTCTTTCCGTCCAGCACGGCGCTGGGCTTCGAGGATGACTTCCTCGACCGCGTTCTCGTCGAAGTGCGGGAGACGACCGTCCTTCTCGACTTCCTGTGCGATGAACCGCGCGTACTTGCGGCGCATCTCCGGCGTGTCGTCGATGGTGTCGTCCATGTACACTTCGTACCCGTATCCCTTGATACGGGACCGGAGCGCGGGGTGCATGTTCTCCATCGCGTCGAGGTTGCCCGCCGCGACCATGACGAAGTCGGTCGGGACGGGTTCGGTCTGCACCATCGCGCCCGAACTCCGCTCGGACTGGCCGGTGATGGAGAACTCGCCTTCCTGAATCGCCGTCATCAGCTTCTGCTGACTCCGGATGTCGAGCGTGTTGATCTCGTCGATGAACAACACGCCCTTGTTGGCCTTGTGGATAGCACCCGGTTCGACGCGGTCGTGGCTCGGCGTTTCCATACCGCCGGATTGGAACGGGTCGTGACGGACGTCGCCCAGCAGCGCGCCGGCGTGTGCACCCGTTGCGTCTTCGAACGGCGCGCTGGTCACGTCACTGTTGTTCACCAGCAGGTTCGGAATCATCGCGTCGGTTCCACGGGAGCCGTAGCGGAACGCGAGGTAGATGACACCTGCGGCGAGGATGCCCAGCAACGGTTTGCCAGCGATGAGGAGGGCGTATCCCACCACGATGGCGATGATGACCCACATCAAAAAGGAGCGCATCTGGTTGCGCTTACGAGCCTCTTCTTTGTGGGCATCGATTATCTGCTCACCCTTCCCAGCGGGAACCGTCCGAACCTTCGGTTCGTTCCCGTCGTCAGGGTTGTGGTAGACGAGGACGTCCTGCAAATCCTTCTTGGGAAGGAGTTGGCTCATCGCCTTCGCCAGCATCGACTTCCCGGTACCGGGCGTGCCGATCATCATCACGTGACGGCGCTGTTTGGCCGCCTTCATCACCACGTCACGGGCGTGATCCTGCCCGATGACCTGATCGACCAATCGGTCGGGGATTTCGACCTCTTCCGTGCTTTCTATCTCCAGACCACCGAGCAGATCATCCTCCGAAACGTCGTCGGAAATCTCGGTTTCGACGTCGCTACCGAGACTATCTATCTCCTGCTCAGTTTCCTGCTCCGGTGGTGGAGCTTCGGTGTCGTTACTCATAGAATTCGTTCGGTGTGATTCAAACGAGGGCAGGCGAACTGATATACTTTCTCCCTGCGACCCTGCGTGCCGGTTTCCAACAGTTGGCCGGAAACCTGTGAAACACGGCGGTTTTGCCCGGACGCGACTCGTCACTCTTATACAATCGCTGGCCGACGAATCGACCATGACCCGCGGGTTCTACATCGGGCGCTTCCAACCCTACCACAACGGCCACCACAGCGTGGTCGAGACGATTTCAGAAGAAGTGGACGAACTCGTCCTCGGCATCGGCAGTGCCGGGGACTCACACACTCGGCACGACCCGTTCACGGCGGGCGAGCGAATCATGATGATAACCAAATCCCTCGTGGACTCCGACTTGGTTACCTACGCGGTGCCGATCGAGGACTTGGACAGGAACTCCGTGTGGGTGAGCCATGTCCAAAGCATGAGTCCGGAGTTCGACGTGGCCTACTCGAACAATCCCCTCGTTATCCAGTTGTTCACGGAGGCTGGCGTGGAAGTTCGCCAATCGCCGATGTTCAACCGTGATGTCCTCGAAGGTACCGAAGTCCGCGACCGAATGGTCGAAGGCGGTGACTGGCAGAAGCTCGTTCCCGAACCGGTCACCGAAGTCATCGAGGAAAGCGGCGGTATCGAGCGTATCCAGCGTGTCAGCCAGACCGACTCCAACGGCGTATGATAACGCTCTCGTCAGACTTCGGTACGCCGTATCCCGCCGCGATGAAGGGCGTGCTGTGCCGACACAGCGATACCCGTCTCGTGGACATCGCACACGATTTTCCACGTCAGGACATCCGAACGACCGCGTTCTGGCTCCGCGAAGTACTTCCGTACTTCCCGCCAGCGGTCCATCTCGTCGTCGTCGATCCCGGCGTCGGCACCGACCGCGCAGCGATCGCGGTCCGAGCAGGTGACCATGCGCTCGTCGGCCCGGACAACGGCGTTTTGCTTCCCGTCGCCCGGGAGCTTGGCGACCGCGAAATCTTCGAAATCGAATACGAAGACGCGAACAGTTCGACGTTCCACGGTCGGGACGTGTTCGCGCCCGCTGCCGCCCGGATCCACGAAACCGGCGTCGATTCGATGGAAACCCTCCCCGACATCGAACCCACCGGCGAGTTCGAAGCGTTACGATTCCCGGAGCCGACAATCCGCGAATCGGCGGCGGCGGGAGAAATCCTCGTCGTGGACGACTTCGGCAACGCCATCACGAACGTTCCCGGCGGCTTCCTCGATGCCGTGGACGAAATCGAAGTGAACGGAACGTCCGCGCCGGTCGAACCGTCGTACGCACACGTCGCACTCGACCGTCAGCTCGTGACGGTCGGAAGCCACGGCAACGTCGAACTCGCGGTGAACCAAGGACGCGGCGACGATGCGTTTGGCGTCGCCGTTGGCGACGAGATTCGATTGGAAAAATAATGCGTGAAACGCGGGAAACGGGATAACGATGGATGCGTTCGGAATCATGAACGTCGTCGGGTTACTGGCGTTCGCCGTCGTCGGGTCGCTTCGCGGCAGCGACGCCGACCTCGACTTGCTCGGCGTGGGAGTTCTCGGCGTGATGACCGCGCTCGGCGGTGGCGTTACCCGCGATCTGTTGGTCAACACGACGCCCGCCGCCCTCCGGTCGATGGGTGACGTAAGCGTCGCACTGGTCGGTGTTGCAATCGCCGTCGGCCTTTCGCGATTCGGCGACGATTTGACCGAACGCCCGGTCGTCAGAATTCCGGACGCGATCGGCCTGTCCGCGTTCGCCACGACCGGCGCGCTCGTGGCTCACGATGCCGGACTCACCGCCTTCGGCGTCGTGCTGCTTGCGACGGTGACGGGTGTCGGCGGCGGCCTCATCAGCGATTTGCTCCTCCAGACCGTCCCCTCGGTGTTGGTCGAGGATTTCTACGCGACTTGCGCGCTGCTCGGCGGGATGTCGTTTTGGGTACTGGTGGAGGGTGGAGTCAGTTCGCAGACGAGTGCCATCGCCTGTGCAGGAGTCGTCTTGAGTCTCCGTCTGCTAGCGATTCGGTACGAGTGGGGGCTACCGACGGTGTAGATCAGTTCGATACCTTACCGTCGATCCCTCGCCCCGACCAACGCGGGGCCGAACGCGAAGAAAACGATGCCAGTCCAGAGGATCGCGAAGATGAGCGCGCCGCTCATCGTCGTCGTTAGATACCGGAAGAAACCGATTCCCATGCCAGCATCGTAAGTGTCGAGTGCGACGTAGAACGCACCGAGCGTCGGCATGTTCGCCAGCAGAATCGTGAGCGTAATCGCCAGCGTCTCGTATATCGAACTTCGTCCCCTGCTGGTTCTGGTGGAGGATTTGGTTGCCATGTCAACCGGAAATCATTCGAGGGAAATAACAGTTCTGTTCAGGCCGATTGTTCGGTGTCGTACCGTGATGCGTAGGTGACGAGGCTGAACAGCAGAATCAGCACGAACGTCGTAAGAACCATGCCGAACAGCGCCATCGCTATCGGCGACATCTCGAACAGCGGAACGCCAAACAGGTCCATCGTCGTGCCACGGTTCTGCCCCGTCGTCCCGACGACGAAGCCGATTCCCCCGGCGACGAGGACGATGGTCGTCGCAGTCGCGAGGAAGATGGGGCGACTCGAAACGATGCGCTCGCTCATGGTCAGCGTGTTGGGACGCCCGATGGTTAGGGTTTGCTACTTGGCGTACGGAGCACCGTTTCGACCGGCAAAAAACAAAAAACCGTGTTCTCGACTCCGGCCGTTTACTTCGCGGCGATAACGTCGTCGATGCGGACGATCATCGTCGCGGCTTCGGTAGCACTTTCGACTGCCTCGCGCTTGACGGAGGCGGGGTCGATGACGCCTTCCTCGACTGGGTTCGCGATCGTGCCCGTCTCGCCCGAGGAGATGATTCCTGCGCGCCCCGCTTCGTCGTCGTTGGCGGCGCGGAGGTCGACGAGGGCGTCGATCGGGTCCATACCCGTGTTTTCGGCGAGCGTACGTGGGAGCACTTCGATGGCGTCGGCGAACGCCTCGATAGCGAGTTGTTGGCGGCCTTCGACACCCGCTGCTTCGTCGCGAACGCGGCCTGCGATGTTGATCTCGGTTGCGCCTGCACCGGGGACGACGCTTCCGGTATCGACGGCTGCGGAGACGACATCGAGCGCGTCGTTCAGTGCGCGTTCCAGTTCGTCAACGACGTGTTCCGTCCCGCCGCGGACGAAGAGCGTGACGGATTTTGCGGCCGCGCCACCCTCGATGAATGCGAGGTTCTCGTCGCCGTACTTCTCGACACGGATGTTGTCGGCGTGACCGAGTTCGTCCTCGTCCACGTCGTCCGGCTTGCCGGTGCGTTTACCGCCCGTCGCCTGTGCGATTGCGGTCGTCAGGTCGTCATCGACGTCCTCGAAGGCGAGGATGCCGTGGTTGGCGAGGTATGCGGCCGTCCGGTCGTCGATGGAGGAATGTGAGAAGACGACGTCCACACCGGCGTCGGCGATGGCATCGGCAAGTTCTCTGAGTTGGTTGTCCTCGGCGTCCATCGCCGCTGTGAGCTGATCGACGTTGTCCACGGAGTATTCCGCGTCGAGTTCCGTCTCGCGGACGCCGAACGTACCGTCCGTGGCGAGGACGGTGGCATCCTCGACCGAGCGCGGCATGTTTTTGTGTGCCGGTTCGGCGTCGGTGACGATACCCTCGATGAGTTCCGTCGCGCTGGAACTGGAACCGACCTGCGTGTGAACACGAATATCGTCGCGTTCGACCTTCTCGTCGCCCTCGACGTGTCGCACGGCGTTGACGACGACTTCGGCGAGCCGTTCGGTCGTAATATCGCCGGTTCCTTTCCCGGTCATGCTGGATTCGGCGACCTGCTTGAGGATCTCGTCGTCGATATCTGCGGCGAGCGAGAGGTCATCGATGGCTTCCACTGCGATATCTCGTGCGCGGGCGTAGCCTTCGACGATGGTCGTCGCGTGAACGTCCTGTTCGAGCAGGTCTTCGGCTTTGGCGAGAAGTTCGCCCGCGAGAACGGAAGCGGTCGTCGTTCCGTCGCCAACCTCGTCTTCCTGCGTCTGCGCGACTTCCACGATCATCTGTGCGGCGGGGTGCTCGATATCCATCGAGTTGAGGATGGTCGCCCCGTCGTTGGTGATGACGACGTCACCGTCGTCGGAGACGAGCATCTTGTCCATACCACGCGGGCCGAGCGTGGTCCGTACTGCTTCACTTACCGCTTTTCCAGCGGCAATATTGGAGGACTGAGCGTCTCGTCCGTGTGTTCGTTGGGAATCCTCGCTGAGGATGAACATCGGTCGTCCGCCCATGCGTCGCTGTCCGAAGCCTGATTCTGACATCACTACAACGAATGATTGATATTCTATATAAAGTTTTCCACTACGTTCGCGGGATGACACGCCGACACACATCCCGGATTCGAACGTGACGACCGATAGGTTCAAATAATATTACGCGCGAGGAAATTTCAGATGTTGGAACTGGAGCACCGTTTTCGCGTCGTCGACGTTCATTCCCGTCTTCCCGTAGAAGAGGCGGTTACGGCACGGGGACGGGCCATCTCCCCCGAGAAGCTTGAGCGCGAGATGCATCAAGCGGGCGTCGTTTCGACCGTCGTTTTTGCCGGACCGCAGGACGGCAAAAGCTATCTCCGTGCAAACAATGCCGTCGCCCGACGAAGCGTCGAACGGCCTTTCGTCACCTTTGCACGAATCAACGGCCCGCGTGATCCGACCGGAAACGCTACGGCGCGACTGCGGAATTTCGGTGCCCGCCGGAAGGACTGGCACACCTCTCCCGAAGATATCGAACAGTACGCCTACGACGACCGATTCCATGGGTTCAAACTCGATCCAGTGCAAGATGGCCTGCCGGACGAGTCCGTTCTCGACCGACTGGAGGATGGCGGTCTCCCCGTCCTCGTCCATGCAGGCGAGGGGTTTACCCCGACCGACGCGACCGAAACCCTTCTGGACCGGTCGTTCCCCGTCGTGCTCTCGCATTTCGGCGGCTATCCGCTCAACCGCGAGTTGATGGACGAGGCGATCGACTTGCTCGATTCCTCCGATGACTGCTATCTGGACACGAGTTTCGTGCGTTACCGCGACCAGATGGAGCGCGCCATCATGGAACATCCCGACCGCGTGCTGTTCGGCAGCGGTGCCCCGAACGCCCATCCGAACGTCGCAGTGATGGAAATTTTGACCTTGGACGTACCCGAAGACGCTATGCGAAAGGTGTTTACGCGAAATCCGTCCCGTGTCGTCGAGGCACTTTCCGTGGATTGAAATCGTTCGGGGATTTCGTTCGCTCGAGGCTTGCGTCTAGCAGTTCGAATCGTCATATCGAAAAAAACCGCCGGGAACAGCATCAACAAGCGCGGTTAGGCGTCCCGCCAATCGTATCGCTCGACGGCGCGGTCCGCACGGGAGGAAAGACCGGCGGGGTTTCGAGAACCGTTTCGGTCACGCAGACGGGCGGCGATTCCGTCTTTCGTTCCGACCGCGATACCCTTACAAACACGTTTCCCACAGCTCGCCCAAACAGACGGTTCGGCGTCACCCGACGCCACGTCTCGTCCCGTCTTTCTGGCGTCGGCGACTGCGTCCTGTATCGTCCGTCTGAAAACCGTCAGACGCGGACCGTAGTTTTTCGTCATTCGGTACGCAAGCGAGCGATATTTGACATCCCAATCACGCTCGATCCCCTCGTCCTCGCGTTCGTCCCGGCCGATACTGACCATCGGCGACCACGTAACTGACCGATGGAGACTGGCGAGTCGGTGGGCACAGTCACGCGCGCCGCCAGTGTTCAGGTTCTCGTCGAACCCATCGACGGCTTCGATAGTATCGCGGGTGAACACGACGTTCTGACCGGAAAAGTAGGTCACGTCCCGCCCTGCAATCGTCCGCGTTTCGACCGTTTCAGTCGTCATCCCAGCTCTAACCATCCGGTGAACCGGCCCAGTGACTACGTCCGCGCCGGTCGCGATCGCTTGCTCGACGCCGTCGTACCACGACGACTCGATTTCGGCATCTTGGCCGATAATCGCGACCGCGTCACCGCTGGCTTCGGCGATTCCGGCGTTTCGTGCGACGTTCAGGTTTCGGTCGGAGATTTCCACGAGCGCGCTCACGTCATCGCGTTCACACACCATTCCGGTCGTTCCGTCCGCGGATGGCCCGTTGACGACGACGACCTCGGCGTCCGGCGCATGCCGGGAGAGCGCATCGAGGCTTGCGCTCAGCGGGTTTTTCCCGTTGAGCGTCGGAACCACCACGGATAGGTTCATATCCGCTTTTCAGATACCGGGAACGTAAAAGTAATTCGGCACGCGTCTATTTCACTTGGGCATTCCAGTACGAAACGGACGCGAGTTGATCACCGACCGCGGACTCGACGATGGCCGTATCCATTTCCCGGATCCGTTCCGCGACGACGTCCGGAATCTTTCGATAAAATCCGTAGGGGAGAATCCAATCATGGTCCGAATCGACCAGCGAAAGACCGGTTTCGGCGAGGAGTTTTTCCACGTCGTCGAGGGAGTACAGCCGCGACCCCATCGGTAACAGCCAGTTATAGAGACTACGTGTGCTCGGCCCGGCGAACGTATCGAAAAAGACCTGTTCCTTGGAGACCCTCCGCATTTCGCTCAGGAAGGAAGCGGGCGTGTCCGCGAGGTGGAAAAACCGCATCGCGAATACGGTATCGAAATAGTCGTCGGGGAATGGGAGGCGTGCTGCATCCCCGCGCATGAACTCCAGGTGGTCGGCGACGCCAGCATTTCGTGCTTTGTGTCGGCCTTGTTGGAGCATGGCGGATGAGATATCGAGGCCGACGATATCGGCACCTCGTTCGGCGAGCATGACGGTGAATCTGCCAGTTCCACAGGCTATTTCGAGGACGCGCTTCCCCTCGACCGGCCCGATCGCGTTGAGAACTGCCTCCTTCTCACGGCGGTCGATGAGTCTGCCGCCACGGGAGAATCGCTTCTCGTCGTATTCCTCGGCCACCTCCGTAGCCTGATACCATTCCTGTCCCTTCACACTTTCTTCACACGGGTGTACCTCGCCGGGGGGATAAAACGGTACTGAAAGCGGACAGGCAAACGGAGAAACGCACGGTTGCACGAACTGTTTTGCACCTTGCTCACGTACACCACGTAGTGGTATGGATGCCGATATGTAAACACTGTAACGGCGAGTTCACCGCGGACGAGCTCGTTCGCCACGAGTACGAACGAGTGATCGTCGTCCACTGTCCCGACTGCGGATGTGTGCTTGGCCAGTACAACCGTCACAGCGAAGCACCAAAAACCGACCACGGGCCGAAAACACACCACTGAGCCGCTGAGTGGAATTAGCCGCTGGTCACGACGCGGTCGGGGCGGATGCGAACGATAACACGCGGACCCTGTTCCGTACCGAGATTCGGGTATTCGTCACGCTCCATGTACCGTTTGGTGAGTTCGTTGATGTGTTCGACCGCACCGTCTTCGGTCACTTCCTCCACCTCGCCGCGAACCGAGACGAATCGGTACGGGTCATCCGGGTCAAGCATATCCAATCCGACCTTCGGATTGCGCTGGATGTTTCGCTCCTTCTGCCGTCCCTTCGCCGTATTCACCAGAACGTGGTCACCGTCGTATCCGACCCACACCGGCGTTACCTGTGGCGTCCCGTCCGGCATTACGGTGGCGAGATTCGCGAACGTTTTTCGCTCGAATAGGTCGTGATAATCGTCTGGAATCGATTCCATAGCAGGGCCACGACGGGATTCGTACTGTAGTTTCTGCCCGACGTGTCACGTTGTTAAAATGTGATATAATCACGTTAAAGGAGTTGATATTGTATGAACACCCATATAGCCAACTTTTACCACGTCCCTCGGGCGCGGTGTTAGCATGAGCACCACCGCGACCAAACCAGCAGGTGATTTCCGCGAACGATTGCGTGAACTCCCCCCGAGCGCGAAACTCATCGCGAAGGTACTGGAGACCGAGGAAGCGCTTACGCAGGGCGAACTCGCCGACGAATCGCTTCTCCCCGACCGAACCGTTCGCTACGCCCTGACCCGACTGGAAGAGCAGGACCTCGTCGTCTCGCGCCACAGTTTCCGCGATGCGCGAAAGCAGGTTTACCTTTTAAACGACTGATTCCGTCGAAGTCATCCGGTAACCCTCTGCACTACCTCCCACTTTTCGATCCGTCGCTTTCGTTTCATCGGCACATGAACGACGGGAGCAAGCGAGATCTTTTTCGAGTACGACCCGTTTTCCAACCATGAACCTCATTCCAGTCCCGACTGACACGGTTGCTCCCCACGGAACCACGAACGCGTACGTGGTCGGTTCGGTGCTCGTTGACCCGGCGGGACGAACGGACGAACTCGACCGGATAGTCGAACAAAGCGACATCGAGCATGTCCTCGTGACTCACACGCATCCGGACCACGTCGGGGCAGTCGCTCACTACGCCGAAGCGTGCGATGCGACCGTTTGGGCGCGACAGGGCCGGGAAACACGATTCGAGGCCGCAGCGGGAGTTACGCCGGAGCGGACGTTCCGAGGGGGTACGAAAATCGATTCGCTGACCGTCATCGAAACCCCCGGGCACGCCCCCGACCACGTGGCGCTCGAAAGAAACGGGGAAATCCTCGTGGGGGACCTCGCCATCGAGGAAGGGAGCGTGATGATCGCCGCCGGAGAGGGCGACCTGCGGGCTTATCTCACCTCGCTCCGACGACTATATGCCCGAAATCCCGAAACGCTGTACCCGGGACACGGGCCAGTAATCGGCCAGCCGAGGACGACGGTTCGACGACTCATCGAGCATCGGCTCCGTCGCGAAAAGACCGTTCGGGAAGCCGTAGCAGCCGGCGCGAGAACGCTCGAAGAGATCACTGACTCGGCTTACGACAAGGACATCTCCGGCGTTCGGGAGTTCGCCGAGCGAACCGTCGCCGCTCATCTCGAAAAATTGGCGGTCGAGGGGGACGTTCGATGGGACGGCGAGCGCGCCGTGCCGCAATGATTTTCCTCGGTCGGTCGAATTGAAACTCGTGGAGAGTCTCGAAGCCGAACTCGAACGCGCGAAAGCACTCGACAGCGCCGACCTCGCGGACGCGATCGAGGACATCGGATTCGAGTGTACGCGTTGTGGTGCCTGTTGTACCAGCGAGGCCGACGATCCCCACACCGCGACGGTGTTCCCCGACGAAGTCCGCGAACTAGCGGACGAAACGGAGTACGACTTCCGGGACGTGGCGCGGCCGATGCCCTACGGACTAACTGACGGCGAAGGTGAAACGTTCGAATGGGCACTCCAAACCGACGACTGCGGCGACTGCCGATTTTACGAGGAGGACGGCGACGGCACGGGTGCGTGTTCGGTACATCCCGACCGACCGCTTATCTGTCAGACCTACCCCTTCAGCGTCGAACTGGACGGAACCAGCCAGCCGATGGGTGAGGCAGTGGATGAATCCGGTATCGTCCGAGCACACGAGTGTGAGGGTCTCGGGCGAGATATCGACCGGGAACACGCCGAGGAACTCGCGGATTCGCTCAAGGAACGAGCAGTCCGTGAACTCGAAGAGGCAATCGGGGTGCGCGACAATTACGAACCCGCGAATCCCGATTCGGGCGACGTCGTCGTCCACGATTCCGAAGGTGCGAAAACCCCCGACGGAACAGAGTACGAGGGATAGCGAGTCGAATCGTTCCGGAGGACAACGAGTGGGCGTGAACGACACGCACCGCTCGCTTTGACTCTCGATGACAGAAAAAAGTCGCGATTAGAACTCTTCTTCGATAATCTCGCCGACGGCGAAGTTCGATTTTACTTCCGTAATTTCGACTTTCACGCGTTCGCCGATTTCCGCGCCCGGGACGATGATAACGTACCCACGTTCGACGCGAGCAATTCCGTCGCCCTGTTTTCCGATATCCTCGACTTCGACATAGCGAATTTCACCACCCTCGACGGGGGGCTGTGGTTCCGACGAAACGGGGGTAGGACCGCCATTGTCGCTCGTCGTTACCGTCTCTTCGCTCTGGTTTTCGCTCGGTTCAGTTTCCGTTTCACGCGAGATAAGCGCAACACGGTAGGTTTCTCCCGGTTCGACCGAACCCGTGTCGATTTCGCGTCGTGGAATCGAGACGACGTATTCGTCGCCTTTCAGAGTAACATCAGCGCTGAACAGACACAGGAGTTTGTCAGAGATTTCCAAGGGTCGTAGACCTCCAGTTGAAACCAAGTAGTCAACCATTAAAGAATTATCGACAGCCACCTTTCTACTCCAGCTTTTAGGACGGTCGCGAGCAAGAGCGGTGACCGTCGTCATCACTCATTGCTGGCTCACTGTGAAAGCTGAACCAAAAGCACTCGTCCCTCGCTTTACTCCGGAAGAACAAGCTCGTCCGTGCTCTCCTTCGCTCCTGCGTCGCTCACGGGAACTTCGTTTCGCTCAGTCGTCGGCCCGCTCGTTCGTCACTCCGTCCTCACTCGCGGTGGACTGCTGATAGCGGTTGCGTAGCTCGCTGATGTCTAGAATTCGTGTCGTCTGCTGACGTTCAAAAGTTGTGTCGTGTGCAGATTCCCGGCAGTTTCCTCATCCACCTATCGCTCCTTCACGCCGAATCCTCGCTTCGCTCGGGGCCGGCGGTCAGTCGGTGTTGGGAAACGAAAATCGGGGGTTCGGCTTCAATCCGCACGTCCCGGTTTTTCGGCCCGTGCGAACTTGCTCAAATCGACATCGACCGCCTCAGCGAGGTCGTCCGGCGTCTCGTACGGCCGATTGACGATGACGTTTCCGGCACGCTGTTTTCCGAGCCCGGGAATCGCGGTGAGTTCGTCCATCGTCGCGCTGTTCACGTCGAGCGGATACGGAACGCCGGTGACGGAGCGGAACCCGTGGTCAACGACCGCTACGTCGATGGTTCGCCCGAGTTCACGCTCGCCCGGAATTCCGACGAGCAGGGGATAGGTTCCGAGCTGTCTCCCGAAGGTTCGCCCGTCCTGATGGTACTCCAGATGAACGTTCGGGAGGACGGTTCCCGGCGGGGCGACACGCTGAAGCATCGGGTTGTCGATTTCCTCGCGGACCGCTCGCTTGTACTGCTTGAACAGTTTCTTGTGGTCGTTCGCGATGTCCGCACCGACGTCGTTCATTTCGGTGCCCGAGAACGCCATGACCTGTCGGATGTTCACTCGGCGAAGCATCAACCCCTCGTCGTACACTCGCTGAAGAAACGCTCGATTGTGGTCGAAGGTTTCCCGACGCTCACCTTTCAGTCCATGCAGGAGATTGATTCCTGGGAGGAGTTTCGGCAGACGGGTTTCGGCCTCGGAACCGAAGGTCGGGGCGTTTTCGCCGTCCTCCCCGGGTCGCCACCCCGCTTCCTCGTTGACGATTCTCACCGCTTCGAAACACTCCTCGGCAGTGACGTTCAGGTTGTTTTCCTCCTGTACGACGGGGTCGGCAGATTCGAGGCCGAATGCGGCGGTGTCCCCGGCGGTGTTGTATTCGGCGATAACGCGAATCCCCTCACGGGACAGTTCGGGCCACTCCACGATGGTGATGGGGTTCATGTTGTCGAGATGGAGCGTCCCGATGTCGGGTGCGACGTCACGAATCCCGCCGTACAGTTTTCGAAGCGCGGCGGGGTTCGGTTTCTCGCCATCGCCACCGTAGGCCAGAATGTCCGCCTGCCGCCCGAGACGGAAATGTCGAGCACCGCGCTCGTAGAGGCCTTCGACTTCCCCAATGACGGATTCCGGTTCGCGGAACGAAGGGTTTCCGTACAGCGGTTCCGTGCAGAACGAACATCGATACGGACAACCACGTGACGTCTCCATCTCACAAATGAGATAGTCAGGGTGGTTCGGATGCTGTTCGACCACAAACGCGCCGTTTTCGGCCCAGCGGTCGATCTCCTCGTTATCCCGCATACGGTTGCCGAAGCCTTCCAGCCCGCTTTCTACGAGATCATAGGCCGCAGCTTCCACATCACCTTTCGCGACGAAATCGAAATCGAGGTCGTCGCGTTTCGTTTCCGTACCACCCGCATTCTCGTCGCCGACGCCGAACTTGACCGGGCCACCCATCAGGCTCGTTCCGTCGGCCGTCCACGCCATCTTGCGAACTTCGTCCGGTTC
The DNA here is from genome assembly GCF_026248685.1 of Haladaptatus caseinilyticus. NCBI lineage: Archaea > Methanobacteriati > Methanobacteriota > Halobacteria > Halobacteriales > Haladaptataceae > Haladaptatus > Haladaptatus caseinilyticus. The sequence continues at coordinate 1,987,103 of NZ_CP111036.1, read as the reverse complement.
GGCGGGTGTTCCGCCGACGTACTTGCCGGGGACGGTCATCCCACCGATGTAGATGAACAGGTCTGCGTCCGCCACATCGTTCCATTTCGCGTTGTCCTCGCGGAGTTCGTCGATGGTGTGGTAGGTGATTTGTGCCGCTGGCACTCCCGCATCCACGAGCGCCCCAGCCGTGTATCGGGGGTACGTCGAAATGTACGGCGGCACGCCGAAGTGGGCCGGTTCGTCGACGTAACCATCCACGAGCGTCACGTCGAGGGCCGTCGGGTCTGTTGTTCCCGTCCCAGTGGCTCCGGGGTCGATCATATCCCTTTTTTACGACTGGACGAATAAAACGGTGCGGATACGACCGCTCTTCGATGGTCACGTTTGAACGAGTTTCCGGACACCGAAGCGAATCGAAACGGAGTCACAAATTCCGTAGTGGTAACGTACTTATCTTGCAAAACTAGTGTTCATTTATGAGCAGAGATATCAAATGCAATGAATCAGGGGCGAGTCGTCGGTCCATCCTCCGGGCCGTCGGTTCGAGTGCAAGCGTCGGATTCGGAATGGTAAGTTTCTCAGGTGCTGCATCAGCAAAGAAAATGGATCTCGGAAAGTTGGAGCGTGTAAAGCAGATTTATCGCGACGAATCGACCGCTGAAGCCGCATTTAACCGGATCGGCAAGCCACTGTTGACGGAACTCGTTTCGAGGGGATATCTGCACAGCAGCTATCTACGCGTCGATATGTTGGCAAACGGTGGGAGGAGGCATGAAGCTCGCCTGCTCGCAACGAAACAGGACGGCATTTACACCACACAAATCGGCGTCCGCCACGAAACGGAGTTCCACGAGGTGGACGTTCACGTGCAACCCGAGCGGAACCGCGCATTCGCCTACGTCGAAACCAAAGCGACGGGCGAACGACTCAAATTCGACACACGGTTCGACGAACCGATTCGAGTAAACGACTGTTACAGGAAGAACGAATGTGAGGGTGGTTGCTACGAGTACCAACCGCCGGTCTCCGCAGGTGTCGTCAAGGACTGCTGTGTCGTCCCACCGACCGACAGAGAAGAGTGTGACGTCGTAGACACCTACTGTCATTGCGAACCGTAGCGATACGTCCGGGAACCTGCCGTTTCCGGTTACTTATTGTGTTGGCGACGCCTATCGGAGTGTATGCCCGCGACCCTTGAGGTGAAATGCACGGACGACGACTGCGAACTGGATATGTTCGAGATGCACTACACCTACGACATGCCCGACGAGGTCGGTGTAGCGGATTTCAACTGTCCGTACTGTGGTG